>DJJW01000043.1:0-127247 GCA_002434335.1 Lachnoclostridium sp. UBA6558 | reverse complement strand
AGTAATACAACTGGATTGCGATGCAGTTTATTTTGGTGGTAAGAACCTGAATATGCGTCTTCATCGTAAGGATTACAATTTCTCTGATGCAGAGCTTGAAGAAGCTGTAAAGCTTGCGCATTCCTTAGGTAAGAAAGCATATATCACTGTAAATAATCTTTACGGCGATCAAGAGCTCTCTGAGCTTAAAAGTTTTCTTATAAAACTGGAAGGGTATAAGCCGGATGCATTAATTGTTCAGGATCTAAGCGNNTAATTGCTTTAATAAAGGAATTAGCTTTGGATCTGACAGTACATGCCTCTGTAATGATGAATATTCACAATCAGCAGAGCATATATGCCTTAAAGGATTTAGGAGTAACAAGAGTAGTAATTTCCAGGGAAGCCTCCCTTACCTACAGCAAATATCTGGCTGATACCACACAGATGGAAATAGAATATTTTATTCATGGTGATATGTGTATTGCTCATGGCGGACAATGTCTCTACAGCGGAATGTTATTTGGACAGAGCTCTAACCGTGGACGCTGCTTAAAACCATGCAGATGGAGCTTTAATATACATCAGGACGGTATGGATTACCAAACAGAGTTTCCTATGGCTGTAAAAGACATGTCCCTGTATGAGCATATACCGGAATTAATAGAAGGCAGTGTTACCTCTTTCAAAATAGAAGGCCGTATGCGTGATATGGGCTATCTTAAAATGATAATTGGAACTTATGCAGATGCAATTGACCGCTACATTAAGGACCCTATCTGCTATGACAGGAGAAAGGATATTGAATTATTGCAGGAAAATCGTAAGCGGGATACCTCACCGGCATACGCATTTGGCAGACCCGGTCTTAGCAACATCAATACCAGATATGAAGGTACAGGAACCCTCTTTAGCAGCGGAAAAGTATTCAGTACTGCAACCGAAGAACGTGAAATAACCGAAGAGAAGCTTGAGAAGATTAATCAGGAACTTAAAGGTTATTGCAAAAACAATACAGAAAAAGCTAAACTATGCGTTAAAGTAAATAACATTACGCAGGCACAAACATGTCTGGAGGCAGGTGTTGATGCTATTTATCTCTCAGGTGATGTTTTCCTTCCTGACAGGCCTTTTTCAAGGCATGAGATAGAGGGACTGGTTTCCGGGAAGGGGAATACGGAGGTATACCTTGGTATGCCTCATATGACCTTTGACATGCAGTTTGAACAGTATGGACAGCTTATCGCTTCAGGACTCCCTGTAGACGGACTGCTTGCTACGAATATTGGTGGTATACGTGCTTTTAAAGACAAGAATCTAATCGGTGATTACCCCTTAAATATTTTAAATTATGCAGCTGCCGGCTTTTATGAGAAAATGGGTCTAAGCAGGTTCACTATAACACCGGAAGCGACTCTTGCTGAAGCTGTGGAGCTTATTAACCTGACAGGCTCTAAAGCAGAATTAATAGTCTATGGTTCTCCAACTGTAATGTATATGGAGCATGATCTTTACGATAACGTGGAAAAAGACAGAAAAGGACTTTTGTATCTGGTTGATGAAAAGGGTTTTAAACATCCTGTCTATAAGGACCAATATGGTAGAAACCATATGGTTTTATATAAAAATCTCTGTTATCTGCCTATTCTGAAAGGACTCTATGAAGCAGGTTTATTAAATTTCCGTATTGAGGCGGCACATTTAAGCAATGACGAACTAAAACAGGTAGTTACTAGCTATAAGAAAGCCTTATCTGATCTTAATAACTGCAATAATTTATATCATCAGATTAAAACAGAAGGAACCGGACTGACACTGGGTAGTTTCGGTTTATAACGCTGTGAATTTACAAATATATATTCTGATTTGTACCTGTGCTCAAGTAAAGTTAATAAGAAAGGTTTGGTTATTTAATGTATAATTCTGAAGAAGTATTACAGATGCGTAAAGATTATCTGATGCCCTGTCTGGGGTATTTTTATAAAAATCCTCCGGTATTTACAAGAGGAGAAATGCAGTATCTCTACGATAATCAGGGAAAAAAATATTTGGATTTCTTTGCCGGAGTTTCAGTAATGAATTGCGGACATAGCAATCCTGCAATTATTAATAAAGTAATAGAGCAGTTAACAAACCTACAGCACGTAACCAATGTATATCTTACGGAACCGGTAGTGGAACTAGCCAAAAGGCTCAGTGAAGTACTTCCGGGTAACCTTAACAATTCCTTCTTCTGTATGTCCGGTTCGGAAGCAAATGAAGGTGCCATGCTCCTGGCAAGAATTTATACAGGAAAGAAGAAGTTTATTGCATTAAGCAACAGTCTTCACGGAAGAACTCATTTGACAATGTCAGCTACGGCAATACCAATGTGGAGAGGAGACCCATTTCTTGATGACGACTTCTACTTTGTATCCAATTCTCCTGAAAAGACCCTGTCAGAAATAAAAGGTATTCTAGAGGAAGATTCCGATATAGCAGCATTTATTTTTGAGCCAATTCAGGGAAACGGCGGCATAATAACACCGCCTGAAGGATTTTTTATAGAGATTCAGAAACTACTGAGAAAACATGGGATTTTAATGATCTGTGATGAAATCCAGACAGGCTTTGCTCGTACCGGAACGATGTTTGCAATTGAGCAATACGGAATCGTACCCGATATCCTGACTATGTCAAAAGCCTTAGGAAACGGAATTCCTGCCGCCGCCTTTTCTACAACAACGGAGATAGCAGCCCGTTTTACGGCACCTTCTGCATCGACGCTTGGCGGTAATCCGGTTTCTTGTGCCGCTGCTTTAGGAGTGCTTCATTATATCACAGAGAAAGATTTATGCAGTCGTGCCAAAGCACTGGGGGAAAGATTACTTGGTAAACTATTGGTATTAAAGGATAAATACCCTATTATAAGTGATGTAAGAGGTAAAGGACTGATGCTGGGCATGGAGCTATGTACTGCTGAAAAAGAACCGTTGCCTGAGAAAACCGACGCCATACTTGAGCGGTTAAAGGACGAGGGAATAATTCTTGGAAAGAACGGATTATACCGGAATGTACTTGCTTTTCAGCCGCCGTTGGTAATAGAAGAGGGCGATATTGATTTCTTAATAGAGAAATTAGAGGAAGCGTTGGCACTTAGCTAGAACTACCATATGTAATTCCGGGTAAGAATGGCTTTTTGTGATATGCAATCGGCAAAAAGTTAATTGCACCTAGAGCAGAATGAGTAATAAGTATAAAATGTTACTTGATTTTTGAATAACAAAAAAAGAGGGTATATCAGAAAATTTCTTTAATTTTCTGATATACCCTCTTACTTGAATAATTCCAGGAAACGGTAAACTAAATCTGAAACGAATCTTTAAATTGTTAATTACTTAATTGATCAAATTAATAACTCAAGTATTTCATCACACCAAGACAGAACAGCCTGAGTATTTAAGATACCATAACGTAAAGGTGCATAGAGATAGAGTTCTCTCTCAGGTGTTATTTCTTTAATACCTTTTTCTAAACTTTCAGCTACTGATTGAAATTCCTTCAGACGATTAAGATGTTGTTGTTTATATTCCGTAATCATTTTAATAACTTCTGACCTTGGAAGATTGCTTGCAAAGGTCAGTTTTAGCATGAATTCCGATCGGACCGGCTGCTGTATAGGAGGCTCAGCTAACCATTTCAGGAATTCCTCACGCCCGGAGCTTGTTATCGTATAAACTTTTTTTCTGGGAGAGGAAGATGCTTCTGTCTGAATCAAACCCTCAGACAAGAGTTGATTTAATACCGGATAAATATGACCGAAATTCTCATTCCAGAAATTTGAAATGACAGTATCGCAGTATTTTTTAATATCATAACCGGTACCGGAATGGATGCTTAGAATTCCAAGTATAGCATAACGAGTTTTATTTTTGATAGCCATTATTCCTCCAATTTAACATATAGCAGTGGCAGCTTTCAGTATTGCTGTTGACCAATACATTTAAATGATGCCTATTATTAGACTATATCAGTCTGATATAAATGTCAAGAGGAATTCCGGCTTGATTCTATTACAAAATAATGGTCATACTACATAAGGTTAGTTTGAAATTATTATAATACTAAAAGTTTAAAATAATTTAAGTTTTTTAATACACCTAAAAATATTAATAATATTAATACACTGGACCTTATATTTGACTTGCTTTTATATATAACTACAAATATACTATTAAAAGGTTATAAGAGTAGTAATTTCCAACAATTAAATAATAGATAAATTATATGTGAAATGAAAAAAGCTGTTGTACCCTTTGAATTCGGGACAAATACCAAAAAAATAAAACTTAGCATTGACAATTAATGGTTCATATGCTAAACTGTTTTAGTGTGCCGCACAGCGAGGTTTTAAATCTTTCTATTTTATCAAATTCGTTTGATTTCTGTTAGAGATACCATAGCTGGCGAGTAATGATAATAGGAGGTGTGCCATATGTACGCAATTATTGCAACAGGTGGTAAACAGTACAAAGTAGCCGAAGGCGATATCATTAAAGTAGAGAAGCTTGGTGTAGAAGCTGGAGCAACTTATACCTTTGACCAGGTACTTGTAGTAAACAATGGTTCTTTAGTAGTAGGTGAGCCTACAGTAGCAGGAGCAACTGTAACTGCATCTGTAGTTGAAGATGGTAAGAACAAGAAAGTTGTTGTTTATCGCTACAAGAGAAAGACCGGATATCACAAGAAAAACGGTCACAGACAGCCATATACCAAGGTTAAGATTGAAAAAATCAACGCATAACTAAGCAGGGTTAGGTTATGATAACTATATCCGTATATAAAGATGCAGACGGTAAGCTTACAGGCTTTCGCAGTACAGGACATGCCGGTTTCGCAGAAAGCGGACAGGACATAGTTTGTGCAGCGGTATCAGCACTGATAATAAATACCGTGAATTCTATTGAGACTTTTACATCAGATACCTTTCAATTGAAAGAAGATGAGAAAAAGGGCATGATAGATTTTAAGATTGTTTCAAAACCTGGTAATGAATCCACTTTGTTATTGAATTCTCTGCTTCTGGGACTAAACGGAATTAGGGAAGATTACGGAAAGCAGTATATTAAATTTGTTTAGCGGGGTATCCTGCGACATATATTCAAGGAGGTGTAGGTTATGTTAAAAATGAACCTTCAGTTTTTCGCTCATAAAAAGGGTGTTGGTTCTACCAAGAACGGCAGAGATTCCGAGTCCAAGAGATTAGGAGCTAAAAGAGCAGACGGACAGTTCGTACTGGCTGGTAACATTCTTTACAGACAGCGTGGCACAAAGATTCATCCCGGTGTTAATGTAGGACGCGGCGGCGATGATACCTTATTTGCATTAGTTGATGGTGTTGTTCGTTTCGAAAGAAAAGGCAGAGACAAGAAACAGGCTTCTGTTTATCCAGTAGAATCCAAATAAGATGAAACTTTAGGACCCCAGATTCTTGATTAATTCATGAATGTGGGGTTTATTCATGATATAGGAATATCTGCTCATAATAAAGATATTCGGAAAAGAGGTGAAAAAAATGTTTGCAGATAGTGCAAAAATATATATTCGTTCAGGTAAAGGCGGCGACGGACATGTAAGTTTTCGCAGAGAAATTTTTGTTCCAGCCGGCGGACCCGATGGCGGTGATGGCGGTAAAGGTGGTGACTTAATATTTGAGGTGGACGATAATCTGAATACCCTGACAGATTACCGCTTTATCAAAAAATATTCAGCTGAAGATGGTGAGAATGGCGGTAAGAAAAATTGCCATGGTAAAAATGGAGCGGATTTAGTTCTAAACGTACCGGAAGGAACCGTAATTAAAGATACGAAATCCGGTAAAGTCATTGCTGATATGTCCCATGGCAACCGCAGAGAGGTTATCCTAAAAGGAGGCAGAGGCGGAAAAGGAAATCAGCATTATGCCACAGCAACCATGCAGGTGCCGAAATACGCGCAGCCTGGACAAAAAGCAAGAGATCTTAATGTTACACTGGAGCTAAAGGTTATTGCTGATGTAGGTCTGGTAGGTTTCCCTAATGTTGGAAAATCCACATTCTTATCCCGTGTAACCAATGCAAAGCCTAAGATAGCCAACTATCATTTTACTACCTTAAATCCCAACTTGGGAGTTGTAGATCTGGAAAATGGAAATGGTTTTGTAATAGCCGACATACCTGGACTTATTGAAGGTGCTTCCCAGGGAATCGGGCTTGGACACGAATTCTTACGCCATATAGAACGTACAAAAGTAATTGTTCATATGGTGGACGCAGCCGGAGTTGAAGGAAGAGATCCTTTAGCGGATATTGAGACAATCAACAGCGAATTAAAGGCCTATAACGAAGAACTCTCAGGTAAACCACAGGTAATAGCTGCTAATAAACTGGACATCCTTTATGGTGAAGAGGAAGAACAGGCAGTCAATTTATTAAAAGAAACCTTTGAACCACAAGGTATTAAAGTATTTCCCATTTCTGCTGTCAGCGGTAAGGGCGTCAGAGAATTATTATTCTATGTAAAAGAGCTGCTTGACAGCCTTCCTTCTGAACCATTGGTATTTGAGAAAGAATTCAATCTTGATAATATGAATTTTGGTAATGAGCCATATACCGTAGTGAAAGAAGACGAACATCTCTTTGTTGTTGAAGGACCCAGAATTGAAAGAATGCTTGGGTATACCAATCTTGATTCTGAAAAAGGTTTTGAATTCTTCCAGCGTTTCCTGAAAGAAAACGGAATTCTGGATGAGCTTGAGGCACTTGATATTGAAGAAGGCGATACTGTTAAGATGTACGGCCTGCAATTTGATTATTATAAGTAAAATATCAGCATAAAGACAATGTGTTTACGACTGATAAAAAGTATCCAACCAAAGATTGGTACTTTAAGAAAGCCTGCAGGCAAAGTTTGCAGGTTGTGAGAAAGGCATGGTATTAATATGACAAGTAAACAAAGATCCTATTTGAAAGGTCTTGCCATGAATATCGATTCCGTATTTCAAGTAGGGAAAGCAAGCCTTACACCGGAGCTTACCCAAGGTCTGGAAGAGGTACTTGAAACAAGGGAACTTATAAAGGTAACTGTACTGAAAAACTGTCTGGACGATCCCCGTGAAATTGCACAGGTAGTTGCAGAACGCACCCATTCTGAAGTAGTTCAGGTAATAGGAAAGAAGTTTGTTCTCTACAGAGAATCAAAAACCAAGAAAAAAATTGAACTGCCGAAAGAAGCAAAAGGAAAGAAAGAATAATTCGGTAACCGTTTTGATTATCAGAAGAGAGGCTTGGCTTATGAAAGTAGGAATTATGGGCGGAACTTTTAATCCCATTCATATGGCGCATCTGATACTGGCACAAAGCTCTTTGGAACAGCTGGGTCTTCAAAAGATTTTGTTTATGCCCTCTAAGAGACCGCCCCATAAGCGAAATGACTTGATAGCAGATGACATACACAGAGAGAAAATGGTGGAGTTAGCTATTCAGAATAACCCCTCTTTTGAGCTGTCAAGAATGGAGCTATTAAGAGAGGGTACCACCTACACCTCAGATACCTTACAGCAGTTAAACCAGGAAAATCCGGATATAACCTATTATTTTATAATGGGTGCAGATTCCCTGTTCCAGTTGGAAAACTGGTGGGAACCGGAGGTAATACTGAAGTTTGCCCATATTGTGGCAGCAGTAAGGGGGCAGGAGACTAGAGAAGAATTAAAAGCTCAGGCAGAGCATCTGACTGCAAAGTTTCATGCTAATATTCATATACTGAATACACCTTATCTGGATATTGCTTCTCATGAGTTAAGAGATAAGCTATCAAGAGGGAGCTCTATTCGATATATGGTTCCTGAGGCAGTACATGAATATATCAGGGAGCATCAGCTTTATACAGGAAAAGAGCAGAAAAATGATGGAAAATTTGTTTCAGTTGGAGAAGAGATTAGGTGAGATACTACCAAGAAAAAGGTTTATGCATTCAATGGGAGTAATGACCACGGCCTTCTCCATGGCAATTACCTTTAAAGAAGATTATGAAAAGGCTGCCATCGCAGGATTAATGCATGATTGTGCTAAATACATGACTGGTGAGGAAATGCTTTTGGAATGTTATAAGAATAATATTCCGGTTAAACCGGTAGAAAAGCTTAAGCCTGACCTGCTTCATGCCAAATTAGGAGCATTCTACGCGAAAAATGTATATAATATTGTAGATGAGGAAATCCTTTCTGCTATTACCTGGCACACAACCGGTAAACCGGATATGTCAAAGCTTGATAAGATTATATTCGTAGCCGATTATATAGAGCCAAATAGATCCTCATCCACTATTCCTGAGTTGGACAGCATTCGAAAATTATCCTTTGAAAATCTGGAGGAAGCTGTATGTAAGATCTTAGGCGATACCGTCAGATATCTTGAGCAAGCCGGATGTGCCATTGATGATACAACAGCATTAACCTATGATTATTATAAAGGGAATTATGTGAAGTAAAGGAGTATTAATGAATACAGCAAAAGAAATCGCAAAATTGACTTATAAAGCTTTAGACGATAAAAAAGCAGAAGATATAAAAGTTATAGAAATTGGTAATATTACCGTTATTGCAGACTATTTTATTATTGCCAACGGAACCAACTCTTCACAGGTTCAGGCTCTGGTTGATAATGTAATGGAAGAGTTATCAAAGAACGGACATGAACCAAAGAGAGTTGAAGGTGTCAGATCTGCAAGCTGGATCTTAATGGATTACGGCGATGTAGTTGTTCATATCTTTTCAAAAGAAGACCGCCTTTTCTACGATTTAGAGCGTATTTGGAGAGATGGAAAGGTAGTTGAGAAAGAACAGCTGTTTATTTAATAAAATACTCAGTAAATACGGTACTCTTAATTCAGGTACTGTATGTTATTACCAGAAGTTGTTTCTGGCAGTAACATACAGTACCTTTTTCGTGGAGTTTTTTCTGGCCATAAAGTTCCCAAAGTTTATTTTCTTCATACTATAGAATAAAAGAGTTTGCCACGTTAAACTCTTGCACTTAAGTACAATCAGTGCAGTTATAAAGACTTCCTATGCAGGGTCAACTAGTAATTTAAAAAGTAACGCAGAAAGGAACGGTATAGAATGGATTTTACAGTCAAAGATGTACTTCGGCTTATCAGGAGATACTTCATCCTAATATCAGTATGTACGTTTGCAGGCCTTTCTCTCAGTTTTCTTGTTAATAAATTTATGATTGACAAGACTTATACAGCTTCAGCTTCTTTTTACGTAAGTACAGCAGACAGTACCCTCACAAATTTGTCTGAGTTGGATTATGCTCAGAAAATAGCAGAAACCTATATCAATTTTCTAAATACGAGACAGTTCTTCCTAAAACTCATTGATTTGAGTGATCTTCCCTATTCCATGCAGGAGCTGCAAGCCATGACAACCATAAGTACTATTCGGAATACGGAAATCTTCAGCATCACACTAACCAGTAAGAATCCGGATGATTCCTATAACCTAGTCAAAAGTATGGAAACAGTAGCACCTCAGTTAATCAAAAATATAATGTCCAATGTAATTATCAGTGTAGTTGATCCGGTGGCGTATCCTTCCAGCCCTTCCGGCCCCAATACACTGTTAAATACATTAATGGGAGGAATCGTTACAGGATTTGGAGTATTTATTTTCGTTATTTTAAAGGAGATACTTAACATCAAGGTGGCTAATCAGGAAGATTTGATGAAACATTATGACATTCCGCTTCTTGGCAGCATACCTCATACCTCTGGAAAAGCTAATTATGCAAGAGGTATTAGAAATTCAACTGTTTTTAAAATTTTAGCTGAAAGATTTGGATATAATGAAACGGTAAGTACAACACTAAATGATGAAAGTACATTTTTGGTATCGGAAAGTTATAAAGCTTTACGTACAAATCTTAGATTTTCAGTTCGAAAAGATGGTTGCAAAAAGATACTCATTACCAGCCCAGCACCGGAAGATGGAAAAAGTACTACCAGTATAAATCTATCCATTGTTCTGTCACAGGCAGGTAATAAAGTTTTATTAATTGACTGTGACTTAAGAAAAGGCAGAACGCATCACTTTTTTACAGCAAAAAGTTCCCCCGGTCTCAGTGATTGTCTTTCAAACATGAATACTATGAGAGAGGTAATCTATACAACACCCTATAACAATCTTTATAGTATACCCATGGGATCAATTCCACCAAACCCTTCTGAACTCTTAGGCAGCAAGCAAATGGAAGCACTAATAAAAGAGCTGGAAAGTGAATATGATTATATTATATTAGATACGCCTCCGGTGAATGTAGTAGCGGATTCACTTAGCTTTATTAGGAATACGGACGGAGCTATACTTGTAATCAGAGAAGGCAAGACTTCCTATCCGGAAATTGAAAATGTATTGATGAAATACCGATATGCAAAAGCGAATATCCTAGGCTTTGTTTTAAATGGTATATCGGTGAAGGAATTGGGGATTAATAAGTCCAAATACTACTATTACCACCGATCTGAAGGCAATAAATAGAAGATAGGCAGTAGAAGTGACAAGCGATTATGAATCCTCGGCTTAATGAACGATTGCGTAATAATGCGCAGGAATGGAGGTAATAATGATTGATATGCACACACACATACTGCCTGGCATAGATGATGGAGCTACTACCCAGGAAGAAGCCATAATGCTGACGGAATATCTGCATAGGCAGCAGGTTACACAAGCTGTCTGCACACCGCATTTTTATCCCATGGAAGGAACCATGGAGAATTTTCTGCTAAAACGATCCAAAGCTATGGAGGCAGTAAATCACAGTAAAGTACATTTAATTGCTGGAAGTGAGACCTATCTGCATAAGTATCTATTCCACTACACGGATTTAAAACCATTATGTATAGAGAATACCAACTATCTTCTGTTAGAATTTCCTGATATGAAGGTATGGAATATGGAGTACATGAGTGACCTTGATGAAATAATCGGATACTATAATATTAATCCCATAATTGCTCATATAGACCGTTACAGACCGCTTATGAGAAGTAAGAAACTTTTAAAAGAACTAAAGCAAAAAGGATGCCTTCTGCAATTAAATGCTTCAGCCTTATCAGATTCTGGAACCAGAAGAAGAGCATTGAAACTAATTGAAGAGGAATATGTAGATTTATTAGGAAGTGACTGCCATGATTTATCCTACAGGCCTCCTAATATTAAGGAGGCCCAGAAAATTATCTTTCATAAATTAGGTGAAAATACCTGGGATAAATTGATGATCAATGCTAAAAAGGTAATTGAACCAAGCACTAAGAGGGAGACACAAAAAGTTCATGAATCCGTTACAGTGATTGAGCCAATAAAAGTTTAAAACATACGGAACAGACCGATAACCTTACCAAGAATCTCTAATTCCTTTAAAATAATAGGTTCCATGGTATCATTTTCCGGCTGAAGTCGATAATAATCCTTTTCTTTATAAAAGGTCTTTACAGTAACGGAGTCTTCAATTAAAGCTACCACGAAGTCTCCGTTCACTGCATGAGACTGCTTCTGGACAAGAATCTGGTCACCGTCAAAAATTCCGGCATTTATCATGCTCT
This sequence comes from Lachnoclostridium sp. UBA6558, assembly GCA_002434335.1. Taxonomy (GTDB): domain Bacteria; phylum Bacillota; class Clostridia; order Lachnospirales; family Lachnospiraceae; genus Anaerocolumna. The sequence continues at coordinate 115,643 of DJJW01000043.1, read as the reverse complement.
CGCCTTTCACTTTAAGCATAAAGGTTTCTTCGTTAGGCATATATTCTGTTGGTATAGGGAAATAACCTTCTATATTCTCTACAGCCAGTATAGGCTGTCCGGCTGTAATTGTTCCAACGATTGGGACGCTGACCATCTCCCTTTTCGCCAGATTAAAAGTGTCATCCATTATTTCTATGGCTCTTGGTTTGGACGGGTCTCGTCTTATGTAGCCATTCTTCTCCAATGTTTCAAGATGGGAATGAACGGAGGAAGTGGACTTTAACTTAACTGCTTCACATATCTCCCTAACGGCAGGCGGATAACCCTTAGATAAAGTCTGGCTTTTTAGATATTCCAGAATTTCTCTTTGTTTAGGACTGATTTTACCATAACTCATTATATTTCCTCCATTAATAGCTTGCATTCTTATATTCTATTTGTATGAAAAATTCTTTTACTTTCATTGTCATCATTATAACACGATTTTTCTGGAAATGCAAAACTTATGTTCGCTTTTTTGTAAAAATTGCTAGAAAATTAAAAAAATACCGTTGACAAACAAATGTTTGGGTATTATAATCAGGATAACAAAACAAGTGTTCGCAACATATGTTCGTTTTATTGTAATATAGACAAGCTCATAATAAATGAAATATCTACACATTCTTTATCAATAAGATAAGTATAACAGGAGGATCATAGTATGAACCAGATGTCATTATCCTTATTAAACAGCCCGTTTTTAATACTTTATAATCACATTAAGTCTAAGAAACAATACCTTGTATTGTCTGGACTCTGTATAGCTGTTGTATTGGTAATATCACTTCTTCTGCTATCGACAAATGTAAATGCAGAGAAGCTGCAGAGCTCAACAAAACATATAACCAGTATTCAGATAGAGAAAGGTGATACTTTATGGAGTATCGCAAGTCAATACATAACGGATGAGTACGATAATATGAATGATTATATCAAAGAGATAAAGAAGACAAACGGTCTTACCTCAGACACCATACATGAAGGTAAGTATCTTGTAATACCATACTATGCACAAGGGGAATAGGTTTATTAAAACCCATGAACCGTCTTGTTCCTTCAAAATACACCACTATAAGAACTGCCGCAAGAAGTTGTCTAAGATAATATCTATCTATGACAAAGAGCTTGCGGCAGTTTCTTTTTGTGGCAAAAAGCTGGTTTTGTCATACTATTGAAATAGGGAATAAACCTTTTATAATAAATTATGGATAGTGAGGTAGTGGTTATGAGTTTGGCTGAAGATTTATCCGAAAGAAAAGAAAGTCTGGCGGTCATAGGATTGGGGTATGTAGGTATGCCCCTGGCCCTGGCTTTCTCCAAAACATATAATGTTATCGGTTTTGACATTAGTGCTGAGGTTATTAATAAGTATAGAAATGGAATAGATCCAACCAAAGAAGTAGGGAATAAAGCCATCCAGGATGCTAACATAGAATTCACATATGATGAAGAGAAACTTAAGGAGGCAAAATTTCATATTATCGCTGTACCTACACCCGTTAATATTCACAAGACACCGGATCTTGAACCCGTTGAAGCAGCCAGTGAAATAGTCGGCAGGAATTTAAAAAAAGGTTCTATTATTGTATATGAATCCACTGTTTACCCAGGTGTAACGGAAGAGGTGTGTGTACCTATATTAAACAGAGCTTCCGGAATGATTTGTGGCAAAGATTTTAAAGTGGGATATTCACCAGAACGAATTAATCCAGGAGATAAGGTTCACCGTCTTGAGAACATCAGAAAGATTGTATCAGGTATGGATGAGGAAACCTTACAGGAGGTCGCAGCAGTTTATGAAGAAATTATAGAAGCGGGTGTAGTAAGAGTAAGCAGCATTAAGGTTGCTGAAGCGGCTAAGGTGGTTGAGAACAGCCAGAGAGATATTAATATAGCGTTTATGAATGAACTGGCAATGGTATTTAACCGTATGCAGATAGACACAAAGGAAGTGATTGAAGCAATGAGTACCAAATGGAATGCGCTTAGCTTTTATCCTGGGCTTGTAGGTGGACATTGTATCGGGGTGGATCCTTATTATTTCATATATGAAGCTGAGCGTTTAGGCTATCATTCACAGATTATTCTATCCGGCAGAAAGATAAATGACGGTATGGGTGAATTCGTGGCAGATAATATTATAAAGAAACTGATACTGACAAATAAACCGGTTAAGAATAGTAAAGTTGTAATTTTAGGTATTACCTTTAAGGAAAACTGTCCGGATATCAGAAATACGAAAGTATTGGATATCGTCGATAAACTTAGGGAATATGGCTTAGATCCCATAATTACCGATCCTCTGGCAGATAAGGCTGAAACCAAACGACATTATAATATCGAGCTTGTCGACAGGCAGGATATCAAGGAAGCGGATTGCCTGGTATTTGCTGTGGCACATGATGAATATTTAAGATTAACGGAAAATGAAATTCAAGACATGTATACAGCCGGAAGAGCAGAGGAAAAGGTGCTGATAGATGTAAAAGGAATACTTGATAAGAATAAATGGCTCTCTGATGGCTATCTATTTTGGAGACTATAAAATGGCAGGGGATAAGGTTCTTATTATCGGTAAGTACGGTTTTATAGGCAGTTCCCTGGCTGAATGGCTGCGAAGAAATGCATATGCAGTAACAAGTGTCTCCGCCAGAAATGAAGAATGGAGAATGCTAGACCTGTCCGGGTATAAAACTATTATCAATGCTTCCGGTATCGCTCATAGGAAAGAAGAAAGAAAAAACAGAAGTTTATACTATCAGGTAAACAGAGATCAGGTCTTGGAATCAGCAAAGAAAGCTAAAGCAAACGGAGTTAGCCAGTATATATACATCAGCAGTATGAATGTTTACGGAGATACCGGAAAAACAGTGAACAGAAATACCTCCATTAACCCTGACAGCATCTATGGCAAGAGTAAACGGGAAGGTGAAACCGCTATATTAGCTTTAGAGGATAGTAATTTTAGTATAGCGATTATAAGACCGCCGGTTGTATATGGATATGGCTGTAAAGGAAATATACGAATCCTGCTGAAAGCCGCAAAATACCTTTTTATTTTTCCGTGTTATCCCAATCGACGAAGTATGGTTGACATAATAAACTTATGTGAACTGATTCGAATTATCATTGAAAAAAATGACAGAGGAATATACCATCCTCAAAATCAAGATTATATTTCAACCTGGAAAATGCTCCAGACCATTGCATGCTATAATGGGACGAAAATCTACCCCATAAAAGTCTTTAATCCGATTATTAGCTTTTTAATACCCAAGGTAGGCTTTATCAAAAAGATTTTTGGTGATGACTGCTATGAAAGAGATTTATCAGATTATGAAAACTTTGATTACTGTATTAGAGGATATGAAGAATCAATTAAAGAAATGGTAGAAAAAGAAATTTCCTCGAAGACATAACTCTGAGGATCTGTCAAATTAGAGAGTGCTTTAAAGATTTAGTTACAGGCAACTGTAAAATCTGCAACATGTTATACTTGAATAAAAAAACAGGCCCATGAGGACCTGTTTTTTTATTTAGGTATCTCTACGAAGTCTGCAAAGCAGCCATCCGGCAAAACCAGCGATAACACCCAGGATAGCACCCACTATAAGGGCGAGAAGGATATATCTTCTTGTAAACTGCAAGCAGTCAAAGGATGCATTTAAAATTGAGAAATTCGTAATGTCCTTGAAAACAAACAGTCCGAAAATATTTATCCAATAGATAACTAAACTAAAAATCAGGGATGTGTAAATGCTGCTGGTTTTATGACAGAAAGCGATTAGTCGGAAGATTCTGTCGGCAAAAATACCGGGTACAATAATGATCAAAAACATCGTAAAAATATCCAAACCTATAAATGGCATTTAAATTCCAGCTCCTCTCTAAACTTTGATTCATTGGGTAAAAAAGCTACCATGTAGTTTCCTAATATCTTATGCGCTTGAAATCCAAATGTTACTTAAATCGACAGAGTTTATTGCATCAGCATGACTCATTTTGTCACAATGAGATTCATAAGGAATATATTAATACTAGTAAGGGTAAGGGGGTGATCCGGTTGAAGGGTTATGTGGCAGGAGTAGATAATAAACCGTTCTCCATTACAAGTGAATTACTGGGACGAAAACCGGTTTACTTTGCAGAAGAGAAAGAAGAGAATTACCTTAAGGATAAGGTAATTCTTGTTACAGGCGGAGGCGGAACCATAGGCTCGGAGGTCTGTCGGCAAGCTGCTAAAAGCAGACCGAAGCAACTTATCATATTAGATAATTACGAGAATACAACATATGAATTGCAGCAGGAATTGAGCAGTATGATAAAAAATCTGGATCTGAAGGTGGAGATAGCTTCCGTTCAGGATATTGCTGCTATTGATCATATTTTCAATAAGTACCATCCACAACTTGTATTCCATGCAGCCGCACATAAACACGTTCCATTAATGGAAGATTGCCCGGCAGAGGCAGTAAAAAACAATATTTTTGGAACCTACAATGTTGTGATGGCCGCAAGAACATATAAAACAGAGAAATTCGTATTGATATCTACGGATAAAGCAGTTAATCCCACTAATATCATGGGAGCCAGTAAAAGGTTCTGTGAAATGATACTTCAGAGTATGAAATTCTGTAAAGAAACCAGATTTGCAGCAGTAAGATTCGGTAATGTGCTAGGCTCAAACGGTTCCGTTATTCCTCTGTTTCAGACACAGATAGCCAGAGGCGGTCCGGTTACCGTAACTGATAAAAAGGTTACTCGTTATTTTATGACGGTAGAAGAGGCTGCATCCCTGGTGCTGAAAGCAGGAGAGATGGCCAGAAGCTCTGAAATCTATATATTGGATATGGGAAGTCCGATCAATATTTTAAAGTTAGCGGAAGATCTGATAAAACTTAACGGTTATATTCCTTACAGTGATATCGAGATAGTTGAAACCGGTTTAAGACCGGGAGAAAAGTTATATGAAGAGATTTTGACAAATAGAGATGAACTCATTGCAACAGTTAATCATAAGATATTTATTGAAAAACAGGAAGAAATAAGGCTGCCCTGTATATTAAATTCCATGAAGCTGTTAAAGGAAGCAATAGAGTCAGATTCAGCAGAAATAATCAGAGAAACCTTAAAGACCATTGTACCAACCTTTAAAGACCCTGAGACAATCAATGGATAATGGAAGTAATACAGTTGAATTATGACATTAATAGGAATAAGCAGCCAAAGCAGAGGCCAAACAGGTATGAACTATCTATTTGTTGTTGCACATCCTGACGATGAAGTGCTGGGAGCAGGTGCTTTCATTCATAAAATTACTGCAGAGGGTAACAGGGCAGAAGTCTGCATACTATGCGGTGAAGCCGGAGCGAGAAAAAATCGTCCCGGGATACAGAAACTTTACAAGGATATCGTAAGTTGCTGCCGTATTCTTGGTGTTCATAAGGTCTATCTTGGCAAGTTTCCCAATATAGAATTTAACACGGTCCCTCATCTTAAACTTGTTCAATTTATTGAAGAAATCTTAACAGTAACACTGGCTGCAATGGTGTTTACTCATCATCCGGCTGATATGAATAACGACCATTATTATACCTCAATTGCCTGCCAGGCGGCAGTAAGATTGTTTCAGAGAAAAGAAAACATAAAACCGATTAAGGAATTGCTATATATGGAGATTCCTTCCTCAACAGAATGGAATCTAAATCCAACACTACCTCCTTTCACCCCCAATGTATTTGTGGAGGTAAAAGAAGAAGGTATCAATACAAAAATGAAAGCACTATCCCAATATGAAGGGGTTATGCGTCCCTACCCCCATCCTCGCAGTGAAGCAGCAATAAAAGGTTTAGCAGCATATCGCGGCAGCCAGGCAGGGCTTTTATTGGCAGAATCCTTTGAATGTGCTTTTCGAAGAATATTTTAAAGATTTTAAACCGTTTGGGAAATGACTTAGTAACATTAAGCGGCAGTAAAAAGCAGACGGGAGGTATTTCTAGTTGTTATGACAGGCATCTATGAAAGATATATGAAGCAAAAGATTGAGAAGTCAGTAAGTGCAGTACTTTTAATCCTATTCTGTCCTTTACTTCTCATAATAGCAGCCAGTATTAAGTTAGAAGATGGAGGAAAAGTTATCTTTACACAATATCGACTTGGTAAAGATAAAAAACCGTTTAAAATATATAAATTCAGAACAATGAAAGAAAATCATGAAAACCCTGAAACTAGAGCATACCAGGGAGATTCCAGGATAACACATATCGGTAGAATACTTAGAAAAACAAGTTTGGATGAACTTCCTCAGCTTTTTAACATCTTAAGAGGAGATATGGCAATTGTTGGGCCCAGACCCATTCTGGAAGAAGAGGCAGAATTCAAAATTGAAGGTTATTCCTATGATAAGAGGTTTTCTGTACTTCCTGGCTTATTTTGCTCCATAGATATGAAATACCGGGCAGCAGCGGATAGAGAGAAACAATTTAGAATGGATGTTGCTTATGTTGAAGATATCACTTTAAAAAGTGACTTTATAATAGTTATAAAGACAGCAGTAACAGTGCTTAAAGGAAGTAATGTATATGCTGACCCACAGGACAAATAACGTATGGTCCTGTTAGGCGGCGGAAAGAGGTAGGCATGAGAATCGCTATCCATCAGCCGGATTATATTCCCTATCTGGGTCATTTTTATAAGATATCCAAAGCGGATCTGTTTGTATATCTGGATGATGTTCAATTTTCCAATAATAATATGCATCATAGAAATGATATTAAGACTCCGCAGGGAAGAAAAAGGCTGACGATTCCTTTAGAGTATCATTTTAAGGATACCATTAACAAAGTACGCACAAAAGACGAAATCGGCTGGAAAGAAAAGCATTTGGCTCTTATAACTGCCAATTATAAACACTGTAAGTATTATAATGATATCTTTCCCATGATAAAAGAACTGCTGCTTGCCAAATATGAAAGTCTTGCTGATATGAATATAACAATAAACCGTTTTATCCTGGCAGGCTTCGGAATAAGAACTGCCATTATAAAGTCATCGGAATTAAATATTCATACCGTAAAAGAGGAGCGGATACTGGATATTTGCTCATTGCTCCATGCAAACGAATATTATTCAGGGCTTGGTGCGAAGAGTTATCAAAGGAGTGAGAACTTTGAGAAAAAAGGGATTACTCTGACCTATACGGATTATAAGCCCTTCTCCTATCCGCAGCAATGGGGTGCCTTTGAAGAGAATCTTTCGGTATTGGATTTTCTGTTTTCCTGCGGGTTTGATTGGAACAGAGTGCTGGAGGAGCGGAAAAAATGAAGATTATCGTCGCAGCCAGTTTTGGACCCTCTCTGACAAATTTCAGAGGAGATTTCATTAAACAAATGGTTCATGCAGGCAATGAAGTAACCTGTATTTCCATTGAGAGTACGAAGGAGATGAAAGCGAAAGTATCGAAATTAGGCGCAGATTATATATCAACAGGAGGCAGCAGAACAGGTACTGGTTTTATGGAGAACCTTAAGCTTTTGTGGCGTTATATAATGATAATTCAGAGAATAAAACCGGATATCTGTTTCTTATATATGGCTAAACCTATTGTATTCGGAGGAATTGCCTCGATACTCCTAAGGGTCAAAAAGATATATCCGTTTGTTACCGGCCTTGAAACGGCCTTTTACGGTAAAGGGATTAATAATTTACTTATCCGCAGCATATTGTGCGGCTTCTACCGGATTATCTTTCATTTCAGTAAGACCTGTTTCTTTATGAACCAGGATGATTATGAAAGAATGATATCCATGAATTTAATAAAAAGAGGCAAAGGCGTTCTGGTCAATGGCTCAGGTGTTAATATGAACTATTTTTCAAAGCTTCCCCTGCCGGAGAAGGCTTGTATTCTGATGACTGCCAGACTGGTAGAGGGAAAGGGAATCAGAGAATACTTTAAGGCAGCCTTACAATTAAAAAGGAAATATGAAGATATTGAATTTCTGCTGGTTGGCGGTCTGGATGAACATAAGGAAGCAATCAGTGAGGAAGAGCTTAAGTGCTTTCTATCGGAAGGTGCGGTTACTTATTGCGGTTACACAGAAGATGTAAGACCATATCTTACCCGTTGCTCCATATTTGTCTTACCCTCCTATCATGAGGGTAACGGCAAGAGTATAGTTGAAGCTATGGCAGCCGGACGCCCAATAGTAACAACCGATGTTCCTGGATGCAGAGAAACGGTGGTTGACGGATATAACGGTTTTCTGGTTAAAGCAAGGGACAGCGAAGCACTTGCCAAAGGATTGGAGTTTCTGATTCAGAATGGAAAACTCCGTGAAGTTATGGGAGAGAACTCCTATCAGTTGTGCAAGGAGAAGTTCGAAGTAGAGCAGATTAATAAAATACTGCTAACAGAGATGGGGCTGCAAAAAGAATAGTGTACGATAACAACAACTAGTACTGCCTCAAGGCAGTACTAGAATTTATAGAAGGAGGGAGCTATGAAAAGAGTAATCTTGGGTTTATATTACAGCCTCCCGGTGTTTCTTCAGAACGCAGCAATCAGCCTGTACGGCCTTTTTCTTTATTTCAGCAGGTATTCAGGTGATTATAAGAAATATCGTAAGCTTTTTGTAAGCCGTAAACATTTAAACTTAAGAGAGGAAAGGCATATACAGAACAAGAGATTTTTAAAACTGCTGTCCTATGCTGTTGAGAATAGTCCTTTTTACAAAGAATTTTATAAGGGAATCTCTCTGAAGGAGATTAAATCAGCTGAGGATATCCATANNGTTCTAAGTAAGGATATTCTAAGGGATAATATCGAGCGTATCTATACCATACCTAATTACAGAAGCTTAACCTTTCATACCGGTGGAACTACAGGAATTCCGGTAAAGGTCAGAAAAAGAAAGAAGGATGTTCAGCAGAGGATGGCATATTTGGATGCTTATAAACAGAGTTTTGGTTTCACCAGCAATAAAATGAGAGCAGCAAGATTTACAGGAAGAAAGATAGTAGAGGATAAACCAGCAAAACCAGTATTCTGGAGAAATAATTATACCTTAAGACAAAGGCTTTATTCTACCTATCATCTTTCGGAAGAGAACCTTTTATTATATGTGAAAGATTTAAACCGTTATAAGCCACAATCCATTGAAGGTTTTGTTTCTGCAATCTATACTGTTGCCAAATACATGGAGGAGAAAGGTTTAAAGCCTGAATTTATACCAAAAGCAGTCTTTACAACCTCAGAAACCGTGCTTCCTTATCACAGAGAAACCATAGAAAAAGTATTTGGCTGTCCCTTATCCGATCAATATGCCTCTAATGAAGGAGCACCCTTTATAATACAATGTCCCTTTGGAGCATACCATGAAGCAATAGATACCGGAATCTTTGAACATATTCCGGCTAAGGAGGGTACAAGAATTCTGGTTACGGGTTTTGATACCTTTGGCACACCTTTAATACGGTATGACATTGGAGATGTGATTCGTGAGGGTGGAGAGAAATGTCCCTGCGGCAGTGTTCATCCGGTTATAAAGAGAATCGAAGGAAGGGAAGCAGATTTCATTACCACAAAAGGCGGTACTTTCAGCCAGGTGCAGCTTTCCTATCTGGTAAGCAGTCTGCACACACATATAAAACAGATGCAGTTTAAGCTTAAAAGTGACGGTTCACTTATTATCCTGTGTCAGCCGGTAAGGAACAAACTGAACAGAAAAGACACGGGAATAGTTGAAAAGAATATAAGAGAATTTCTCGGGCAGGAGACTGTATTTGCTTTAGAATTTACTGATAATATCAACAGGACTGCCAGCGGAAAATACAGGCTTATTCTAAAGGAAGAGCAAGCTTAACACATTCAATTCATATAAGAAATAAGGAGGTTATATGGAAGAAAAGGTATTGGTAAGTGTTATCATACCGGTTTATCAAGCCGAAAAATACCTTCTGCGCTGTGTGCAGAGTGTAAGAGAACAAACCTATAAAAATCTTGAAATCTTATTAATAGATGACGGGTCCACAGACAAAAGCCCTGTCATCTGCGAGAATATGGCATTAATGGACAAGAGAATAACAACTATACATCAGAAAAATGGTGGAATATCAGCTGCAAGAAACAGAGGGCTTCAACTTGCAAAAGGTACTTATATCACATTTTTAGATAGCGATGACTTTCTTCATCACCAATTTATTAAGTATCTGTTGTGGTTATGCCTGAAAAATAAAGCACAGATTGCAGAAGCCAGAATGGCTGCCGGGTCAGCATCTGATTTTCATGACGTTAAGGTGAAGGGGAGTATGCACGTCTATGACAGGAAACAGGCCATTCTAAGCAGAAAAATGAAATCTGGAGTAGCCGGTAAGCTTTATCGGAGAGAGCTTTTTAAGGAACTGGAATTTCCGGTCAGTGATCATTTTAATTATGAGGATGAGGCTCTTGTCTATCAATTAACCTATCGTTGTGAACGTGTAGTTTATTCTGAGNNAGATTATTGTTATCAGAACCAGCAGAGTGTAACCAGGAATAATAATCCTTATAAATCTACGGATTTCTATGGGGTACTTACAGATAGGATTCATTTTTTTGCTGATGTCGATAAGGAGCTATTGGAGCACTCCTATGAGTATTTCTGTATAAACCTCATACGGTTTTATATTATCTGTAAAAGCGATCCCAACAATAAGAATGATATGGAAGCACTTCTTAAGCTGTACGAAAAGATGTACTTTAAGGCATTGTACAGCAGTGTTACCCCAATTACCTACAAGCTGATGTTTACTTGCTTTTATTTGTCCCCGGAGTTTAGCGCGCGAATTGCCAATATGATCTTACTGCCCGTAAAAAAGAGATTTAAGAGGTAACTTTCTATGAAAGGGAGGTGGTTTCCATGAATTTATTACTTCTGACAGAAGAAGCCTGGAATGATAAAATCTATCCCAATAATGTACTGACTAATTGGTTTGGAAATTATAATGATAACCTTGCAAACATATACCTGGCTTCCGGTTCACCCTATAATTCCTGTTGCAGTCAATATTTTCAATTAACGGATAAAATGGCTGTAACCAGCAGAATCTTGAAAAAGAACAAGGGTAAGTGGTTGATTAACCGTACCTTTTCAGAAAAGGGGACAAAAGCCGGTGCTGTTGTAAACGTAAATAGAAACGGAAGGAGCCTTAGGTATCTTAAGTATCTGAAAGCGGCAGCAGGCGGGCCAATGAGATTGCTGCGGGATTTTGTCTGGTTACAAAGCAAATGGGAGGGAACTCTCCTTACTGACTTTCTTGCAGCATATAAACCGGATGTTATTTTCAGTCTGCGGTTTTACTCAAGGCGTATGCTTTACATGGAGAAGCTGCTTCATGAAATGACAGGAGCTCCCGTAGTAGTATTTACAGGAGACGACGAATACTCCTTAAAGCAGCTTAATCTATCCCCCTTTTATTGGGGGCGGAAGCTATTGTTTCGGCAGGAATTAAGAAGAAATGCTATGTTTTATGAAAAATTCTATACCCTTTCCTTAGCTCAGTCAAAAAAAATCTCAGAAGAATTGGGCGTTGCAAGCGAAGTACTTTATAAAGGCGGAGAGTTTCCTGAAAAATTTGCATCCAAGGCTGTTGCCACTCCGGTACGGATCGTATATGCCGGAAGATTGTACTGTAACCGGGACAAAACACTAATGGCAATAGCAAAGGCTTTATCAGAAATTAATAAAGACGAAGTTAAGATGATTCTTCACATATATACCAGGGATAATTTCAGTAAGAAGCAATCCAGATTGCTGGAGGAGAATAATGCCGTATTTCTCAAGGGATTTGTTACTGCCGACAGATTGAAGGAAGTATATAAAGAAGCCGATATTGCACTTCATGCAGAAAGTTTTGATATCAGATACCGGTGGCTTTTAAGGTATTCCTTTTCTACCAAAATCGTTGACTGCCTTGGCTCCACTTGTGCTGTACTGGCGGTAGGACATAGCGAAAATGAGGGAATAAGGTATTTAAGAAGGAATCGCGGAGCAATTTGCATTAAAAGAAAAAGAGAAATTTATCCAGTGCTGTCACAAATAGCACGTCATCCCGATAGAATAACATTATATCAAAAAAAAGCCTGGGAGCTGGGGGTAAAAGCACATCGAATCGAAGATGTAAGAAACAAGCTTAATTCTGCGCTTACCTCTATTGCAAAGAGTAATGTATAATTGCTTGGTGCTTCAGTTTACAGGCTGTGAGAAAGGTATGATTTCATGAAGATTCTGGTGACTGGGCACAGTGGATTTTTAGGGCGAAATCTGATAGAGGCCCTTAAAACCTCTGGGCAGGAACAGCATAAGATTTATACTTATGACAAATCAGATTCACTGGAGAAATTAGAGGAGTATGCCAAGGACTGTGATTTTGTATTTCACCTTGCCGCTGTCCATCGGCCGGATCGAAAAGAAGAGTTTCTCGAAGTGAATCTTGAATTCTTTCAGACACTCTTAACTTATCTGCAGAAAGATCATAATCCCAGCCCGGTACTGTATACCTCCTCCATTCAGGCAGCTCAGGATACAGAATATGCCAGGAGTAAACGTCTGGCAGAAGAAGCTTTAGTATCACATGGGCAGCTTAATAACAGCAGAACGATTATCTACCGTCTTACCAATACCTTCGGAAAGTGGGCAAAACCCTGTGCTCATTCTGTAGTAGCTACCTTTTGTTATCTGGTGGCCAGAGATCAGGAAATCACAATTCATAATCCGGATACGGTGATGAATTTTTACTATATAGATGATGTGATAGCTTCTTTTCTGAAACATTTAAAAGAAGAAGTGTCCCCTAAAGAAGACGGTTATTATCGTTTGGAGGAGGATTGTCTTTATAGTATTACCTTAAAGGAGCTTGCAGAAATTATAACCGGCTTTCGCTTACAGAGACAAGGAAAATATTTGCCTGATGTAGGTGACAGCCTGGTCAAGAGACTTTACAGTACTTATATAAGTTATCTGCCCCTTAAGGAGCTTGCTGTGCCTTTACCCGTGCATTCAGATAGCAGAGGAAGCTTTATGGAAATCTTTAAAACGGATAATAGGGGTCAATTTTCCCTAAACATTACCAAACCCGGAATTAAGAAAGGGGAACATTACCACAACACGAAATGTGAGAGATTCCTCGTTCTCTCCGGTAAAGCAAAGATACAGCTTCGCAGAACCGATTCCGATGAAATTACGGAGTATTACCTCACAGGAGATGAACCAAGGTTTCTGGAGATTCCACCGGGTATCACCCATAATCTGATTAATACAGGTGATACAGACTTATATACACTTATATGGGCGAATGAAGTATTTGATTCATCAAATCCGGATACTTATTTTTGTCCTGTTATTCCATCGGTTTAGAAAGTAAGTTAAAAATCATTTTGTTATCAAACGTCCGAAAGATATTCAGTCAGCAGAAATAGAAGGGAGAGGCCTATGTTTGCAGATAAAGTACTGCTTATTACCGGAGGAACCGGTTCTTTCGGCAATGCAGTCCTGGACCGTTTCTTGGATAGCGACATCGGTGAAATCAGGATATTTTCAAGAGATGAAAAAAAACAGGACGATATGAGGCATCAATACCATTCACCTAAAATCAAATATTATATCGGAGATGTCAGATCTCCCAGTACCTTAAAAGAAGCCTTTTACGGAGTTGATTACGTTTTTCACAGTGCGGCACTTAAACAGGTGCCTTCCTGTGAGTTTTTTCCCATGGAGGCAGTTAAAACAAATATTATAGGCACAGATAATGTTCTGAATGCGGCAATAGAAGCCGGTGTGAAGAAGGTTATCTGCCTTTCTACAGACAAAGCAGCTTATCCCATAAATGCTATGGGCACCTCAAAGGCTATGATGGAGAAAGTAATGGTTGCAAAGGCCAGAATGCTGTCAGAAGATAAAATCCAGATATGCGGTACCCGCTATGGTAATGTAGCTTGCTCGCGAGGTTCGGTAATCCCTCTTTTTGTAGAGCAGATAAAGGCTGGTGAACCCCTTACAGTTACCGAGCCGGAAATGACAAGATTTATAATGACTCTGGAAGAGGCAGTAGAACTTGTGGTTTTTGCTTTTGAATTTGGACGCAGCGGAGATATCCTGGTACAGAAAGCACCAGCCTGCACCGTAAAGACACTGGCGTTAGCACTATGCGAATTGTTTTCCTACAAAGAAGGAATTAAAATAATCGGTATGCGTCATGGGGAAAAGATGTATGAAACACTCTTAACCAGAGAAGAGAGCCGTTTTGCCAAGGACATGGGTAATTACTACTGTATCCCTCCGGATAACAGAGACTTAAATTATGACAGCTATATGACCAGAGGAATGAAGAAGAAAAGAGTGAAGGAATTTAATTCGGATAACGCGAATCAGTTAGGGGTTAAGGAAATGCAGGAAAAATTATTAACGATACCTTATATCCAGAAGGAACTATCAAAATACAAAGAAGTTTAAAGGATATTTGCTCTGCTAAAGGAATAGAATGGTAGAAAGTATGGTTAGGGCGTATTTGAAAACTCATAATGCTGTTTTGAGTTTTCAAGAACACCCTGGTTAAGGACAGCTATGAAAGTTCTCGTAACAGGAGCAGGTGGTTTTCTAGGCAGGCATTTAGTATCCGCCCTGCAAGAGAGAGAAGAGGATCTATTGCTGGAATGCCATCATAACACGGAGGAAACTACACTTTGGCATTATCTATCCGATTGCGATTTTATCTATCATCTTGCAGGGGTGAATCGCCCATTAAAGGAAGAAGAATTTATGGAGGGAAATATAGAATTTACCAGAAAGATTACAGGGTATTTAAAGGCTTGTAAAAAGAACTGCCCGGTGCTGTATGCCTCCTCCGTTCATGCACAAAGCGATACTCCCTATGGTATCAGCAAAAAAGCTGCCGAAGACCTGTTAATTGATTATCAGAACACTACAGGGGGACAGGTTTACATCTATCGCCTTACGAATATCTTCGGTTCCAATGCCAGACCGAATTATAATTCTGTTGTTGCTACCTTCTGTTATAATATCTCCCATGGACTGCCAATAACCATTCATGACAGCAGCACCAGACTGAGGCTGTGCTACGTTGAAGATGTGGCAGAGGAGTTTCTTCAGTTGCTTAACCCGAAAGATTACATACAGCGGAAATACTATTCCATAACAAAGGAATACGAGATAAGCCTGGGATTGCTTGCCGAAACGTTGTATTCCTTTTCAAAAGGTAGGAAGCTGGAGGAATGTAAGACGGAGTTCGATCGAAAGTTATATGCTACTTACAGCAGTTACAGCTGCCCTAAGCCTGTTACGGACACACATGGAGGTAAGGATGAGAGTTCTTCTAGTTAATGAAGTTTACGGAATATTAAGTACCGGCAGAACGGTAAAGGAAATTAGCGAAGGTATAATAAGACTGGGTGATGAGTGCCTCATAGCAACCGCTTATGGTATGAAGGATAAGGAAGAGGTCAGAAAGATGCGCAGGAAAGGGTATTACATTATCGGCTGCCTGGCAGACAGAAAGTTCCACGCTCTATGTTCAAGAATTACTGGTCTGCAAGGTTATTTTTCACATATTCCAACCCTGGGTCTGTTAAGATACATAAAGAAAACGAAACCGGATATCGTCCAACTTGGTAATGTTCATGGTAATTANNCTTAAATTTTTGGGGAAAGAAAATATCCCGACAGTTTTATTGCTACATGACTGTTGGTTCTACACAGGCCGATGCACTCACTATACTGTAAACGGATGTTATCAGTGGCGGGAAGCGTGTAAAAAATGTCCCAACCATCGGAATACACCTCCAAGCTGGTTCTTTGACCGTTGTAACAAAATGTGGAAAGATAAAAAGGAGCATTTTCAAAAGATTAATAAACTTGCGGTAATCGGAGTATCAGACTGGATTACTAATCAGGCTAAATGCTCCTTCTTAAAAGATGCCTACCTGATTAAGCGAATCTATAATTGGATTGACTTTGAAAATTTCAAACCCATGGATGCTGCGGATATCAGAAGGGATCTTCAATTGGAGGATAAATTCGTAATTTTGTCTGTGGTTTCCCTATGGGATAATACAAAGGGGCTGAAAGGCTTTCTTAAACTGGCGGAAAAATTGCAGGAAGAAGCCCAAAGAAAAGCCGGAAATGCTGATTATAAGGAATGTGTATTGCTTATGGTAGGCAATATACCAGAGGATACAGAAGTACCCGTTAATGTTCGGCTTATTCCAAGAACCAACAGTCTTGTAAGTCTGGCAAGGCTTTATAATGCTGCAGATGTATATATTTCCTTGTCGAAAGAGGAATCCTTTGGTAAGACCATCGCCGAAGCACTTGCCTGCGGAACACCGGCTATCACTTTTTCTGCTACTGCCTTACCGGAACTGGTAGGTAAGAACTGCGGATATCTCGTAGCGGACAATACACTGAGAAGCGTTTATAAAGGACTCTGTAAAATCAGAAGCAAAGGAAAGGCTTTTTATTCTGAATCCTGTACAGAATATGCCAGAAGATATTTTTCGATGGAAGAAAACGTGAAGGAGTATCAAAGTGTTTACAAAAAGCTGATCACCAAAACACCATGAGAAAGCAAATTGAAAATCAAACTTATCGTATTTAGACAGACACTATTTACTTTTCTGCACATATCCTAACAAAGGAGTGATAAACAGGGAGGTACTTTATGCTGGTATATATTTTTTTGCTGTCGATGCTTGCTTTTTCAGCTTTGTTTACGCTCAGAAAACCGGCTTATGAGAAGGAGCCAGTCACCGGAAGAAAAAATGGTTGGGTTCTCTTTTTTTCCTGCTCCTTAATCTATCTTGTGATGATATTAAAAGCCTCTCTTACCGGTGATTATAGCCGATACGCAGATAATTTCTATGATTCGGTAAATAAGACTATTCGATTTTATTGGGAACGAAGGAATGATCCGGGTTTTTATATATTTACGAAGCTTATAGGTGAAATAAACTACAGTTCTGTTTTCTACTTTGCTGTGACCTCAGCTATAATCTGCATCAGTCTGTTTCTATTTATCAGACGCTATGGTGATTATAAGAGATATGCCATATATTTCTATCTGACCATCGGACTCTTTGCTTTTACGCTTGCAGGTCTTCGACAAGCACTTGCAATGTCAATCTGTTTATTTGCTTATGAAGCAGCAAGAAAAAAGAAGCTTATTCCTTTTCTTTTATTTATAGCTATTGCATATCCCTTCCATAAATCTGCGCTATTGTTTATTCCTGCTTTTTTCATAGCACAGGTTCCCTGGCAAAAGAAATACCATCTGATTATTCTGGCAATTTATGCTGCCATCGGACTTTCTTTTACCAGGATTCATTCAATGGTTGCTGACTGGCTGGGCTATGATTACAGTATTGAGCAAACAGGAAATGGCGGTATATTTTTATTGATATTGCTGCTTATTGGATTCCTTGGAATCATCTATCGAAAAGAGCTATTTGAACGTTACGACGACAGTGTATTTTTTCTGAATATGCATATGACTGTAATTCTTATCTGGCTGTTACGAATGTTCACCAGAACAGTGGAAAGACCTGCGCTGTACTATTTGTACGCAAGTATTATACTAATGGACCGGATCTTGTCTTTGAAAAGTGAAAATGCAGATAAAGAAAATACAAGGAAATGCCTTGTATTACTTTCGGTGGTATTCTTTGGGATATTGTTTATTTACAGAACCTTAAGGGATGGCAATCTTGTGCCGTATATATGGATTTTCGATATTTAGCCAAATATTTAATGGTGGTGTCTGGAGGGGTATAATTGAAAGAATCAAAAATTGATATTGCTGTATTAATGATATTCTTTGCGCGACCTGCTAACTTTGAAAAGGTCTTTGAAGTTGTAAAAGAAGCCAGGCCGTCGAAGCTGTACCTGTACCAGGACGGTCCGAGAAAAGGAAGAGCAGATGATCTCTCCGGCATCATTAAATGCAGGGCAATAGCCTTTGATATTGATTGGAACTGTGAAATACATACGTATTTTCAAAGTGAGAATATGGGCTGTGATCCTTCCGAATATATAGCTCAGAAGTGGATGTTTCAATCCGAAGAGTATGGAATCGTATTGGAGGATGATGACGTTCCGTCCTTAAGTTTCTTCCCTTTTTGCAAGGAACTGCTGATAAAATATAAGGATGATGAGAGAATAAACATGATCTGCGGTATGAATAATACCGGTGTCTGTGAATATACCCCTTATGATTATCTGTTTACAACCTCCGGTTCCATCTGTGGCTGGGCTTCCTGGAAAAGAGTAGTTGACACCTGGGACGGGGAGTACTCCATCTTAAAAGACCCTTATAACCTATTGCAATTAAAGAGTTATGTGGATACCTTCACTGATGGAAGCGGTCTGATCAAGAATCTGAAGCTGCACCGCAATTCAGGGATACCTCATTATGAGTCAATATTAGGCTCCAGCATGCATTTAAATCACAGACTTAATATTGTGCCTTCCAAAAACATGATTTCCAATATCGGAATATCAGCAGATGCTACACATTCTGTTGCAGACATTCGAATGATACCGGGTGGAATCCGAAGAATATTTTATATGGAAACCTATGAAGTTGAATTTCCTATAAAACATCCTCCTTATGTATTAGAAGATTATGAATTTTTAAATCGCATCGACAGAATTATGGGCAGAGGTCACCCTCTCATTCGATTGTACCGTAAGTTCTTAAGTATAATCCTTCGTTTAAAATACAAGGATTACAAAGGATTAAAGCAGAGCTTTCTCAGTAAATTTAAAAGAAAATCTAAACTGAAATAAAACAATTATTTCTTGAAGCATATAAAGTATCAGAAAGCGGTGAGTATGGCATGATTGTGATAAATGAAGCTGAAAGTACCAGACAGATCAAGGTTGGTGCAATTCTAGGTTATCTCACCATTGGAGTTAATCTTCTGGCAGGATTAATTTATACACCTTGGATAATACGGAATCTTGGACAGGATAATTACGGTCTTTACACCTTATCAGTGTCCATAATCAGTATATTAGTTATGGATTTTGGTCTTGGAGCTGCTGTTACCCGTTTTCTCTCATTATATAATTCTAAAAATAATCAGGAGGCAATTAATAATCTCCTGGGTATTATTTATAAATTATTTATCTTTCTGGATTTTATCATCCTTCTGGTGCTTGCCGTTGCATATTTTAATATAGGGAGTATCTATAAGGAATTATCCCCCGCAGAGATTGAGAAACTGAAAGTAATCTTTATCATATCCTCCTGTTACAGTTTGTTGTCTTTGCCTTTTGGAACCCTAACTGGTATCTTAACCTCCTACGAGAAATTCATACCTTTAAAAATCAGCGAACTGCTTGCCAAAATACTTAATATGGGGTTAATATTTGGCGCTCTGCAGATGGGGTATGGACTTAATATTTTAGTTATTGTAAATGCAATTACCGGCGGAATAAGTATTTTATTAAAACTGGTGTTTGTAAAGAAATATACCTTTATCAAAGTGAACTTTCGATATAAGGCAAAGAAAATAACCCGTGAGATTTTTCAGTTTTCCATTTGGACGACAGTTATTTCCTTGGCACAAAGATTTATCTACAACATTATCCCAAGTATTCTTGGTATATACAGCGGTGCTGTCAGTATCTCAGTCTTTGGGGCTTCTGCCACCATTGAAGGAATGGTTTACACCTTTGCTACTGCAATTAACGGCTTATTTCTGCCAAAGGTATCGAGGATACTGAATGAGGAAAACCGTGAAGATAATCTGCTGAATCTCATGATAAAGGTAGGAAGAATACAGCTTATTCTCATAGGAATGATCTTTACCGGCTTTCTGGCTGTTGGCAGGGATTTCATAAGCTTCTGGCTGGGAAGCGGATTTCGTAATGCTTATATCTGTATTCTCCTTCTGGTATTACCCAGTGTGATTGAACTGCCTCAGCACATTGCGGCTTTGACAGTTACAGCCTCAGGAATGGTTAAGATGCAGCNNGTCCATGCTGTTAACCAGAGAATATCAGGAAATCGGTGCAGCTGTCTCTGTATGTATTGCCTATCTCTTTCGCACAGCAGCAATGAATGTGGTATATCATAAAAAGCTTAATATTAATATTCCTGTTTTCTTTCGGGATTGTTTTGGGAAATTATGTCTTCCCTTAGGATTTTCTCTGGCAGCAGCTATTTTTATAGCTTTTTTACCCGGTGGTAAAATAATGCTGTTTCTGGCCAAAGGTGCCGCCATGGTAGTTATCTATCTGGGCGTGTTTTGGATTTGTGGGCTTAATACTTTTGAAAAGGGATTATTCTTATCTGTTTGTAAAAGGGGTATTGGCAAGTAAAGGTATCGGGATGCTTCGGCTATTGAAAGGATTGTATTTATGAAAACCAAATTGGCAGTTATTATACTGCATTACAAGAATTATAAAGAAACCATAGACTGCATCAAAAGTGCTCTTAAGCAAAAAGGTCTCGGTTATGAAATTGTAGTAGTGGATAACGGTTCAGGGGATGATTCCCTTAAGAGGCTTAAGAGAATATTCGCAGGGACAGCACATATTACCTTTAAAAGGTTAAAAGAAAACACAGGGTTTGCCCGTGGAAACAATGCGGGTATCCGTTATGCAAGAACTTATCTGGGGGCAGAGAACTGTTTTGTGTGCAATAGCGATATCGTATTTGAGGAGACTCTTTTTGAGGAATTATTAGCAGCAGCAGTAAGAGGAGTGGGTGTCATATCACCGGCAGTTTATGACAGGGAATACCACCCTCAACCAATCTCTGTTAATACCAGGAATCCTTATACCTCAATGCTTTTCAGTTTTCTTTATATTCATTACCGTAGTGCTATTGACAGGATGAAAGAAAGATTATATGAATTACCCTTCCTGCCGGTTTTATTTTCCGGTTTAACCGCCTCCGCAGAGCCTTCTGAGTCTTTGGTTGGAACTGAAACGCAGAAGGCCTATTGCATACAGGGATGTGCCTTTCTTCTGACAAAGGAATTCTTCCGTCATTATGACAAACTATATCCTAAAACTTTTCTTTACGGGGAAGAATTGAATTTGGCTGTTTATCTGAAAAAGGCGGGTCTTAAAGGAGTTATTGCAGATACCTCACCGGTTATTCATAAGGGAGGGCAATCGTCAAATAGTAAGAATAACAAGGGAAGACTCCTGATGCGGAGAGAATATGCAAAGAAGAGTCTTTTAAAATCGCTGCCCTTACTCTTATTACCTTACGCAAGAATAAGAAGAATATAGCCAATGGAGGATATCCGATTATGAAACGGTTGAAATTAATGACAATTTTAGGAACCAGACCTGAAATTATTAGACTTTCACAAATTATAAAGAAAAGTGACAGCTATTTCGATCATATCCTGGTCCATACGGGACAGAACTGGGACTATGCTTTGAATCAGATATTCTTTGAAGATTTATCCTTAAGGTCAGCGGATGTATATCTGGATGCAGTGGGAGATAATCTTGGTGCCACCATAGGAAATATTATCTCCAAAAGTTATGAGCTGATGCTGAGAGAAAAACCGGAGGCCCTTTTAATTCTTGGGGATACGAACTCGGCTCTTTCAGCAATAGCAGCAAAAAGGTTAAAGATTCCCGTTTTTCATATGGAAGCAGGAAACCGCTGCTATGATGAGAATCTGCCGGAAGAAATCAACCGCCGAATTGTAGACCATATTGCCGATGTGAATCTTTGCTACAGCGAACAGTCAAGAAGATATCTCTATGGGGAAGGCATACCGAAGGACAGGTGTTTTGTAACCGGTTCCCCTATGGCAGAAGTGCTGTCAGCAAACCGTGTAAAAATTGAGAATTCAAAGATTTGTGAGAAACTGGGTTTATCTGAACAGCAGTATATTGTTCTGTCAGCTCATAGAGAAGAGAACATAGATAATGAGAAAAATTTCTTTGAACTTATGAAATCGGTTAATGCACTTGCTGAGACCTATAACATACCAGTAATCTATTCTACGCATCCAAGGTCTGCAGGTTTTATAGAGAAGCGGCAGTTTCATTTTCACCCAAAAGTAAGATCCTTAAAACCCTTTTCCTTTTCAGATTACAATAATCTGCAATATCATTCCTTCTGTACGGTATCCGACAGCGGGACTTTACCGGAGGAAGCGGCCTATTTTAAGTCATTTCCTGCCGTATGTATCCGAACCTCTACAGAAAGGCCGGAAGCCTTAGAAAAGGGAGCATTTATACTGGGTTCTATATCTTCTGAGGAGGTATTACAGGCCGTAGATCTTGCAGTCACCATGACAGACAGAGATGAAAAAATTAGTCCGGTGCCTGATTATACGGATGAAAATGTAAGCACGAAGGTAATTAAGATTATACAGAGTTATACCGGTATCATTAACCGTATGGTCTGGAGAAAGGATTCATAAGACAAAATGGCTTTATTTCTGTTGTAACTTGTAATACCCACTCATATAATCTATAATAAAAAGCAAGAATAAAATAAGAAAATGAATCAAATAGGAACGAGTGGATTACAAATGGCAGAATATATTAATGAACTTTTAGAATCGTATGGGATGAATTCCAGGTTATCCTCATACCTGACAACGGGAATAATGATAGTACTTATTGTAATAATCAGCGCTTTGCTGTATATTACAGCAAAGAAAATATTATTAAAGGTGCAGGCAGGTCTGGCCGCAAGAAGCAAATCAAAATGGAGCGATATCTTAATCAATAATAAAGTGCTGGAACGGCTTATACGAATTGTCCCCGCAATTACCGTGCATGCCTTTGCACCCACCTTTCCGGCTTATGAGATAATGATACAGCGACTGGTATTCTGCTATATTGTTTTTGTTATTCTGTTAACCCTTGATAAATTCCTTGATACAGCAGATGATCTGTATCAGACTTTTGAAGTATCAAAGGTCAGGCCAATTAAAGGATATCTGCAGGTAGTAAAAATTATAGCTTATGTTATAGGCACTATAATCGTAATAGGAGTACTGCTAAACCGTTCTCCCTGGATATTATTAGGCAGTATCGGTGCGGCATCTGCAGTGCTTTTACTGGTATTCCAGAATTCCATATTAGGTTTTGTGGCTGGTATTCAGTTAACCTCTAATAATATGCTCCAGATAGGCGACTGGATAGAAATGCCTAAATACGGTGCAGACGGAGAAGTAACAGAACTTTCTCTCCATACAGTCAAAATCAGAAATTGGGATAAGACCATTACAACAATTCCTACTTATGCAATGGTAACAGAATCTTTTAAAAACTGGAAGGGTATGCAGGAAGCAGGCGGAAGAAGAATTAAGCGCTCCATATCCATAGATATGACAAGCATTCGGTTCTGTGATGAGGAGATGCTTAGGAAATATAGCCATATTCAATATATCAGCGAATATCTGGAGAAGAAACACAAGGAAGTAGAAGAGTATAACAAGCTTAATGGAATAGATCCAGTAAACATGGTAAATGGAAGACATCTGACCAATATTGGTACCTTCCGGGCATATATTGACAGTTATCTGAAACACCATCCCAAGGTTCATAAGGGTATGACCTGTATGGCCCGGCAGCTGGAGCCGACAGACAATGGACTGCCCATTGAGATTTATGTATTTATTAATGATACAGCCTGGGAAAATTATGAGATTGCTCAGGCAGATATATTTGATCATATTATGGCTGTTATACCGGAATTTGATCTAAGAATATTTCAGAATCCAACAGGCTATGACTTTGGTAAAATATAGAAGCGGCGGTATTAATAGTGGCGAAGAAGATAGCTATCCATGACTTATGGCAGAGATAGCTATCTTTTTTATTATGCGGATTTAAGTATGCGTATCCATTACTTTTTACAATAAAAAAGTTATTATACCAATTCTATAATGATAATTTGCAAACGCATATTATTTGCATTTGTATTGACAAGCTTGAAATAAAAATATATAATCTCTAAATACTACATACAAAAATAACTGCATTCCAAGGCAGCAGTTTATGAGAAAGGCATGGTTATAAATATGGCAAAATGTAAATATACCGGTAAATCCGTAATGTTTGGCATAAACAGGAGGCCAAAATGCAAAAACCAGTAACCATAATAACCGGTTATCTTGGCTCCGGTAAAACAACAGTTATGAACGAACTGCTAATGTCACATACAAATAAAAATCTTGCTGTGATAGTAAATGATATGGGCAGCATTAATCTGGATGCAGATATATTAAAGAAAAGCAGCGTAGCACATATGGAAGAGCAAATGATAGAATTACATAACGGCTGTATTTGTTGTACTCTGCGGGAAGAATTCATGGAGCAGATCGAACAGTTATCCAATACCAAAGAGATAGAAGCAATACTGGTTGAAGCTTCAGGAATCAGCAATCCAGCCTCACTGGCTGAAAGCTTCCTTCTGTATGGAGATATCAATAAAAATTCTTCTGTATACTTAAATTCCCTTGTTACAGTAGTTGATGCAGACAGAATTTATACAGAGTTTCTGGTGGAAATGGAAGATTTGCAGGAAGCAAGGGAATGTATGGAAACTGATGCAGAAGAAGATCCGGATATAATAAATCTGGTAATGGATCAGATTGAGTTCTGTAATCTTATTATATTAAACAAATGTGATTTACTGAATTCAGAAGAGCTCGACCAGGTAAAAACAGTCATAAGAAGGTTGCAGCCGGAAGCGGATATCATTGAAACCGTACGGGGAAAAGTAGATGCCGACCTGATTTTTCATGAGAAGCGTTTTGATTATGAGAAAGTAAACAATTCCTCCGCTATTCAAAAGGCACTTTTAAGGGAATCAAAAGCTGATGAAGGTGAGCAGAAGGAATATGGGATTTCATCATTTGTATATGAACAAAGAAATCCTTTTGATTATAATGCCTTCATAAAATTTCTGGAGCTTTACTATCCTACAGATATTATTCGGGCAAAGGGATATATTTGGTTCTCGGATGATAACATGCATGTACAGCTTTTTGAACAGGCGGGAAGAAATTCATCGATTACAGAAGTGTCAAACTGGATAGCAGCTTTTCCTCCGGAGGAGCAGAAGGAGGTATTACAGGAATATCCAGAAGTCCTGACGGAATGGGATGATATACTCGGAGATAGGATGAATCAGATTGTATTTATAGGAAAGGAAATAAATGAAGAAAAAATAAGAGAACAGCTGGATGGTTGTACAGTCAGTTATACTCCCCTCGAAGTATAACTCCGCAACTTTCGTTATCTTAGTTCCGGTGAAACATCAAAGATACATTCCAGTCCATGGCGAATTTCTTCTAACCACATAATTTCACCCTTTTTGATACACCAGGTTACCTCTTGTCCCAGAAACAGAAAGGAGGCTGCCCGGAATAAAGTCAGGGCATCATTTTTATTTCTGAACTGACCGGCTTCCTGCCCTCTTTTAATAATCATAACTACAACATTAGTCAATTCCTCTCGAAAATCATAACTTCCATAATCCACTTTCAGATTGCATGTGAGCATCTGACTCATGAAGTCTGTACCGAACTTACTGGCTTCTTTGATTAGACTTTCAAAGCAGATTAGCAGCTGATCCCAGTAATTATCTTTGGACAGAATAGAAATTAGATGTTTTGTGATATTCTGGGTGACTGCATCATGAAAATTGAGGATGGCATCCTCTTTGGACTTCAGATGATAATAAAAGGCAGTTTTGGAGATATCACAGGCATTACAGATATCAAGCACGGTTACTTTTTTATAACCATTCTTAAGAAAGAGTTGATTCGCTGTTTCTATGATAATATCCCGGGTTATTTTATCAGACATATTCCCTCCCCAAGTATATATACATTAATAATAAAAAGTATTAATAATGCAATTTATATTTTCTATATCATACCATAAATATTTAGGAAATTCTATATTGACAAGAATATAACAAGGAGGATAAATGTTATAAACGGCTCTTTTTCCGGTAGTTATTTAGTCCTGCTACAGCTTTATGAGAGATTAAAACCAACTCAGCCACATAATAATAAAAATTTATAATTGACATAATAAGGTATATGCTTTATGATGTAATTGTTGCAACGAGGCAATGGTAGAATTCCATTGCCTTTTTGCATACAGACACTGGTTTCTGCAGAGGATTTTATGAAATTTCAACAAATTAGTATTTATCATAAATGCTGTGTATACCAATCTGTCAATTGAAAATGGAGAGTATATGTCTAATAAATT
This sequence comes from Lachnoclostridium sp. UBA6558, assembly GCA_002434335.1. Taxonomy (GTDB): domain Bacteria; phylum Bacillota; class Clostridia; order Lachnospirales; family Lachnospiraceae; genus Anaerocolumna. Next base: position 89,355 of record DJJW01000043.1, on the reverse strand, counting down.
AAAAGAGAGACAATTACATAGAATTAATTAAGAGGCACCTCATACTGAGGTGCCTCTTTTGACTTTATTGTGATAAAGCATTAGTAATATAAATTATTAAAAATTGCAACGTTATTATATATTATTTGGAGGTTCATATGGAAGCTGTATTGATTAACGGAAGTAGTTTAACCCTTGAGGAGGTAGAGAAGGTATGCAGGCATAATGCACCGGTAATTCTTGCACCGGAACAGGAGAAGAAAGTTATAGAATCCCGGTGCGTCGTTGATAAGCTGGTGGAAGAGGGACAGGTGGTATATGGTGTCACTACAGGATTTGGGATGTTCTGTAATCAGGTGATTTCAAAAAGTGAATCCAAAAAGTTGCAGCGTAATCTGATTATTTCACATGCAGTTGGTGCCGGTAATAATCTGAACCGTGACGTAGTAAGGGGTATAATGCTGCTGCGTGTGAACAATCTGGTAAAAGGTTATTCAGGAGCGAGACTGGAAACCATAAATACACTTATTCAAATGCTGAATGCAGGAGTAACACCCCTTATCCCGGAAAAAGGCTCTCTTGGTGCAAGCGGTGATCTGGTACCTCTGGCGCATATGGTTCTTCCCATGATTGGTATGGGAAAAGCAGAATACAAAGGAAAAATATATCATGGTGCTCAGGCAATGGAACTTGCTAACATACCCATCATTGAGCTGACGGAAAAAGAAGGTCTTGCACTTATTAACGGAACACAGGTAATGACAGCAATTGGAGCACTTACCGTGTTTGATGCCATAAATCTGCTTAAAATATCTGATGTTGCGGCAGCTCTGAGCTATGAAGCACAGAATGGTATTATCAATGCCTTGGATCCCAGACTTCATGAGGTTAGACCTCATAAGGGACAAATTGATACGGCAGCTTTACTTTGCACTCTGTTAAGAAATAGTAAAAATGTAACAGAACAGGGAGAAATCAGAGTACAGGATGCCTACTCCCTTCGCTGTATCCCTCAGGTTCATGGAGCCAGCAAAGACGCCCTTCATTATGTCAAAGAAAAAATAGAAATTGAGATGAATTCTGTGACGGATAATCCCATAATCTTTACGGATACGGAAGAAGGTATCTCCGGCGGTAACTTCCATGGTCAGCCAATGGCTATAAGCTTTGATTTTCTGGGAATTGCAATTGCTGAGCTTGCAAATATCTCAGAACGGCGAATTGAGAGAATGGTTAATTCCTCACTAAGTGGTCTGCCTTCCTTTCTCATAGAAAAAGGAGGCGTAAATTCAGGCTTTATGATTGTACAATATACTGCAGCTGCACTGGTGTCAGAAAACAAAGTATTAGCTCATCCGGCAAGTGTTGACAGCATACCTTCTTCTGCAAATCAGGAGGATCATGTCAGCATGGGAACCATTGCAGCCAGAAAAGCAATGAGTATTATGGAGAATGTACGAAGAGTGCTTGCAATTGAATTAATGTGTGCCTGCCAGGCAATTGACCTTCGCGGAGACAAAGGACTGGGCATAGGAACGGGTGCAGCTTATGCCCTGATCCGTGAAAAAGTAGAAAAACTGGATGAGGACAGGCCGCTTTATGAAGATATTAATAACTGTGAGAATTTAATTATAAACGGCTCCCTGGTATCCGCTGTGGAGGAAAAAGTCGGAGTACTTGCGGTTTAACTCTTTTCTTGCATCATTATAGGAATACTAAATACAAAGGAATGACAAAATAGTTAGACTTTTAAGTGGTTCATTTAAATTTAGCTTATACTTATATTTCAAATAACAGAAACTAAACTGCTTTGCTGTAGAATGGAGGACTATGGAAAATAAAAAGATAACGGATGCCATGAAGATTAAACTGGAAGCGGTGTTACCTGAATATCCGGTTTTTAAAGAGGGTGTAAGACGTACTCCAAGAAGAGAACTGACACTTAATGAAAGGGAAATTAAGGTAGCCTTAAAAAATGCGTTACGCTATATACCGGATTCACTGCATGAGGTTCTTGCTCCTGAATTCTTAGAAGAACTGAGAACCAGAGGAAGAATCTACGGTTATCGTTTTATGCCAAAAGAACCAATCTATGGTAAGCCCATGGAAGAATATAGGGGGCAATGCCTGGAGGGTAAAGCCTTTCAGGTGATGATAGATAATAACCTGAATCATGAGGTAGCACTTTATCCCTATGAATTGGTTACTTATGGTGAGACAGGGCAGGTCTGTCAGAATTGGATGCAGTACCAGCTGATTAAAAAATATCTGGAGGAGCTGACAGAGGAACAGACTCTGGTTGTTATGTCCGGACATCCAATGGGAGTATTTCATTCACATATAACCAGCCCAAGAGTAATCATAACCAACGGACTGATGGTCGGTATGTACGATAATCCCGCAGACTGGGCAAAAGCTGCCGCTATGGGGGTAAGCAATTACGGACAGATGACAGCCGGAGGCTGGATGTACATTGGCCCCCAGGGGATTGTCCACGGTACCTATAATACTCTGTTAAATGCCGGGCGAAAGGTCCTTGGAATCTCCGGTGAAGAAGACCTAAAAGGCCATCTGTTTGTCACCTCCGGCCTTGGAGGTATGAGTGGAGCACAGCCCAAGGCTATTGAAATAGCCGGTGGTGTAGGTATTATCGCAGAAGTGGATGAAACCAGGATAAATACACGCCTTGAGCAGGGCTGGATATCCAGAGTGACCGGAAATATGGAAGAAGCCTTCTCACTTGCACAGGATTATCTTGATCACAAACAGAGCATCTCCATTGCTTATCACGGTAATATCATCGATTTGCTGGAATATGCCGTAGAGAAGAATATCCATATTGAGTTACTTTCCGATCAGACGTCCTGCCATGTGCCATATGACGGTGGTTACTGCCCTCAGGGACTGACCTTTGAACAGCGGACGGAACTCTTGAGTACGGACAAAGAACATTTTAAAGCGTTGGTTGATCAGTCCCTTCAAAAACATTTTCACCTCATAAAGACCTTAACAGATAGAGGAACATATTTCTTTGATTACGGAAATGCATTTATGAAAGCCGTATTTGATGCCGGTGTAACAGAAATCGCCAAGAACGGAAAGGATACCAATGAAGGGTTCATATTCCCTTCGTATGTTGAGGATATCATGGGTCCCATGTTATTTGATTACGGCTATGGTCCTTTCCGCTGGTGCTGTTTAAGCGGTAATCCAGAGGATTTAATCAAAACCGATGCAGCTGCCATGGAAATGATAGATCCTAATCGACNNCAGGACAGGGATAATTACATCTGGATTCGAGATGCCGGAAAGAATAATCTGGTAGTCGGAACCCAGTGCAGGATTCTGTATCAGGATGCTTTTGGCAGACGTGATATTGCTCTTAAATTCAACCGGATGGTTAGAGATAACATAATTGGACCGGTTATGCTTGGAAGGGATCATCATGATACCGGCGGAACAGACTCTCCTTACAGAGAGACCTCCAGTGTTTATGACGGAAGTAATATAACCGCTGATATGGCAATACAATGTTATGCCGGGAATGCCGCCAGAGGAATGAGTCTTGTTGCCCTTCATAATGGAGGCGGTGTCGGTATCGGCAAATCCATAAACGGAGGTTTTGGATTGCTGTTAGACGGCAGTGAAAGAGTGGATGAGATCATCCGGGCAGCTATTCCCTGGGATACCATGATAGGAGTAGCCAGAAGAAGCTGGGGCAGATGTGAGAATTCCATGGAAACCGCGGCAGACTACAATGAAGTTATGGAGGGAAAGGATCATATTACACTTCCTTACCTTGCAGATGATAAGCTTATTGATAAACTGCTTGAAGACAGCAGGAGCTTAAATTAAGAAGTATGAGAGGTAATCATGAATTATATCATTCGAAATGCCGCTGAACTTGTAACCTGCGCCGGAGGGGTTAAGGCAGGCAAGGACATGAACAATATCGGAATAATCAAGGATGGCGCAGTAATCATAGAAAACGGAAGAATCACAGCTGTTGGTACGACGGAAGAGCTGGATAGAACAGATACAACGGGCTATACCGTTATTGATGCCTGCGGAAAAGCTGTCTTACCTGGTTTTGTAGACTCACATACACATTTTATCTTTGGAGGGTATCGTGCAGAGGAATTCTCCTGGAGACTTGGTGGTGAAAGCTACCTGGAGATCATGAAAAAAGGCGGAGGAATTGCCGCTTCTGTAACTTCCACCAGAGAAGCCGGACGAGAGGAATTACTTCAGGCTGGTATGAAAAGACTTGATAAGATGATGGAGATGGGTATTACGACAGTGGAAGGAAAAAGCGGTTATGGCCTGGATAAATCTACAGAATTACAACAGCTTGAGGTAATGAAAGAATTAAACCGTCTTCATCCCATGGACATTGTAGCAACCTTCCTTGGACCGCACAGCGTACCAAAAGAATATAAAGGAATGGAAATGAAATTTCTTGATTATATGCTGCAGGAAGTAATGCCGGTTGTAAAAGCGTCAGAGCTTGCCAGGTTTGCGGATATTTTTTGTGAGAATAATGTCTTTTCAGCCGAACAGTCTGAGTATTATCTGAAATCAGCAAAGGCTATGGGATTTGAGCTTAAGATTCATGCAGACGAAATGTCTGACCTTGGCGGAGCTGCATTGGCAGCCAGAATGAACTGTATCTCAGCAGATCACCTGCTGAAAGCATCCGAGGAAGGAATACAGAGGCTTTCAGAACAGGGAGTAATTACAACATTACTGCCGGCTACGGCCTTCTGTCTGAAGGAGGAATATGCCAGAGCTAGAGAAATGATAAATGCTGGATGTGCGGTTGCTTTGGCTTCAGACTTTAATCCGGGCAGCTGTTTTACCTATTCCATGCCCTTATTGATTTCTCTGGCTTGTATCTATATGAACATGACCATTGAAGAAACCATTTCAGCCTTAACCATTAACGGAGCCGCAGCACTTGGTCTCCAGGAGACTACAGGCAGTCTTGAAACAGGTAAGAAAGCAGACATTATTATGTTAGAATACCCGTCCATACATTTTCTTCCCTATCATACCGGTATTAATCTGGTAGAGATGGTTATGAAAGATGGCAAAATCATAAGGAGGCAATAGACCAGCAAATGAAAATAAATCTGGAACGACTGGAGAAGAATCTGAAGGAACTGTCGCAGTTCGGACGAAATGAAGAAGGCGGAATTGACCGTTCACTGGGTAGTGAAGCTGAGGAAGAAGCAAGAAACTGGCTGCTTGAAAAGGCACTGGATATGGGAGCAGCCATTAAGATTGATGCAATGGCTAATATATGGATTAACTGGAAAACAACCAACTGCGATAATAGACCAATCACTCTTGGCTCTCACCATGATGCAGTACCGGACGGCGGAATGTACGACGGTGCTTTAGGTGTGTTAATAGGACTGGAAATCATGCAGACCTTAAAGGAGAACCGGGTACCGCTTAAGCATCCCCTTCAGGTAGTATCTTTTACTGCAGAGGAACCCAATCCCTTTAATATTTCAACCATGGGAAGCAGAGGCGTAACGGGTAAACTTACCTTAGAACAGCTGCAGGCTTCCAGACATCTTATAACCGGAGAAAGCCTTACGGCTGCATTAAAACGTGCCGGTGGGAATGTTCAGGGATTGCTTAAAGCACAGTTAGGGAAGAATGATATGGCGGCCTTTCTCGAATGCCATATCGAACAGGGACGAAATCTCTATGACAGCCAGCTTTCTGTCGGGACAGTAGCAAAAATCACAGGAATATACAGAGAATTCGTTACGGTAATAGGGGAAGCGAATCATGCGGGAACTACACTTATGAGCCACCGTCATGATGCATTTCTGGCAGCAGCGCAAGCCGCTTTAGCAGTTGAGGAGACAGCGAAAGCACTAAAACGCAGGGACGTGGTTGCCACAGTGGGCTGGTTCGAGGTTAGCCCGAATTCTGCCAATATTATATCCGGTAACACAAAGTTTATAATGGAATTTCGCTTTCCCGGGGAGCCGGTCAAACAGCAGCTGCTTCAACGTATTGATAAGGAATTTTATGGAATTGAGAATAACCGTGGAATATGCTTTCACCGTGAGGTTATCCTGGATCAGGCACCTGCACCAATGGATGAGGGGATAAAGAAAATAATAGGGGAAGAAATATCAAAAGAACAGGCACCATTGTCACCGGCAGCAGAAGAAAGCAGCGGTCTGGAATTTATTGATCATGTTCCAATGCTTGTCAGTATGGCTGGTCACGATGCAGTACACATGTCAGGTATTACGAAAACAGGTATGATTTTCGTACAGAGCATTGAGGGGAAGAGTCATTGCAGAGAAGAAAAGACAAATAGCAAGGATATTGAAATCGCAGGAAATGTACTGCTAAATGCAGTTCTCAGACTGGATAAGGAGTTAACTCATGAAAATCTTAATTAGACCCAAATTAGTATATTATAAGGGCACTTTTCAGGATAATATTTCTGTCTTAATAGAAGACGGGACAATTGTACAAATCGGTGATGTATTGGATATAAGGCTTAAGCATACACCGGAACAGGAGTTGATATGGGAGAACATGGTTATGTTACCGGGAACGGTAAATGTACATAATCACAGCTTTCAAAGTCTGTTAAGAGGCCTGGCGGTTGGAAAGCCCTTCTTAGAGTGGCGTGATAAGGCCTTATACCGGATTTCTCCTTTACTAAGCCCAGAGGATATTTATGTAGGAGCACTGCTGGCCTTTGGGGAAATGATGAAGTATGGTGTTACCTGCGTTTCTGATTTCTTCTATTTGCATAATAACGGACTGGAGGGTGATATGGCAATTATTCAGGCTGCAAAGGATATCGGAATCCGTCTGGTGCTTGCCAGAACCATGTACGACTGGACAGGTGCTCCCAAAGGTTACATAGAGACTGTCCCGGAAGCAGTTATGAATACCAGATATCTGGCAAAACAGTATAATAATACGGTAGATGCAATGACAACTATACTGCCGGCTCCTCATAGTCTTCACGCTGCCACACCGGAAATGATACAGGCCGGACATGCTTTGGCACAGGAGCTTGGAACGAAATTTCATATCCATGTAGCGGAAGAACCCTTTGAAGTAAAGGAAGTAATGGATAAGTACCAGTTACGTCCGGTTGAATTTTTTGAGAAGCTTGGTGTGCTGGACGATAAGATGGTTATGGTACATGCTGTATGGTTGAATGACAGAGAGAAAGAGCTGATGGCAGCAAATAGAGCCAGTCTTGCTTATTGTCCATCCAGTAACATGTTTTTGGCTGATGGCGTTACAGACATTGCGTGGATGACAGAAGCAGGCATAAATATTGGTTTAGGCAGCGATGGTGCCTGCAGCAATAACCGTATCAGTGTGTTTGAAGAAATGCGTATGGCTTCACTTTTACAAAAGGTCACAAAGTTAAATGCTCTTTTGATAGACAGTGAACAAGCTTATAACATGGGAACCATTAACGGAGGTACCCTTTTGGATCTTCCCATTGGAGAAATCAAAGAAGGCTATAAAGCAGATCTCTTAGGAGTAGACCTAACGGATATTTCACTGCAGCCTTATTTCTCGGACTATGAACAGCTCTTGCCCAATATTGTTTATTCCATGCAGCCTTCAGCCATTAAGGAGGTTATCGTAAACGGACACCGAACTGTTCATAAGGGAAAATTATCCACTATAGAAGAGGGTGATATCGTAAAGCAGGTCTCAGCTTTCAGCAGAAGAATCTATACGACGATTAGATCATCTTAGTATATAAACAGCATATTGGTTTCTATCTATTGATACTTTGTTTGCCAACGACACAAAACGTCTTAATTCGACATATTAATATAATGCCTGGAATTTTATCCTGATTGCTTAAGATACATTCTGATGTGTCTATGCTTGTACCGGGCTGAGGTTTCCTCTTTTTGGTAGACAAGGCGTAATTTGACGTTGCATTTCCAAAACCCCTAAACAGTATCCTCCAAAACAGGCATTCAGAACGGCACAAGGATTATTCAACAAGTGCTAGCATCTTAGTCATCTTCCAGGCAAAATTTATAGTAATTGACATTAGGAGGCATGTATGGCAAAAGTAGAGCTAGACCCTTTATTAATACCAAAGTATGTTAATCAATTATTTATACCGCCTGCCTATAAACCTGTTATTGTAAAGGATCAAACTACAGGGAAAGAGATTAGTCATAATTATACCATTACGATGAGTCAATTTACTCAACAGATATTGCCAAAGAAATTTCCCAAAACTACAGTTTGGGGATTTGAAGGAAAGGTTACAGATCCCAAAAGCGGTAAAACCCATTATCAGCAAAGTTCTCCCGGTGCTACGATAAAGGCAGTAAAAGGAATACCCGTTAATGTACAATGGGTGAATGCTATTACAGATCCAAATCTCTTTGCAGTAGATCCAACCCTCCATTGGGCTAATCCTAATAATATGCCAATGCCGGACTCCCCCTTTCTTCCCTATCCAGAGGGCTATCCGCTGGCTCAGAGTCCGGTGCCTCTTGTTGTGCACGTTCATGGTGCAGAAGTAAGATCAGACTCCGATGGGTTTCCGGATTCCTGGTTTACGGCAGGAGAAGAGAAAACCGGAAGTACCTTTACGAAATCACGTTATTCCTATCCCAATGAGCAGGAAGCTGCCACCTTATGGTACCATGACCACACTTTAGGATTAACAAGACTTAATGTGTATGCTGGTCTGGCTGGTTTTTACCTTATAAATGATCCGAAAAATAGTTTCTCTGAGTATCTGCCGTCAGGTGAATATGATGTTCCGCTTGTGATTCAGGATAGATCCTTTTATGATGATGGTTCTCTGCTATATCCCAGCAATGGAGTAAATCCGCAGTTACACCCATATTGGCGCCCGGCTTTTGTTGGAAATACCATTATGGTAAATGGAAGAGTATGGCCAAATTTCAAGGTGGAACCAAGACAATACCGTTTTCGGTTATTAAATGGCTCAAACAGCAGGATCTATAAATTTAAACTATCCAATAATCAGTCCTTTACCCAGATTAGTTCGGATGGTGGGTTGCTGCCTCAGCCGGTAGAATTAACAGAGCTCCTGTTATCTCCTGCAGAGCGTGCGGATATAATTGTTGATTTCTCCAGGCTTGCAGCCGGAGAATCTATCATTCTTGAAAATATTGCAAATACACCCTTTCCGAACGGTGCTCCGGCAGATCCTGAAACCGTAGGACAGATTATGAAGTTTACAATATCAGATAAATGTCCTGCTGAACCCAAGAAATTACCGGATAAATTAAATACAATACCAAAGTTAATTCCTAATGTGCTTAATACAACGGTAACCTTAAATGTAGCAATTGACTCGACCGGACTATCAGAACTTCTCTTAAACGGCCAGATGTGTCATGCTCCTGTTTCAGAAGAGGCTATTATCGGTTCTACCGTTGAATGGGAGATTGTGAATATGACCAATGGAGCCCATCCCATTCATATACACCTAATCCAGTTCCTCATAAAAAACAGACAGAATTATGATTCCGTGAAATATGCAGAAGAATGGACGAAGCTTAACGGAACTCCGCCATTAGAAAATCCAACGGTTTCACTGTCTCCAAAGCCTTATCTTCAAGGAGAGCCCATTGAACCGCCTCTTAACGAGACAGGATGGAAGGATACCGTATTGGTTATGCCAAATCAGGTAACAAGACTCCTCATACGATATGCGCCTCAGGAAGCCAAAGAAAAAGATGTAAGACCTTGTGTAAATCTGTTTCCTTTTGACCCAAGTTATGGACCCGGCTATGTTTGGCATTGCCATATAATAGACCATGAAGACAATGATATGATGAGACCCTATAAGGTGGTACCTTGTATTGGCTGTAATATTCAAATAGATAATCCGAAATAAACTTCGGCTGTTGCTTGTGGCAACAGCTTTATATATTTAGAAGATTCCAAAAAACAGTTTGAATTGATTCAAATAGAATAGAAAATAATTAAATTTTTTATAAATAAATATTACATAATTTAACATATTAAACAGATTTCTGTAAGAATTCTGTAACATTATTCGACATTTTTCATACTATATAATGTAATATAAATTAAGGAGGATTTTATAATGGATAACATCATTCAACCTGCTGCTCCGGAAGAATTAATTCCTTGTGAGAAAACTTGCCCGGCCAGTGCATATCAATTAGCAACAGTTTGTGTTCCGATTACTGTAGTTCCTTATGCAAAAGCTGGAATTCCTACGACCACTTGTTATGGCGAACCCTATGTTTCTCCAGGTAAAAAGGAATGCTGCGGCCGTCTTAATTGTACCTGTTCGTTTACTTTAAGCCAGAAAATTCTCGTTGAAGTACCTGTTGTTCTCGGTGCAAAAGCAGCTGTTGGAAATACTTCCGTTGATTGTGACTGCGTAAGTGCCAAGGATTTAATCATAAAAGATAATTATACAGAGGAAGAGACGGGATTATCATAGATACTAATAGATTTTGTCAATATACACATTTCCCCCAGGTATAAAAATGCTATATATTCCTGCCTTTTTACACCTGGTAAAGATAATAATAATCAATTATATAAAAGTATCGTATTGGAGGCATGTGGTGCTGCAACCAATACGATTTTGGATTTTATTCGGTACTTATAAAGTTGCTTCTTTATTATTCACTATCATCAGAGGAATCCTTTACCTCATTGTCTGATAAAGAAACCTTATGTAATTTGGGATTCTTGCCACAGAAGATAACAAGTGCAATTCCAAACAGGAATAAAAATATGGCTATAAACTGGGAGGTAGATAATACTCCGATATGTCCTCGTACCAAATCACCACGGAAAAATTCAAGAATAAACCTGCCGGCACTGTAGAATATCAGATAGAAGCCTGCAATCTGCCCATCTGCCTTTACCCGTTTTGATAAGAAGACCAATACAGCAAAGTTTAAGAAATTAAGTCCGCTGGAAAGTGGCTGCGTGGGAATCAGTGCTACATCATTTGGCGCGAATTTGGATTCATGAAAAATAATATTAAAGAAGCTATCGGTGTCATTTCCATAACAGCAGCCTGCAAAAGTACAGCCTACCCGACCGAAGGCCTGGGCTAAAGCAATGGAAGGCATAACAAGGTCAAAATATTTTAAGAATTCTAATTTTCTTATACGACAGAAGATAAATCCGCCCAGGATACCGCCTATAATACCGCCATATACAACAAAACCTTCAGATACATTCAGTAGAATCGAAGGGTCAGCTGCAATCTCTTTCAGCTGTGTTAGTATGTAGAGAAGCTTCGCACCAAGAATGCCTCCTCCCAGACACCACCAGAAAAGTGCAAAAATCAATTCGTGCTTTAAACCAAGCCTTTTCGCACGAAATTCTGATACCAGATAAGCTGCGAAAGCGCCGATGGCAATCATAAGTCCGTAACCGTATACGGTAAAAGGACCTATCGTGAATAGTTCATTTCTCATGAGTTATGAATCCTTTCTTCATTCCATTATAAATTCTGCATATAATGTTTTAATTGTGATATATGTATATATTTTCATTATAAAACATGGTAATTATTTTGTATACATAAAAATATAGATACCATGAATGCTTTATAAAATGTATCGTTCTTTATTTGTTCTTAACAAATTTACATTGATTTATACCATAAAAAATAGTAATATTATAACATTGGAGTTCACCTTTTCACATCGTCTTTAATAAAAGGGTGTAAGAAGGTGTTTTTACAAGAATTACAGAAGCAACTCTTTATTAGCGATACATATAGATTTTTTAGCAGCTGTCAGGGCTGCTGCATAAGATAATAGCCTGAATCAGGATGTTTTTGATAATACATATATTAATTAATGCATGACAGTGTATCAAAGCTAAAAATCAGAAAAAGTTCTATTCGATTAAGTTCTTATGAATGTGGTAGCAAATGATAATCACATAATAATGAAAAAATTTATTAATAAGCTGAATAGGTCAATAAACAGGTATAGGATATGGAGCTTAGATTTTTGGTATCCTATATTTACCGTGAAAATATAGGAAATGATTAATAATTGATAAGAGAGGCATACATAATGAAAGACAACAAGACTTATCTGCAGGTAAAAGGCGGGAAAGCGCTTCGTGGAGAAATAGAAATCAGCGGTTCAAAGAATTCTATATTGGCATTAATCCCGGCCATGTGTTTGGGGGAAGGCGAAGGGGTGCTTACACATATCTCTGAAATCTCTGATGTAGAAGCTATGAGAGGAATATTGGCAGAAATCGGACTGGAAATGATCAGTAATAACAACACAGTAAAGATATGCGGAAATATGACTTATTCAGAATTGAGTAAACGCTATGTTACGAAAATACGTGCCTCCAACCTTTTTCTTGGTGTATTATTAGCCAGATTCGGTAAAGCAGTGGTACCCTTGTCCGGAGGAGATAAGATTGGTAACAGACCGATTGATATACATTTATATGTATTCAATAAATTTGGAATCCGTACTGATATAATAGATGGTTACGTCAAATGTGAAGCAACCATATTTCCTTACAAGGGTCAGGAAATCTTCTTAAGATTTCCGAGTGTAGGTGCAACGGAGAATGCCATGCTGGTTGCCAGTGCCGCAGAGAGCGAAACTGTCATTTATAATGCTGCCATGGAACCTGAGATTGTAGATATGGCAATCCTGTTAAGCTCCATGGGTGTTAAAATAACCGGTGCCGGTACACCTGTAATACGGATTAAGCCAAATGCAGCCACATTGCAAAGGACAGTACATGAAGTCATTCCCGATCGACTGGAAGTCGGAACCTTTCTGTTTATGATTGCAGCGACAAAAGGTAAGGCTATATTAAAGAATGTAATACCTGAACATGTAATCTCTGTTATTACGATTTTATCTGATTCCGGTGCAGTTATTAATACAAGGGAGAATAATATATTTATTGATGCTACTAATTGCGAGCTACAGGCAATTAATGTTGAAGCATTGCCATTTCCTGGCTTCCCTACAGATTTGCAGCCCTTTGCTACGGTTTATTCCTTGAGCTGTAATGGGAAATCCTCTGTTAAGGATGCTGTTTTTCCGGTAAGATTTAACCATTTGTATGAAATCAGCAAAATGGGGGTGAATTATGAAAGTATGCACTCACAGGTAATCATAAATGGAATTCAGAAACTGGCCGGAGCAACCATGAAGGGTACAGATATTAGAATGTGTGCGGCACTGGTTATGGCAGCTCTGCTGGCTGACGGTGAATCTAAGATCTATGGCTTGGAGCATATCTTAAGAGGTTACGATAATTTCTTCTTAAAGCTTCTTGCTCTTGGTGCAGATATTTCCCTAATGAACAAAGGAGTACCTGAGTTAATTGTCAGTCAGAATGCATATAGCGGTTAAGTACATAATAACAGCTGAAGGAGAGACCTTATATAGTGTATAAAAATTATTATAGGAGCAAAAATTCCTATGATTGATATAGTACATAAATTCCTATGAATAGTAAATAAGCTTTCTATGAATAGTAAATAAGCTTTCTATGAAATAATATAATAGCTAACATTTGAAATAGCATAAAAGCTAAATAGCTTTCTATGAAATAATAAAATATTTATATTTCCATTGTAATAGCAAAGAAGCTCTCTATCAAACAATAAATAAGCAATCTATTGAAATAGCAAATAAGCTTTCTGTGAAATAGTTGAAATATATCTTAAAAAATGTTATGCTACTAAAGAAATATTAATTAGAATAACCTAATATCAATACAATAGTATAACTGCAATTTAGTAAATAATATATGAGAGCTTATTCCTATAAGCTCTTTTTTAACGAGTACGAAAGTGGTTTACCTAAAATACTAACACACAGATGGGAGCAATTATGATTAAAGCAGAGAACTTTTCCTTCTCTTTTCCGGATAAGGAATTATATAAGAATATTTCATTTACATTAGAGGAAGGCCAGCATTGTGCTTTTATAGGCACCAGCGGCAGCGGAAAAAGTACTTTATTAGATATCCTGATGGATCCGGATAAATACATGTTCGACGGAAAATTAGAGATAGCTCCCGATTGCCGTATTGGTTATGTAAGCCAGTTCTCACAGCTTGACAAAGCAAACGAAATCACTGTCTTTGAATATATAGCAGAGAATTTCATTCAACTCCAAAATGAAATAGCCGCCATATGTACCGAAATGGAAACCTCTGAGAACCTTGAAGCTTTGCTGGAGCAGTATCAGGAAAAGCTGGATGCTTTTGAAGCCGTTGGAGGTGATGATTATGAAAATATTATTAATAAGAAACTAAACCTGGCTAATTTAAGTAAACATGAAAACCTGATAGTTTCAAAATTAAGCGGCGGAGAGTTTAAACTGATTCAGGTAATAAAAGAAATGCTCACAAGCCCGGAATTAATGATTATGGACGAACCGGATGCCTTCCTGGACTTTGATAACCTGAATTCCCTTAAGAACCTTATTAACTCGCATAAAGGGATTATGCTTATTATTACCCATAACAGATATCTGCTGAATCATTGCTTTAACAAGATCATTCATCTTGAAAATAAAGAGTTACAGGAATTTGACGGCAGTTATGTTGAATATAACTTCTCCCTGCTTCAGACTAAAATTGAATTGCAGGAGCTGGCTGCAGCGGATACAGAAGAGATTGAAAGAAATGAGATGATAATCGATAAACTAAGAGCCATAGCAACTGTTCATACAGAAGCTGCCAGAGGAAAAGCCTTACATGCCAGAGTTAAAGTATTGGAAAGACTGGAAGCCCGCAGAATCAAAGCTCCTTTTGTTGAGATTAAAGAACCGAAAATAGATCTTGTAGCAAATGATGTAGTGGAAGATACCATTGCATTAAAAGTTGAGAATTACAGTGTGGCCTTTCAAGAGATTCTTTTAGAGGATGTAAGCTTTGAGATAAAATCATCGGATAAAGTGGCGCTTATCGGTTCAAACGGAACGGGTAAGACAACATTACTTCGTGACATATACAGTAATAATAATGATACCATAAAGGTTTCTGAAGCTGTAAAAATGGCATTTCTTTCTCAGCTGCAGGGTGAGATGCTTCAGGAGAATAATACAGTACTGGAAGAATTCTTTGAACTAGGCTTTCAAACCCAGGAGGAGATAAAACAGCATATCCTGAACTATGGCTTTGGGGAAGAGGTCCTCACACAAAAGATTGGTTCCTTATCCGGCGGTGAAAAGAATATGCTCCAGTTAGCCAAGATATCTGTCGGCAGATCTAACCTCCTGCTACTTGATGAGCCCACCAGCCACCTGGACACTTATTCTCAGATTGCACTGGAAAAAGCAATCGAAAATTATAAAGGGGCTGTGCTAATGATTTCTCATGATTACTACACCATAGCAAATTGTGTGGATTATGTATTAATAATTGAGGATAAGACCATAAGAAAGATGAGCATGCGTAAATTCCGAAAGATGATATATGCAAATCATTTTGATAAAGACTATCTTGCAATAGAAGAGAAGAAGAAAGCTGTTGAAACGAAGATAGAAGCAGCTCTGAAGAACACAGATTTTGAGCAGGCAAAGGTATTATCAGAAGAGCTGGAAGAACTGGTTAAACAGTTATAAAAATCTACTCAGGAGATACCGATTCTGCCCCTGTTTTGATAGATGCATTAAAAAGAGTAGCAAAAAGGGATACTACAAAATAAATGTTAAGGAGTAAGAAGCCTCTTGGCTTTCCAATAATACACCGCCTGAAAGATATTGCTGTTTAGTGTACTAAAAGCGAACAACTATTGTACGATTGTAGCAAACAAAATTGGTAAGGTGTCTTTCGCCGGTGTGCGGAGGAAAGCCAAGAGGCTTTTTAACGCTACATTGCATAAAGCGCAACAGTCTCTTTAAATGGATTAATAATTTACTTTCTGTAACAGGCCGATTTGTGTGCAACTTTTATTAAAAATTATATGGCACATACATAACAAGGCCTATATGGTATCCTAAACTTATAGGCTCTATAAATTATTGATACAATCGGTTTATGAAAGTGAGGATAATATGAGGAAACAAAAATATACAGAAATTAATTCAAAGACCTGGGATAAATGGTCAGAAAATAACTGTGAATGGTCCATACCGATTACACAGGAGGAATATCAAAAGGCGAAAACAGGAGAGTGGGGTGTATATCTGACACCTTGCATAACAGTCCCACATGAATGGTTCGGAAGCCTGAAGGATAAGAAACTACTTGGATTAGCAAGCGGTGGAGGACAGCAAATGCCTTTGTTTTCAGCACTGGGAGCAGAATGTACTATCTTTGATTACTCTGACCGGCAGTTAGCAGCGGAAAGAATGGTGGCTGAAAGAGAGGGCTACAATATCAGAATTATAAAAGGGGATATGACGGACCCACTCCCCTTTGAAGAGGGTTCCTTTGATATTATTTTTCATCCGGTATCTAACTGCTATATTGAGCATATTCAGCCTGTTTGGAATGAATGCTTCCGGATTCTGAAAAAGGGTGGAATTCTATTAGCCGGATTTGCAAATGATATATGCTTTTTGTTTGAGGAGGAGGCTCCTTTAACCGTTGTTAACAAACTTCCCTTTAATCCTTTAAAAATGGAACAGGATAAATATGACAGGATGGCTGATCATTATGAAGGTATTCAATTCAGTCATAGCATGGAAGAGCAGATTGGCGGTCAGCTAAAGGCTGGTTTTACTTTGATTGATCTGTATGAGGACAGAGACAGACCGGGCGGAGCTGCTATTCGTGAGTATGCACCTCAATATATGGCAACCAGGGCGATTAAACAAAGAGAAAGTTAGCTGCCTTTTGCTTATAAGAGCAAAACAGAGAAGAGATACGTATATGAGTGATGATAAACATCTTTATTTATTTAATAAAACCATAAATGGCAATAATTCATGGGCAGAACTATTTCAGTCTATTAGTGTATTTAAGCCGTTAATAGAAACTATATTTAGAATGCATGATCTTGAAGCAGTTGAAATTGAAAACCTCACACCTGGGACAAATGCAGTCTTTCGCATCCATAATAAGGTTATAAAAATATTTGCACCAATTGAATCGGGATATAATACCGGCTCAGATTATGCAATCGAACTATCCTCACTAAAACATGCAAATGATGTGCAAATTCCAGCACCGTTATTGCTGCATGCAGGTGAAATGAACGACAGATACCTTTTTCACTATATTATAATGGAGTTCATTAGCGGAAAAGAAGCTGAACATAAATTAAAGCGGTATCAAACCCTACAAAAAAGAAATTTTGCGTTTAAACTAAAAGAAATAACAAGTAATTTAAATACAAAAGTTCGATATACGGATATTCCCATATTAGCACTGGCAGATATACAAAACAGTAAAAGCTGGAGCAACTTCCCTGATGTTTTCTGCCGGGACAGATTAGCATATATTCAGGATAGATTAGAAAATAAGTTTCCTGATTTCGTATATACACATGGTGATTTGACAGGCGAAAATATGATTATTGATGAAAAGGAGGAAATCTATATAATAGATTTTGCTGACAGCCGTGTTGCTCCTTATTTTTATGAGTGGCCGCCAATTGTCTTTGCGCTATTCGGATGTGACAAGGTAATAATGGAAGCATACTTTGGAGATTATCATAATGATGAGTTCTATGATACCTTAACGCTTAGTTTGGTTATTCATGAATTCGGTTCAAATATACTGGGACAAATCTGCAATTTACATAACATTGTACCTGACTCTATCCTCGATATGACTAATCTCAAATTACTGCTGAGAAAATGTGTGGAAAGTGGACAGACAAAAATCAGCTAGTTAAATTATGGTCAAAAAGGTAAAGCTATATAAATAAGCTGGTTTTCTTTAGGCACAGTTATGATTGGATAATACTTATTCTACATATATGTTCTGCTGGTCGAGCAGATAGAGGGATAAGAGGATATAAAATTCCTTTCAAAGATGAATGATACATCAATATCTAAATCCTATACATATATGTTGTATGTATATCTTTTATTATTAATCTGATGAGTCAAATTGTTGAATAGATATAGAAAGATAAATTTATTATGCTGCTACAAGAGGATAGAGAAAAGTGCCATCTATAGGAGAAGCTTACCCAAAGAGACAGATCTGTCGAATGTTTGTCAAAAGCTCTTTAATGTAGGATTTTATTATGCTATAATAAAGAAAAATCTCCTGATTTTGTTTTGACAAATTAGGGCGGTAAGTTAATAAAGAGGTTAAAATTGAGAGAGTTAAAAAGTATTGAAGAAAAAATATTGGATAGAGCGCTTTATCTTGTTGGTAAAAACCGTTCCTTGAACATATCCGTTCGAGCCATAGCTAAGGAAGCGGAAGTGAATGTAAGTGCCATTAACTATTATTTCCGGACCAAGGAAGAGATGATGATGCAAGTGAAAGAGTTATTTATTATCAATACCCTTTCCATTACATCCATTCTTACGGATTTAACATTGGAGCCGGAAGAGAAACTGATATATTCAATTAATGAAATAATGGAGTATATTATCAGATATCCAGGCATTACTGTATTATTAAAAGATGCCAGGGAAAGAGTGGATATAACTTCTGTCAGGTTACTTAAGGCATCAAATGAAATGACGGAAAAGATTAATTCGCTTTTGGACAACTTCTTATCCGGTACAGATAATATATTCTCTAAACGTATTATTTTTTGGTCGGCTGTCAATTATCCGGTGGAAGATAATGCATTTGATAATTATGATTCAGTATTTTTAAAAGACAGAGAAGATAGAATTGCTTATATAAGGCATCTGCTTGAAATATTAAAAAAATAAGCTCGTTAAAGCTTTTCTTGAAAGGGAACAAGGCTTTAAAAAGGTGCTATAAGATAGTAAATACGATAATCTGCAAAATGAAAAAGTCATGCTAAAACAGCTCCATGTCCAATTATTTGGATATGGAGCTGTTTTTTTGTTAAAAATAAAACATATTGTTTGAAACATATTGATTTAAACGAGGTGTTATATTATAATTCTTGTTGTTCAAACATAGTTTGAAAAATGGAATATAAAGGTCAGATATTCCTTATAAATCGTTAAAAACAGATATAACACAAAATAAAGGAGGATGGTCATGAACTATAATAACTTATTCAGTCCTATTCAGATAAGAGGATTGGAACTAAAGAACAGAATCATATTTCCAGCTATGGGAACCAAGATGGCAACGGAGGATAAATTCGTTACAAAACAGTTAATTAATTATCAGGCAGCCAGGGCAAAGGGGGGCTGTGGACTGAATTTCACAGAAGTCTGTTCCGTATACGGCAAGGCTGCACCCAAGAAATTTCTTGCTGTCAGTGAAGATAAATATATACCGGGGTTGAAGGAATTAACTGATGCTATCCACGAAGCAGGAGGCAAAGCAGGCATACAGTTGTGGTTGGGAGGTCTTGCTGTTGGCAGTGACCAGAGCCAGATGATAGTTATTCCCAGTCCCATGCCTGTGCCAGGAACAGAATATACCCTGCCGGGTGCAAGCCTTGAAACTATCAGGGAAGCCACAGAGGCTTTCGGAACGGCAGCAAAAAGAGCGGTAGAAGCAGGCTTTGATGTAATTGAATTCCACGCAGGGCATAACTATACTCCCCATTCTTTCTTAAGTCCTTATTTTAACAGACGAACAGATGAGTATGGCGGTGAGCTTAAGAAACGTGCCAGGTTCCTGATTGAGTGTATTGAAGCAATCCGTGAGAACATACCGGAGAACATGCCTTTATTTATGCGAGTAGATGCCCATGACGATTATCTGGAAGGCGGCCTTACCATAGACGAAGTAATCCAGTTCTGCAAGATGGCGAAAGAAGCAGGTGTGGATGTGCTGGATGTATCAAGGGGAAATTTCTCCAGTGCAGCCATTAAATACGAGGTTCCTCCCATTGATTTGCCAAGAGGTTTTAATGTGGATAATGCTGCCAAAATCAGAAAGGAAACAGGTATGCTGACTGTAGCGGTAGGCAGGATAAACGCTCCTTCCCAGGCAGAGGATATCCTAAAATCGGACAAGGTAGATATGGTTGTTATGGGACGTGCTCAACTGGCTGATGCAGAGTTTTGTAACAAAGCTCAAGCGGGAAGAGCAGCAGACATAGTCCGTTGTGTAGGCTGCAATCAGGGCTGCTACGACGGTTTTGTGTCAACTGAAATGCCTTTTATCACCTGTCTTCGAAATCCGGCACTTGGAAGAGAAGAGGAATATCAGTTCAGTAAAACTGAGAATCCGAAGAAGGTATTGATTGCCGGAGGTGGCATTGCAGGTCTGGAAGCTGCTCTTCAGCTAAAGAAAAGAGGCCACAACCCATTACTCTGCGAAGCCTCTTCCTCTCTTGGCGGCCAGTTTGCCCTTGCGGGAGAAGCTCCAAGGAAGGAAGAAATGAAGGAAGCAGCTATTGCTATGGCCTTACAGGTAGAGGCAGAAGGTGTAGTAGTGAAATTAAACACACCGGTCACCCAGGAGCTGATTGGAGAAATTAAACCGGATGAAGTTATTATAGCCATTGGCTCAGCGCCAATTGAACTTAAAATTCCCGGTGCCAATTTGCCCCATGTAACAAATTCCCATGAGGTTCTTGCAGGAAAAAGCAGGGTATTTGGTAAGGTTACAGTTATCGGAGGAGGGCTGGTAGGTCTTGAGGTTGCTGAGTATATCCATGAGAGTGCCGACACTATTACGGTTGTGGAAATGCTTGATAAGGTAGCAAAGGATTTGGGTGAACTTCGAAATATATGTGTTATGGAGAGCCTTTATGCAGGAGGTGTGCAGACAGTAACCAATGCAAAATGTATTGAAATAAGGAAAGATTCCGTTGTTGTGGAAAGACTCGGAAGTATAGAGGAAATTCCCTGTGACAGTGTAGTAGTGGCAATAGGATCCAGAGCAAGAGTTTTTGATGATATCAAAGCTTATTGTGAGAAACAGGAAATTCCGTTATATGTTATAGGGGATGCACTTCAGGCAAGACGAGCCCTAAACGCTGTAGCTGAGGCAAATGAGGCAGTAAGGGCTATTTCCTGACAGTTGTGAGCAGTTCATACTATCCTGAGTAATTCCCGGACTTTAGTAATATTACAAAAACTATGTAAAGATTAAATAGAAGATGGATAAGGGTAGTACAAACTGGACCATTATTACCAGTATTTAGAGAATGTTGTACGAAATAAAAAGAACTTCAGCAAATTAACGGAGATTTTTGATTTTCTGCATAGAACTGCAGTTATCAAAAATCTCCGTTATTATTTTACTGCATAGCTTATTGCAGCAGCTGAAATAATTTGTAGCAGGATTTGCTACCGCTACCCATAATACTGCCAGTTTAGTATTCGAGAACAATAGCCCAGGTAAGGGAAAGGATAATAATCATGGAAAAAACATATTTGAAGATGAAGAATATTGGTGTAACCAATATAGTGTTTGGTATTTTAAGCATAGTCGTAGGAGTAGTTAGCATATGTGGTGGTAACAGTTTATTAAAAAGTAAGAATAAATTACTTTTCTGATAAGAATCATTTGCTGCCATTATAAATGGAAATGGCATTGTCAGACAGACGGAAAATCATTTCAGCTAAATCCTCTGGGCTCATATCAAATCCATCCTCAAACCATTTTGTTATTAGACTCAAACAACCCATAGTCAAATAACGGAATATATAGTTGGAGATTTTTTCTTCACATTGCAGATTCAAATTAATTCGTAAATTACGGATGGAGGTATCAATAAACATGGTTTGGAAAGACAAATTTTCCTGTCGGCATAGCAGCGTGTGGAAAATATCTGAATTTGTTTTCATGTAATATAACAATTCCTTTAGATAATGAAGATTGTTTAAATCGGAGTCGATGTTTTTAAGATGTTCTCTGGCATTAAGCAATAGTTCTTCTTCAATCTCCTCTAACAGGGAGAACTGATCATTATAGTAAAGGTAGAAAGTGGAGCGGTTGATATCTGCATTTTCACACAGCTCTTTCACCGTGATTTTATTGATGGATTTTTTATGCATCAAATCAATTAAACTATTTTTTAGCAGAGTTTTAGTAAGCTTTGTACGTTGATTTTCTTTTTTTTTCATGGGTGGATTCCCTTCGTATTTAGGTTTATGATTTATTTTTTCAATAATGTTAACCTTATGACAATTTTATTTAATGTGTCTATTTTACGGCAAAATAAAAACAACTGATGGTTGCAAAATAGACATCGTGTCAGTATTGTATAACTATACAGATGATAAGTCAAGTAAAGGATGTTAAAAAGGATGGTGGCATATGAAAGTTTTTATGATAGGCGGCATGGGTTTATTGGGTAGTGAGGCTGCAAAGGAATTAATACAGAGGGCATGAGGTAATATCCATAGCATTGCCACCATTGCCAACTCTATGGCAATGGTGGATAAAAATTTCACCTCTTGGTGTTAAACCTGATGATATTGATAAGGCAATCGGTGAATCCATTCGATTATGCCTCAAGACTATGGAAAAAAAGTAGAAACACTGGATATGAAAGGAGAATAAGTAATGATGAAACAAAGAGTATTATTGACCGGAGCCTCAGGTGGTATGGGGGCACTCGGATTAAAGGAATTATTAAAAGATACAGATAAGCAGGACATTGTCGTTCTAGTATTGGATACGGAAGCAGACAGACAAAGGATGAAAGAATTTGAAAATAGAAAAGGTCTTACAATTGTATGGGGGGATCTTACAAATTATAAGGATGTCTACGATTGCATTAAAAATGTGGATATCGTCCTCCATGTGGCAGCCCTGGTGTCACCCGTAGCTGATTATAAGCCTAAACTTGCTATGAAGATAAACTATGGTTCCATGAAAAATATAATAGAGGCTATCAAAGAACAGGGAAGAATAGATGAAGTAAAAGTAGTATCCATCGGAACCATAGCAGAAACAGGGGATCGGATGCCGCCTATTCATTGGGGAAGAGTCGGAGATCCTTTAAAACCCAGTGTTTACGATTATTATGCTGTGTCTAAAATTGCAGCCGAACGTCTCCTCATCGAATCGGATTTAAAATATTGGGCCAGCTTAAGACAGACCGGTATTATGGGTCCGGCCATGAGCAAGATAAAGGATGCAATTATGTTCCATAACTGCTTGGATAATGTGCTGGAATACGTATCTGACAGGGATTCGGGAATACTCCTTGGAAATCTTGCACGTTTTAATTATACTGGAGAGCTGGCAGAAGATTTCTGGGGACATATTTATAATATTGGAGGAGGAAAAAGCTGCCGGGTAGATACTTATACCATGTATAAGGAACTGTATGGTGCCATAGGATTTAAGGACTTAAAATATGTCATTGATCCTAAGTGGTATGCAAGGAGAAATTTCCACGGTCAGTACTATCTGGACTCAGACAAACTGGAGAAACATCTGCATTTCAGACATGATTCCATGCAATATTTTTACGATGCCTACTTGGAAACCATGGGAACAACGGCAACCGTGGCAAGGATAATGTGCAAACTGCCAGGAGGCCAGAAATTCATGGGAAATATAATGAAAAAAATATTTTTAAAGGAGGCCAGAACGGAGCATGGTACCGTCCGGTTTATAGAGCAGAATATGGAAGATCATATCGAAGCTTATTGGGGAAGCAAAAAAGCATGGGAGAAAATTCCAGAAAATATCAATGACTTTAAGCATTTTACAGACTGGGAAAAGGTAGTGTATATCGACCATGGCTACAATGAATCAAAGCCGGAAGAAGAACTTGAGATTGAAGATGTAAAGGGGGCTGCTAAATTCAGGGGAGGTGAATGTAAATCTGTTATTATGAAAAAAGGCGACTGGAAGGGCAAACTTAAATTTAAATGTGCTTTCGGACATGAATTTGAAGCAAGTCCACGTCTTATTTTGGAAGGGGGACATTGGTGTTCGGAATGTGAACGGAAGAGTTGGAATTATACTTCCAGAGCAAAGGTGGATCCCTTCTTTGCACAGGTTTGGAATCCCCTTCATGATAAGCAAGAAAAAGGACGGGAGTATATGAAAGAGGTTACAGAACTGGATGTATAGATTGGGTAAATAAATAATAATAAGATAGATTTAAGGTACTCTAGTATAGTATAAATAGTAAACCTTTGAAGGTTAGTCAGGTTCTATAAATTACCTGCGGTATAAAATATAAATGCTATGTTTATCATTTGAAGTATATCGCAGGTAATTAAATTTTATTTTCCCGGTATCAAACGATTAGTTCATTTTACAATCATTTACCAGAAATTTTTCCTACAGATTTGTTGTATCAACTCTCTCTCAACCTAACCTTACCTGCCGCACTTCTTCTTCTGGAATCTTCGATGGCAGCATAATGCTTCTTCGTTGTATTAACATCCTTATGTCCCAGAACATCCGCTACCAGGTAGATATCACCGGTTTCACGGTACAGGCTGGTACCATAGGTGCTTCTCAGTTTATGAGGGGTAATACGCTTTAAGCTGGTAACGAGGGAGGAGTATTTCTTTACCAGATTTTCAACGGACTTAACACTGAGCCTTTTCTTTTGAAGAGACAGAAAAAGGGCCTCCTCACTACCAGCTTCCGGTATGATGCTCTCTCTTTCCAGGAGATAGATTTCCAAGGCCTCCCTGACCTCTTCACCAAAGTAGATGATTGATTCCGATCCGCCTTTTCGCTTGATTTTAATACCGTCATTATGAAAATCCACGTCCTTTAGATCAAGTCCGACACATTCAGACACTCGGATTCCTGTACCCAATAGAAGCGTAATCAGAGCCAGATCCCTTTTCTTTGTTTTCTCATGATATTTTAATTGCTGTTTTGTCATCTTCTCACCGGATTCGACCTGATCCAGGAGCCGTGCCACTTCATCAATATCAAGTCTTATGATTTCCTTCCCGTGCAATTTTGGGATATCCACCAGGGCAGCAGGATTTGTTGTAATCATTTCTTTCTTAAAATAATAATTATAGAAACTCCTTAGTGAGATAAGCTTTCTTTTCTTGCCGTTTTCCTGATTTAAATGTTCCATATCCCCTTTCTTATAATAGGAGAGATAGTCCAGGTATTCCTCCAGATCAATAGCCTTGATCTGATCCAGTACCTCCAGCTTAATATCCTTAACAGCCAGGTTCTNNCAGGTTCTTAAAAGCCGGATTACTGAAAAGCAGGAATTCAAAAAACACCCGGATGTCATATGCATATGCGATTCTTGTTAAAGAGGAGGTGGTAGGTTCGATTCCTCTGAAGAAATCCTTGCAGAAAGGAGGTAGTTCATCCAACACCTTTCGCAGACGTTTGGTATTGTATATGTTCATTTTGTCATGATAAGTATGTTCAGCCATTTTAAAACACCTCAGTAATTAAATTCTCATATTCATTCTTAGTTCTGCCTAAAGTATACCATGTATTAGGCAAATTGACCATAAAATTCATTAATAACAAAAAAATGACATAATTTTAACACGTTTACACATTAAGGTATAAGAGGATGAAAGTTAGGTATGTATTACATTTTTTCAGGTTCTTTTCTTTATATGCAATCTAAAAAATTTACAGCCTGCTTTAAGTATCGTGATAAGAAAATTGTATAGAATTACTTGCATTATATTATAGCATTAAAATAATCCGATTTGTTTTTATTGCGAGTAAGTATTGCTTCGTTTCAATGTAATTCGAAAGATTTATATCAGATGCGCAAATATTTAATGAGGGAGGGATGAAATAGATTAAGGTAACCTGATAACTCCACTGTCTTACGGTTATCTTATAGAGATAACAGATAGGACAGAACTTGCATATTTGATATTTATAATGTCATGGCAAATAAACAGATGTTCGGATATACATAGGATTAAACTGTCTGAACGATTGTCAATATACAGAAGGAAGATAGAAATATGGTCAAATTAAGAAACAACTGGAAATTAATAGTAGTTCTGGCTCTGGTTCTTATATGCCTGCCCTTTACGGAAGTATCGGCGGCATCCAAACTGAACCTGTATCTATACAGTACAAAGAAGAACCTGGCCTACACCAGTACACAAGCCAAATATACTTTTAATGGTAAGACCATTAATATGAAAGACACACCAGGTATTATTATTGAGGGAACTTCACTGGCTTCCTTTCTCGATGTTTTTGTTAATTCGGGAATCGGCCTAAAGTACTCCTACAACAAATCCAAAGGTGTTCTTACCCTGTCACAAAACAATAAAAAATTAGTTTTGACAGAGGGCAGTAAGACCGCAGTGCTGAATGGGAAAAAAGTTACAATGTCCCAGGCACCAACAAAAATAACCTTTAAAGATAACAAAAAAACAAAATACATGGTTCCGGTCACTTTTGTAGCTGAAAGCTTTGGTTATGTATATACCTGGAATTCAAGTACTGCTACCGGTGAAATCACCAGTCCCATGAACTTATCCTATAACGGCAGTAAAGTCGCTTACACAGGAACCAAAGGTGCTGTTACCATTGATAAGAAAAAGGTTGATGTCAGTGACATGCCTAGTATTATTGTTAATAATACCGCACTGCTTCAAGCTTATAAAGTATTTTCATCTTCCTCCATTAAGGCTGATTATAACTACGATAAGTCAACAGGTGTACTTACTTTATCCAACAGTACCACGAAAGTTGTACTGACTATGGGTAAGAAAACTGCTTATGTTAACGGGAAAGCCAGAACAATGGACACCGCTCCGTTACTTGTAACCAATCTGGATACAAAGGTGGCATATGTAATGGTTCCGGGCAGTTTTGTTGCTTCTTATCTCGGTTATGATTATAAGTGGGATTCTGCATCTAAAACATCCCTTTTAACAAAGAGTAAGATCGTAACCCTGCCGGATTCAGGAAATGGCGGCCCTGAATTAAGTGATGACCCTATACCTGATACTACAACCTTTAGTTGGGGTATTGCCGCTTCTAACCTTGAGGAGTACACGAAATTAAGCAATTTAGGAAATGCACTTGAAGTATCGCAGGATATGCAGCAAAGTTCGTACATAACAGGAATTACGAAAGTGGAATCCACCGCAAACAGTGAAACCTATGCAATAAGCGGAACTGCTCCCTTTAGTAAATCAGCACTTACCAAACAGGATACTCTGCTTACCTTACATATTAATAATGCTACAGGTAATAATCAGACCCTGTCCTTAGGCGGCAGTCTTGCAAGCCTTGTAACACTTAGCGCTGACACTGCGGATACGACAGCCTTTAATTTAGTATTTTCCCTTGCTGAGCCGGAGCTTAAGTATGAATTATCCTTATCCTCAGACAGCAGCACACTGTATGTTAAGCTTTATCGTAACTATATCAATCTTATTACAGCAGGAGTTTCCTCTGGTGAGGAATTCTTACAGATATCCGGTATGAAAGATCTGAAAGTAGATTTAACCGAATCAGGCAATATGGTTACTCTGCAATTTCCTTCTACTGTAAATGGTATCGGAACTAATAACATTCAGACAAATCTTGCAGCACTGAAAGCAGTTACCAGTTCAACTGCAGGCAATACTTCTGTGATAACGTTTGAAAAGAATTCAAATGCAGGTTATCGTGTGGAACAGAATGGAACCTCTTATAAAATAATTTTTGAAATAGAGGTAACCACCGGTTATTCCATCGAGTTCAAGCTTCCATCAGATTTATCCTTTTCTGATATCACCTCAGAAGATCAGTATTATAAGAATAGAATATTAATTCAATTACCTGGTGACAGAACAGATTTCTTTGATCAAAATCCCGTTGCCTGGTCTGATAATATCATTAATAAACTGGGTCTTCTGGTAGAAGGTGACAAGACTAAGATTGTTATTGATACTGCCACATTGCAAGGATATAAGCTAACTGATCTGGGGAATAACAAAGTTGGTATAACCCTTGGTAATCCTAAAGATATCTATAAGAATATAGTAGTTCTGGATGCAGGTCATGGTGGTACAGATCCTGGTGCTGTACGAAGCTTAAACGGTAAGACCATATATGAAAAAGATTTGAATTATAAAATCATGTATGAACTTACCAGACAGTACTTTAACAGCCCTGATTCAGAAGTAAAGGCTTATTACTCCCGATATGACGATACGAAGGTAAACCTCTACGACAGAGCTGCTTTTGCTGATGTTGTAGGTGCGGATATGTTTGTAAGTCTTCATATGAATGCCAATACAAAGACCGAACCAAAAGGAACAGAAATCTATTACTACAGTGCAAATACCTCTAAGAACTCAGCAGGACTTAACAGTAAGACACTGGCAACCATGGTTCTTAATTCCCTGACTGATAAGCTGGAAACTCAGAAGCGTTATATTTCCAGTCAGAATCTGGTTGTTACAAGAGAGACCAATGTTCCGGCTATTCTGATAGAGCTTGGCTTTATGTCAAACAAAAGTGATTTAACCTTGTTAACAAACAGTGATTTTCAGAATAGAGCTGCATTAGCAATATATGAAAGCATTTGTGAAATATTTGATGCTTATCCCACCGGCCGATAACAGGTAAGTTGGACACAAGAGGGGCTGTTGCAGATAATGCAGCAGCCCCTCTTATACATTAGACAAGAAAAGACAGAACATCTGGTAAATAGATTTTGCTTGGAAAGCAAATTCAGGGATTTAACAGAATCCAGTGGATTAAAACATTCTGCCAAAATAAGTATTTTCCTAAGGGAGTAACAATGATTAATGTGCCAAAGCACAGATGGGAGTTAATATGCTACGAAGGATTAAAACGAGATATATATGGGCTTTGTTAATACTCTTTTCAGTAAGCAGCTTGCTGCTTCATAAGAGTACTGCTTTGGCTGCGGCAGATAAAACAGCACCTAAATTAACGGTAACAGCAAGTACAAAAGAACCCACTAATGGTAAAGTGAAGGTAACAGCAAAAGCAACAGATATTTCCGGTATCAAATCAATTAAATGGGCCAGCGGTAAAAGAACAGCAGCCTATTTTAAAACAGCAGGCACTGCTTTAAAAATCAATTCAAAGGGTGCTGCATCCGTTTCTTTCTCCGCAAATAAAACCTATACCTTTTATGCGCTGGACAAAGCAGGGAATGCTGCTGTCAAGACCATAACCATATCAAATATTGATACCCTT
The DNA here is from genome assembly GCA_002434335.1 of Lachnoclostridium sp. UBA6558. GTDB lineage: Bacteria > Bacillota > Clostridia > Lachnospirales > Lachnospiraceae > Anaerocolumna. Next base: position 60,216 of record DJJW01000043.1, on the reverse strand, counting down.
GAGCCTGAACTTGCAATTGCATTAAGTACCTCTAAAGTTACAAAGGGAAATGTTGTGTTATCTCTTAAGGTAACGGAAGAAGGTAAAGGTATCAAGAGCCTTCAGTATATGACAGGCAATAGGAAAGCTGAGAACTTTACTGAGACTACCAAGGAAATTGTCCTGAAAAGTTCAACAGCAGATGACGTGCAAGAAGATGTCTATACATACACCGGAAAATTAACGGTAACACGAAATAATACCATTACCTTTTTATTAAAGGATTTAGCCGGTAACACAGTTCTTAAGACTGTTAAGATAAGTAATATCGATAAAACTGCACCTGTATTTTCCTATACGTTAAGTACACTGAATCCAACAAATAAAAGTGTAGAGGTAACGATTAAGGGTGTAGATAGTGAATCTGGTATTGCTTCTGCTTATTATATGTCCGGAACAAAAACCGCTGCTGATTTTACACAAGGGACCTATGAGACAGCTGCACTTAAAGAAGGTACAGGAACCTTTACTGCAGCTGCAAACGGGACCTTTACAGTGCTTTTAAAAGATAAAGCCGGTAATGAAACCATTGGTTTGGTACAGATTACAAATATTGATGCTAAAAAACCCACCTTAAGCCTTTCCTCCTCCGTTATGAATCAAAAAGCAACTGTAACCTACAGTGCAAAAGATGCATCGGGAATTGGTATGGTCAAATTCTTAAAAGGCAGCAATACTTCCGTATCTTCAGCTAAATGGGATACTGCAAAGGATATTACAACTTCTAAGAGCTTTACTGCTACAGGGTCAGGTACCTATAGTGTTATGGTAGAAGATAAGGCGGGGAATCGTACCATCAAGACAATTGAAATACAGTTGGAGCTTAAAGCTGTCTGGATTTCATATCTGGAATTTGCAAACTATGGAAAGAATGGTTTTACAAAGTCTACCTTTGAGAAGACCATCGATACCATGTTTGATAATGTTGTAGATCTGAAAATGAATGCTGTCGTAGTACAGGTACGTCCCTTTGGTGATGCAATGTATCCTTCTGCTTATTTTCCCTGGTCAAGATATGCTTCCGGAACCCAGGGTACCAGCCCGGGATTTGATCCACTGGCATATATGGTAGAAGCAGCTCATAAAAGAGGTCTTGCCTTCCACGCATGGCTTAATCCTTACAGAGTTACCACCGGAAGTACAGACTACTCCAAGCTGGCGAAAGATAACCCTGCCAGAGTATGGAAAGATGATAAAGATTCCTCTAATGACAGGAATGTTCTTTCCTTTAATAATAATCTCTATTACAATCCTGCAGTAAAGGAAGTACAGGATTTGATTGTTAACGGTATTAAAGAAATCGTTACGAATTATGATGTAGATGGTATTCATTTTGATGATTATTTCTACCCTGCGCTTGGAAGCAATTATAAGAAGAATTTTGATTCACAGGAATATGAAGCTTACGCTGAAATCTGTAAAAAGAACAAAGTTACTCCAATGACAATTGCCAACTGGAGGAGATATAATGTCAACACCATGGTAAGAAATGCTTACAGTGCAATTAAGAAGATTGATAAAAATGTTGAATTCGGTATCAGCCCGGGAGGTTTCATTGATTCTCTGGCAAGTGATCAGTCTTATTATGTAGATGTTAAGACCTGGTTGTCTTCCGATGGATATGTTGATTATATCTGCCCTCAGCTTTACTGGACCTTCTCACATGCTACTTACCCCTATGACAAGATTCTTAAGACCTGGTTGTCCTACCGAACCAGTTCAACGGTTAGGGTTTATGTAGGAATTGCAACCTACAGATCCGGTTCCAATCTTGAAAAAGACTGGCTGAATGATCCTAATGTTCTAAAGGATATGATAGAATATGGTAGGGATACAGGACTTGTGGATGGTTATATGTTCTTCCGATATGACTTCTTTTACAATAAGACTACCAAACCAGGTGTTGATTTGATGCTAGAGATATTGTAGGAATATAAAAGACCAGAGTTGATCTGATGTATAGAGATTTGTAGGAAGTAATACAAAACCAGCTTCTCCATGTGTATAACTAAAACACAGGGCATGGTAACTAATTGAATTAATAATAATGATAAGGTACCGCAATTCCAACAGGAATATGTGGTACCTTTTATTTAACTGCCATTCTCTTAACAAGAGCATTAAATGATGAAATAGAAAATTATAAAACTATTAACGTAGATAATTTTTCCTTTTTATATTAAAATGGACTAAAATATATCCTGTACAGAAGGTTTCTTCGTTATGGAAGATTTGAGGGTTCGGAGCCATATTTATTTGCACTGGCTTTAATTGCTGGTTTCGCCCAATATATAAATCATTCGAGAGTTAAAATACAGGAAGGTAGAATGAAGCATAAGGGAAATAAGGAGAATACAACAAATGAGAATACTATATGGAACAGGTAACCAAGGAAAACTGTCTGCTATGCGAAGAGCGCTAAAAAATCTGGAGGTGGAGATTGTAGGATTAAAAGATCTCAACAGCGACCTTCCGCAAGTAGAGGAAACAGGAAAGAATCCTCTGGAAAATGCAAGAATAAAGGCATATGCTTATTATAAAGCGTTTCAGACACCTGTATTTTCCTGCGATTCAGGTTTGTACCTAAAGGGAATACCTGAGGAATATCAACCAGGAGTCCATGTTAGAAGAATAAATGATATCGAATTAAGTGATAATGAAATGCTTGCATATTACAGCAATCTGGCAGCTAAATTCGGAAGATTACCGGCACGTTACCAGAACGCGATCTGCTTTATATTGGATAAAGATCATGTATATGAGAGTATGGACGATACGTTATCCGGTGAAGAATTCTTTTTGGTAGAGAAACCACATACAAGAAGAGAGCCGGGATTTCCATTAGACAGCATTTCTGTACATAAAGTTACCGGACAGTATTATTACGATATGGAGGCTGTTGATGCTGCTGACGAACTGGCACTTGATAATGGCTTTTATAAGTTTTTTCGAAGTATATTCAGTGAAGAGAGGACATTATAATTAAAGGTTATACTATATCTGAGAATGGTGGAACTTATATAATATGAAGTAAATCAATAATCCCCCCTAATAATATATTGATATTCAATCCGTGTATTTTCATATATGAAAGTATATGATAATATTACTTAAAAGGAGAGATGCATATATGGATGATATTGATATAGGAATTTTAAGTGAACTAAAGAAGAATGGAAGAGCCTCAGCTTCCGAAATCAGCAGAAAAGTAAGCCTTTCTATTCCGGCGGTTGCAGAAAGAATCAGAAAGCTTGAACAGTCGGGTATTATAGAACAATATACAATTAAATTAAGCCGTTTCAAAACAGGTAATAAGCTTCTTGCCTTTATATTCGTTAATATTGATAAAAATGAAAATATCGATAACTTCAGAAGCACTATCGTAAAACATAATTGTGTCCTCGAATGTCATCATGTTGCTGGTGAATATGATTATTTACTGAAAGTAATCTTAGAAGATACGGAAGCACTGGAGTATTTCTTAACCAGTATCCTGAAGAAAATCAAAGGTGTTGATAGCTCAAACACAATTATTTCATTGACTACACTGAAAGAAGAAATGAATATTTAGACTGTAAGGAGCTGTATATATGATATTAAAAGGTCTTAAATTTGGTATGTTACTGCAGTTATCTATTGGACCAATGTGTCTGATGGTGTTTCAAACTTCATCCTCCAATGGATTTCTCAGCAGTCTGAATCTTGTGGTGGCAATTACCTTAATTGATGCATGCTATATTGGTTTGTCCGGTATTGGTATAGCAACCGTACTCCGCAGAGAGGGGATACAGGCAGTCATGAAAATCTTTGGGTGCCTTATTCTAATCCTTTTTGGACTGAATACTTTGTCAGGATCCTTTGATATAGTTATTCTACCAAAGCTTGCATTGTTTTCAAATGTCTCAAGCCGAAATCTATTTCTTCAGGGATTGCTGCTAACCGCATCAAATCCTCTTACAATCCTTTTCTGGAGTGGTATGTTTACTACACAGTTATTAGAAAATCACTGGAATAGAAAGCAGCTGTTTGAATTTGCAGCTGGTTGTGTATTATCTACTTTAGGCTTTCTTACCTGTATTGCTATTTTAGGAAGTTTAATCGGTAGATTTCTGCCGTATCTGGTAATACAGATTCTTAATGGACTGGTGGGTATCTTCTTAATATTCTTTGGTATAAAGATGCTTTTCAGGAAAGAGAAGGGGAAGAAAGCAGAAGGATAATACATAAAAAGAACATGCTTATATAAAAAAATATTAGATATTAAACAGGTTTATCTAAATGAATCTAAATGATGAAAATTTAAATTAATTAATTCGTAATGTTAGAGGTATTAAGAATGAATATTGAGAACAAGAATGAAATGGATACATTGAACCGATTATATGAACCTTTATGTACCAAAGCAAAAAGTTTAATGGTATACTTACAACACGAAATACAAGAGCGTTATCCAGTTAAGTTTGGCTTTTTTAATCAGCATTATGTCAGAACTGACTCTGATTGGTTTATGGAGTATTACCCTATTCCCATTGTAACTGTAGCTGATTTATGTGATATTGGGTTCGATTTGCATGATATCTTTATAGAATTCTTTCTTCCAAGAATCATTGCTGTCAGTGTGGATTATAACAGACTTGCTAGTTACCATTTTGAAGTTTATGGGGCTGAGAATTATCTTGAGGATTATTATAACAAAGAAATGAGTACCCATGAACTGATAGAAAAATTACAGAAAAGTTCAGAGGAGAATATTGGAATAACTATTTTTCTGTCAGCAAATACAGAAAATCAAATACTAATAGAATTAATAAATCTAGTGAAATCATATAAATATGAATTTACATAATTATTATATATCTTATCGATATAATACATAATAATCTCTCACCTTGACTTTATTTGCTTTTAGTGATATTATATGGAAAAATCAAACAAGATGACGAAGAAAGTAAGGATATTCTGAAAGTTACAGAGAGCCGCGGAAGCTGAGAAGCGGTACCGACAGGAATAACCCCAAAATCACTTCCGATTGGCAGTTCGAAAGCTTTAGCCGGTAGACACTGACGGTTTTCCGCCGTTATACGGAACGCATATGTTGGTATGTCGTAACAGGTGAATGTACTTTCAGCTCTCATCCTCTTACGGATGGGAGCTTTTTTGTATTCCTCCCTTCGAAATCCAGACCTATGCGACAGAAGGGAGGTGAAAAGGGCATGATAAATGCCGTTCTTATCCTAAAACCATTTCAGGATTTTAATTGTTTGTACCGCGAAGAGTCTTGTGGCTGTATGATAGTATAATAAGAAAACTGTTTGCCCACAGCATCCCGGTAATATATCAGGTTGAAAAGTGAGGTTATGAAATGGAAAAGGAATACTTTAGTTGGACGAATGCATATGGTTTTGCTGAAAATGAGAAAGATATCTTAGACTGGTGGGAAGAGGAGAAAATTTTTCAAAAGCTAAAAGCTAAAAATAAAAATGGCCCTAAATACCGTTTCTTTGACGGCCCGATTACTGCAAATAACCCCATGGGAATACATCATGTCTGGGGCAGAACCTTAAAAGATGCTTTTCTTCGTTTTAAGGCAATGAATGGGTTTGAGAGCCATTACCGAAATGGTTTTGACGGTCAGGGGTTATGGGTAGAGGTTGAAGTAGAAAAAGAACTTCAGTTTGCAGCAAAAAAAGATATTGAAACCTATGGTATTGATAAATTCTCACAAAGCTGTATAGAGCGGGTGGAACGTTGTGCTGGTATTATAACAGACCAGTCAAAACGCTTAGGCCAATGGATGGATTGGGAGAATTCCTACTACACCCATAAAGATGAGAATATCACTGGCATTTGGACTTTCTTAAAGACTTGTTCCAATCATGGATGGATAAAGAAGATACACCGTCCCATGCCCTGGTGTCCACGCTGCGGAACCTCATTATCTGAACATGAAATGACCGGTTCCTACAAGGAACTTGAACATGAAGCTGTATTTGCAAGGCTTCCTTTAAAGGACAAAGAAGCAGATATCCTTGTCTGGACTACAACTCCCTGGACATTGGCTGCCAATACCGCATTAGCAGTGAATAAAGAGCTGGATTATGTACTTGTGCAGTTAGACGAAGGAAGACCCTTATGGATGGGAAAGAACTACTATAACCGAAAATACTCTTGTGAAGGCCAAAATGAATGTGTCAGAATTCTGGATGAAGCAAAAGGTGATATTTTCTGCGGTTTGCAATATGAGACCTTTTTTCCGGAAATAGAAGCGCAGAAGAATTTACAGCATAAGATTGTGCTGTGGGACGAAGTGACGGAGGGTGATGGCTGTCAGGTAGTTCATATAGCTCCCGGCTGCGGTGCAGAAGACTATGGACTGGGCGTGAAAGAAGAACTTCCTAAAATTGTTCCAATAGACGAAGCAGGCATCTTCTATGAGAGCTTTGGTTTTCTTAAGGGAAAAGAGGCTAAAACTATAAGAGCAGAAGTATTTCAGGAACTGAAGCTCAGAGGGAAACTTCATTACACGCATAAGCATAAACACAGTTATCCTGTATGCTGGCGCTGTAAAGAGGAGGTATTATTTCGCCTCGTAGACGAATGGGCAATCGATGTAGAAGAAATACGCCCCAAACTTCTTGAGAATACAAAAAAAGTAACCTGGAACCCGCCTTACCAGGAGAAGCGCATGACAGACTGGCTCCTTAATATGGGGGACTGGTGTATTTCCAGAAGCCGTTATTACGGACTGCCATTGCCTATCTATGAATGCAGCTGCGGAACTGTTACAGTGATAGGTTCACGAAAGGCTNNAGGAACTGAAGGAGAAAGCTGTTCAGAAAGCATTGGTGGATGAATTGCCTCATCTGCACAGACCCTGGATTGATGCTATCACAATAAGCTGCCCTCATTGTAATAAGGTAGTATCTCGAATAAAACAGGTTGGAGATGTATGGCTGGATGCCGGAATTGTGCCCTTTTCCACTATGAAATATTTTGAAGACAGAGACTATTGGAAATCCTATTTTCCTGCCGAATGTGTGATTGAGATGAAAGAGCAGATTCGTTTATGGTTTTATTCCATGCTGTTTATGAGCACTGTTCTTACAGGTGAACCGCCATATGAGCAGGTAAGCACATATGGTATGGTGACGGCAGAAGACGGCAGTAAATTCTCAAAAACCGGGTTCATGATACGATTTGATGAGGCAGCAGATGCAATCGGCGCAGATGCTTCCCGCTATCTTTTTGCCCAGACGCCAATTGCTAACGATGTTCGTTTCGGTTACAATCTTGGAGAAGAGTGTAAACGTAAACTGTTAAACTTTTTTAATATTGCAGTATTTTTTACCACCTATGCTGAAATCGATCATCCCTTTATAGATTTAAAGAATTTACAAAAACTTCCACTGGACTTATCCGATAAATGGCTGTTGTCAACCATAGCAACCGTTATCCGGGAGACAGAGAGAGGTTACAATGAATATAACACCAAGGATGTTTTGCAATTATTTGAGAAAGCTGTAGATGATATCTCCAATTTCTATATTCGTATAAACCGGAAAAGATATTGGAAAGAAGGGGCTACGGACGATAAAAAGGCTGCTTATACCGTACTTTTCTATTGTCTGAAGACACTCACACAAATTGCTGCACCCATCCTCCCTTTTCTTACAGAATATATCTGGCAGTGTGTTATCAGAAGATATTCCAATGCTGAAGAGTCCGTACATTTAAGTGTATGGCCAAAAGCACAGGAACAGTGGATAACAGAAGGAATTCCGTTACTTTCTATGGTGCAAAATACACGGGACCTTTTAAGTTTATCACTAAAGATCAGAAATGAAAAGAAGCTGAAAGTAAAGCAGAAACTGGAGTGTGCTTATCTTTGGTTCGAGAAATTATCTGACCGTCCCGATTCCTATTTTGAAACTATCTTAAAAACTGAGATGAATGTGAATCGGATTGAATATACGGAAGTCCTTACTGATTTCAGGCAGCCTGTCATAAAACTAAACTTTAGAGAAGCCGGTCAGATACTAAAGGGTGAATTAAATACTGTAAATAACATACTAAAAGAACTTTCTAATACGCAGACAGATGAAATCGCTCAAAGGCTGTTAAAGGGAGAAGCTGTAAGTCTTCCAGGTATTCGCAAGCCTCTTGAAGCCGGTATCTTTTCAATCGAGTATGAAGACAAAGCTTCACTGGGGTCAGCTGTTCAAAACAATCTTGGGATTGCTCTTGATATAAATATTACGGAGAGCCTTAAACAGGAAGGACTTCTTCGAATGCTTCTAAGACAATGCCAGGTTGCAAGGAAAAGGGCAGGTTATAAGGTCAGTGATAAAATATATCTGAAAGTGGATTGCAGTAAAGCTCTACAAAGCCTTATAAGCAGAGAAAAAGCAATGTTTGAAAATGAGCTGCTTGCTTCCCTGACTACGGATTTCATACCTGAATACAGTGAGGATATCTCACTGGATAATCATCATTTTACAATCAATCTTAAACGAATAAATAACTGATTTCATTGCATGAATGTTACCGGATAAGTGAAGCGGCTTATCCGGTAATATATAACCGTTAACTGCAAATTGAAATATTTAGCTTTTTGAATAGCTGAAAGTTAAATTCTAATAAAATAATAGCATTACTACAGAATGGGAGATTCCTTTATGACTACATCAGATATCATAGTACAGCTAAATCATTTCTATCCGTTGAACTTTACAAGTGTGGAACTGCTAAGGGAAGGTGGTTCCAGAACATATTGTGCCTGGAGTGACAAAGAAAGATATTTCTTAAAAGATATTCCTTTGGCTTTTGGTGATTCTGCCAAACAATCTATTGATATTTTATTATATCTGGAAGAGAATAAGTTTCCTTCCCCTTCTGTAATTAAAACAAATAGTGGTCAAGCATATGTCGAAGGGCAGGATAAAAAGAACCTTCTTGTATTATTTGAACATCTTGAAGGTGAAGAACCCGGGGCAGATGATAATTTAGAATTAACAGGCGAGTTGATCGGTAAACTTCATCATCTAATGGGAGCTTACAAGGGAAGGCTTCCCGAGCATAACAAAGAATATTTTATTGACCGTTACATACATTTACTAAAACAAATGAGTTATAATGAAGATAAGCTAACCAAATTCCGTGAATATGGAGATTATCTCTGGAGCAGGGTGGATAACCTCCCACGAGGCTTCTGTCATGGAGATCTGCATCCGGGTAATCTATTAAAGACAGCTAATGGTAATGATTATATATTAGACTTTGATACCGCTTCCTACGCCTTTCCCCTATATGATTGTGTGCTATTCTGCAACAGGACAAACTATTTTAGTTACGAAGAGGAGGGGTTTCTTCGATCTAAGAAAGCATTTCAGTCATTTCTAAAGGGTTACAGCAGGTATTCTATTCTTGGTTCGGAGGAATTAAATTCCTTTAATGATCTGCTGGCGATATATCATTATCAACTGCAGGCTACTATTATTGAAATTTATGGTAAAGATTGTGTTGATGAAGACTTTCTTGACAGACAGCTTGATTGGTTAATGCGCTGGCGTAAGCAGTGTGAGAGAGAAGAGAGCCATTAATGGCCAATAATAGTCAAATAATTATGCGTTTTTAGACTAGGGATTTAGGAATAAAAATGAAATATTTGATATTTTCGAAAGGAGTCAAAATGGTATATAATGAGGAGTTTTGGGCAGCCTTAGACAGCTTAGTAGAACAATCAGAAATAATAATAGATCGGCCCAAGGGGACCATTCATCCAAAGTACCCTGACTTGTTGTATAAGGTGGATTACGGCTTTTTACAAGGAACTTCTTCTATGGATGGCAACGAAGTAGATGTCTGGCGTGGAAGTGACCCAGGAGAACATATAGATGCTATAATATGTACGGTTGATTTAATGAAAAGAGATTCAGAAATCAAGATACTTATAGGCTGCAATGAGGAAGAAAAAGAAATAATTTATCAGACACATAATTCCTCCAAGTATATGAAAGGTATTATGATACGAAGATAAGCCCTCACTCTAAACCGTTAATAAAATATCGATATTACTATTAAGGGGCTTCCTACAGCTATTGTTTAAAAAACTAGCCCCTTTTATCATCTTTATAAATCATTTTGCTGGAAAGCATACTATTATCTTACAGGTTTATAATCAGCATTTATCAGCTTCATTATAGATATGTATGGTATTCTTTATTGTCTTAGCTGCATATAATGCATGGTCTGCATTAACGATAAGCCTTGCCGAATCCATGTGCTTATAAAAACCAGAGATCCCGATACTGGCTGTCAGTTTAATATTTTCCATATTTTCAAAACTTACTGACTGAAGGTCTGCGCTTATCTTTTCACAGGTCTTAACGGTATCTTCTACAGAAGCGTTCGGAAACAAAATACAGAATTCATCACCGCCATATCGAAAAGGAATTGCGTCTGTACAGTTTTTCTTTAAAATACGCCCCATCTGTTTAAGGCATTCATCACCGAATATATGTCCGAAGGAATCGTTTAAGGTCTTAAAATTATCGATATCAAGCATTACAAAAATACAGTTATTATCAGAAGTTTCAGTATCCATATCTTTAATGGTATCATGTAAAGCTCTTCGGTTATAAATACCGGTCAGTTCATCCATCTGCAGTTTTTTCTGCAGCTGCTGCCTTTCCAGTTCTTTTTGAATACTGGCAGCATTTTTCTCTCGCTCAAAGCGAATGACAACCATACTTACAGTAGAAAAGGCAAGCAGTATAAATAAAGAAATTAGAAAATCGACTAATCTGATAGAATCTTCAAAGATATTAACTTTGTCCAAATCCCATGTAATAAATAATTCCGATGTAACCATACAAACCATGCTCAAAGCAGAAGTTATAACGGTAAGCCGATAATCAGCATAAATAATTGTTAGCATAATAGGAAGGGCAAAGATAAAATACAGTGCTGAAAAAGCTACATGTACAGTAAACAACACAAAACATATTACTACAAATAATAAAGAAATGATATAAACCTTATGTACTTGAGAAATCGTCTTTGAACGTATTACAATAAAATTAACCAGGATACAAATAAAATTAACGGTAAAGGGAACAAGGATGAATTTAACTATAAATATCGGAACGGTAGTGTTTAGATATTCGGAATTACACATAATGTATCCCAAAGCTAATTCTACGAAAAAGGAAAAAATAAATAATCCAACGGAAGTCTTAAAATGAAGTTCCAGCCACTTATTGTCAATGCGGTTATATTCTATCTGTATTTCTTTTTCCATTTCACTGATATGCGTTTTATCCATAATACTCCTTATGCTAGCTGTCATCTTTTTGATAACAATTCGTACTACTTTTTTGTCATAATAATATCAGAATATGCAAAATAAATCAATTCTTGGTAACTTGTATTTTAATATCAAAGTACATATCACAGGATTTCAACCCTATTTCTTGACATTATTTATATCCAGGGGGATCATAATGAATGAATAAAATAAAAATCATTCATTCAGACGTTTATGGAGGTACACCAGTGGAAGATAAAAAAACATTGATTTTTAACCGCGCAAAAGAATTATTCTGCTCAAATGGCTTTAAAGATACAAATATATCGGTAATAACAAAAAAAGCCGGAATGGCAGTTGGGACTTTTTATAATTATTATTCCTCCAAAGAAAAACTGTTTATGGATATCTTCCTGGAGGAAAACGCGAAACTTAAGAAATCTTGTCTTCAGTCACTGGATCTGAATCAAAATCCAATGATTGTAGTAAAACAGATGCTGAAACTCAATACAGAGGGGATACGAACGAATCCAATTTTAAAAGAATGGTATAACAGAAGTGTTTTTGAAAAACTTGAGCAGGTATATCGAGAAGAAAATGGTCTGGATACAGTAGATTTCCTAAAGTAGATCCGCTTTCAGCTATAACAGGAGAATATGATTTTGTACTTTTTTTCGGGCCAGTCTGGATAGGGCAGACAGCTTCACCACTGCGGGCATATCTAAATAATCTAAAACGCAATCCTAAACCCTATGGTTTTATTTCTATAAGCGGAGGAGCAGATGGTGGAAATCCGAAGCTGGCGCAAGAGCTCTTAAAAAGAACAGGAAATCAGCCTGGAATACTTCTGGATCAACATTTATCAGAATTATTACCGGTAAGTTCTCAGGATACCAGAAAAGAAACCTCCTCCTACAAGATAGGTGAAGCTGACTTAAAACAACTTACAAAAAATACACTTGAGATTGTAAACAGAGTTCTCTAATATAAGAAATTATTTGACAATTCAACTCCCAAATGTTAACATAACAAAAAATGAAAGGAACTGAAATTATGAATCATTACTTTACCAATCAAATCAGACGCAGATATAGATACCTGCTCGTGTGATTATGTGCTCTATAGGCATAGTTACAGGAGTACTTGTCTTGTATCTATGCGGTTTGATGAAGTAGAAGTCATATTTCAGAAACTTGAACCGTAGTAGAAGGGTTTAGTCCCGGTCTATTGCGGTTTTTTTATTTCGAAGGAGGAGATTAACCATGCAAAAAATTATCAGCAAACACATTGCAGCATGCATACCGGAAATAACAGAAACTACTATACTATCACTTCTTGAGGTACCACCGGATTTTAATCTTGGCGATTATGCATTTCCATGTTTCTCACTAGCAAAACAGCTCCATAAAAGCCCTGTAAAAATTGCAGAAGCTTTAAAGGAAAAGTTAGACAGTCAGCATGATAGGAGATTTCAGAAAGTGGAAGCAGTAAAAGGGTATTTAAATATCTACGTAGATAAGAAATATTTTATTGAACAGGTGCTGGAACAGATAAAGAATGATACACTCTTATCACAGGATATCGGGCAGGGAAAAACTATCTGTCTTGATTACTCCTCTCCCAATATTGCAAAGAAGTTCCATATAGGCCATCTAAGAACTACCATTATTGGCAACTCTTTATCGAAAATCTATCAAAAATTAGGATACAAGGTTGTTCGAATTAATCATCTGGGAGATTGGGGTACACAATTCGGTAAACTAATAGTCGCTTATCAGAAGTGGAGCAGTAAAGAAAAAATACAGGAAGAGGGTATTGATGAATTACTTCGTATATATGTGGAATTTCTTAAAGAGGCAAAAAAAGAGCCTGCCTTAATTAAGGAAGCAAGAAATTGGTTTGTTAAGATGGAACTAAAGGATGAGGAAGCTTTGGACATCTGGAAATGGTTCATGGATATCAGTATGATAGAATTTAAATACATTTATAACCTGCTGAAGGTCGAATTTGATTATTATACCGGAGAAAGCTTTTATCAAGATATGATTCCTCTAGTTCTAAAACAGTTAAATGAAAAAAATCTGTTGACCTTAAGTGATGGTGCACAGATAGTAGATTTAAGCTCCGAACAGCTGCCACCTTGTCTCATCGCTAAGAAAGACGGGAGTTCTATCTATCCCACCAGGGATATAGCTGCCGCAATCTACAGAAAAGCTGCCTACGGTTTCTCTAAATGCATCTATGTTACAGGAGCAGAGCAGGTGCTGCATTTCAATCAGGTATTCAAGGTATTGGATAAGCTGGGGTATTCCTGGAGTAAGTCCCTAGTACATGTCCCCTATGGTTTAGTCAGCATGTCAGGAGAGAAATTATCAACACGTTCTGGCAACATTATATATGCTAGAGAGCTTCTGTTAGAATCGATAGCGCGAGCCAAAAAAGCAATTGAAATTAAGAATCCAGTTTTGCCGGATAAAGTAAAAACTGCTGAACAGGTAGGAATTGGTGCAATTATATTTCATGATTTATTTACACAAAGAATTAAAAATATAGATTTTAAATGGGAGGAAGTATTAAGCTTTGAAGGTGCTTCAGGACCATATATTCAATACACCTATGCAAGGGCTAAGAGTATCTTGCGAAAAAATAAGGATTATACAGCTGATTTAAATATTGATTTTAATGTACTGTCAGAGGAACACAGCTATCAACTGATCAAAGGATTTAGTAATTATACGGATACAATCTTAAAAGCAGCAGAGAATTATGAACCTAGTATGATAGCCCGGTATGTACTTAATCTGGCACAGGATTTTAATAAATTTTATCATAAATGTCCTATTAATCAATCAGACAATAATATAAAAAAGGCCCGGTTACTGCTTGTATACGGAGTTCAGAAGTTAATAGGCGAAGCTATGTCATTACTGGGCATAGAGTGTCCGGAAGAGATGTAATAAAAAAATAAAAAAATAATAACACATCAATCTCCGGTTCATATATTAATATATATGTATCATATAGCTCAAGCTTTCGCCTCCCTATTTGGGTTTACCTATATAAATCTATATATGAACAGACAGTGTATTTCTATACATGTGGTCGGGTCTCCAATTAGAGACAGTGGAAATTTATCCATGGGACAATTTTATATAATTGTTCCCATGGATTTTTTCTACCCTATACATAATAATCAGAGAGGAATAGTTTATGGAAAAGAATAAGTTTAAAAGGGTTCAAAGATGCCTTCTTCTTATACTCCTGATAAACTGGCTGGTTGCGCTGCTTAAGATTCTGTTAGGTGCAATTTCAAGAAGCACAAGCGTGACAGCGGATGGACTTCATTCGCTATCTGATGGTATGTCCAATATTGTAGGGCTCATCGGAACAGGTATGGCAGCGAAACCAGAAGACAGAGAGCATCCTTATGGTCATAACAAATATGAGACTCTCTCCGGACTATTTATTGCAGTTATGCTCTTTTGGGTTGGTTTAAGAGTTCTTATAAATGCTATACAGGTATTAAGAAATCCTATCAAGCCTGAGATTTCCCTTCTTGGCCTTCTGGTATTATTTCTTACCTTGGTGATCAATTTTTTCGTGTCAATGGGTGAATATAGAGAAGGCAGGAAACTTGGCAGCTTGATTCTCATTTCAGATTCTATCCATACCAGAAGTGACATTTATATCTCACTTGGTGTATTATTTACCGCTATTGGTATAAAGCTTGGATTGCCAAATATCATTGATCCCATTCTTTCACTTATTGTATCCGGCTTTATCTTATATAGTGCTTATGAAGTAGGAAAGAATAACTGTAACATTCTTCTTGATAGAGTAGTGGTGGATACAGAGGAAATCAGAAAAATCGTAATGAGTTTTGAAGAAGTGAAAGACACTCACAAGATAAGAAGCAGGGGAAGTATTGAGAATCTGTATATTGATATGCATATACTGGTAGAACCCTGTCTGAATATACTAGAGACCCACAAACTGGTACATGAGATAGAAAATGCCATTAGATTCCATATGAATCAGAGCGCACAGGTAAATGTACATCTTGAACCCTATATAGCAGAAAATACTAATTAAATTATTATAAGAAATAAATGATCAAGTGAATTCATATTTTATTAACTGCTCAGCCCATTTGTTGTTAAAAAAAATTGTGAAAATATTTGACAAACAATAACTATTATGATAGTATACATTTATTACCATATTAATACCTTTACTAAGTAATTATTAAGGAGGAAAAAATGAAATTAAAACAAAGGTTAGTAAGTTTTACAATAGTTTTTATGCTTGTACTAGTAAGTTTAAATCCAAGTAAAGCAAGTGCATCAACAGGTATTGATTTATCATATTGGTATACTGATTCAAGTGATATATACTATTGGGATACTTCTACAATTAAAACTTTTACTGGTACTAATGTTACAAACAGTTTACTTTCCACAACAAAAATAAATGAATACGTTTCATTGGGATTCTCAAGTTGGAATAGTGCTACTGGTTTATCGAGAAATATTGTTGCAAGTCAATCACAAGCAAACTTAGCTATTGGTGGTATTAGTAGCAGTGATGCATCGAGTATAGGCATACCTGCAAATGTTGCAGGAGTAACATTATATTCTGGAACATTTGCAATTAATGGATATTATAACAATTCAACTAAGTATATATATAAAATTTCTAGTCCAACTAATCTATATTTGGTTAATTCATCAGCAACAAGTAGCTTTACTGAAAGCACTTGGAAAAAAGTAGTTGTCCATGAAATGGGGCATGCATTTGGTTATACAGGACATTATAATAGTGGTAATGTAATGCAAGAATATATAGAAAATGTTACTTCAACTACACCTAGTACCAATGAAAAAAATCATATAGGTCAGGTTTATTGATAAGGAGAGAGATTATGGCTAGAAAATTTATAATTTTATCTATATCTTTAAGTATTTTGGCATTGGTAATGGTTTTTAATTTTAACAGAAATAATGAAGAAATTAATGAAAATTCATTTAATATTAATGCAGCTAAAGATAATAATGTAATCGGAAATAAAAGCAATATATCTGCAGTATATGTTGATGGTTATAACACTTTAAATGAATTAGCAGCAGCATCTGGTTTAGTTGTCAAAGGGACTGCAGGATCAGTAATTGAATATAGAAAATTAGGTACAGTTACTGAATTTAATATTGAAGAAAGTATACAAGGTATTGATAATAAAGTTATCAAAATAATTCAACTTAATGATAGCAAACTAATTGAAGCAGGAAAAGAATATGTTCTGGTGTTAGATAAAGACTATGAAAATAACACATATTATATTTTGGGTGGAAACCAAGGAATATTTGAAGAGAGTAATGGAAAAATAATTACTTATAATGATTCATATGATGAAATCATAGATAATATCTCAGAAAGCAAGAGCAATAACAAGATTTCTGCAGATAACTTAGATCAAGTATTCGATATTTTTTCAAAGTATATAAATAATTAAATTTTTTAATAGGATAGATTAGTTAGTTACTAAAAAAGGTTCTTGGTAAGGAACCTTTTTTGTAATTTTAGAATAAAGTTTAATCAAATTATTAATCTTTTTCTTCTATTTCTACTTTTACTTATTCTCTATTGTTGAAACAGGTATAGAGGATGGCTTCAAGCCAAATAAGTCTTTTATATAACTGGTGCACAGTTAATGCAACATTCAAAAAATATTCCAAAACTAAACTGATATAATTAATTCTGTGGTCTGTGTAATTGCTTAATTATTGTCAAAAACTTAAAGGACTTATGCTGATATATTCGAATTCTCTATATTCATATTGACATTATAGGATATACTGTGTATAATCTCGAATAACATAATTCAATGATTCATATCCAATCTGTAAGCTGTTAATTTAGTAAATACAAAATACTTGCTAGCTGTTATAGAGGAGGTCTTTCATTATGACACTAAAGGAAATTGCAAAGCGTGCAGGTGTATCAGTTTCCACCGTTTCCCGTATTATTAATTCAGAGGATGGTAATTTTGCGCGTAAGGAAATACGTGATAAAGTGTGGGAAATCATCAGGGAGACGGAATATGTCCCGAATCAGACAGCCATCGAGTTAAAGCAGAACAAAAATAATAAAGTGAAAGTACCCTTAACAATAACCTGTATCCTTGGAAGAACCAGGAATTTAGAAGATAATCCATTTTTTGCGCAGGTTGCCCGGGCTGTGGAGCAAAAAGCCCTCAGCTTAGGTTATGTGATTTCTTTATCCTATTCGGTGTTGGATATAACCAATCTGGACCTGCTCAAGAAAATTGAATCTGTAAAAACAGATGGTGCAATTGTTATTGGACGTTTTGAAATGGGAACGATTAAATTCTTGAAATCACATTATAAAAACATCGTTTATGTTGGCCGTAATGTAATAGATGCCGATCTGGATCAGGTAATTTGTGATGGTTATGAAGCGACCCGTGAGGCCCTTAATTATTTAATCCAATGCGGACATAAAAGAATAGGTTATATCGGTGAAACGGTTAATGAAGCCCGCTATAATGCATACATAAATATTGCGTCAAAAAAGAAGCTGGAATATGACAACAGCATCGTCTGTTCCTGCCCTCAGAACGGAGCCGGTGGATATCAAGGTGCAGATATGCTGTTAAAGAAAGCGAAACCATTACCCACCGCAGTATTCTGTGCTACAGACGTTACAGCAATTGCAGCGATCCGCCGTTTTACAGAAGCAGGCATAAAGATTCCAGATGATATATCTGTTATCGGTATGGATGATATTGAGCTTGCAGGATATGTGTCTCCAATGCTGACCACCATTGGAATGCCCAAATCCGAATTGGGTAATATTGCTGTGCAGACACTTGTCAACCGCATGAATAAAAATCACAAATTACCCATGAAAATATTTCTTCCCTATAAATTAGCAATCAGAGAGAGTGTTGCAAAGTATATTTAAGAACGTGTAAAGCTTGTTTATTAGTTTATAAAAGAACAAACTTCTGCTATATCCAGTAGCTGCAGTTAGATGCCGACACTTTACCAAAAAGAAATAGCGGTTTGGAATACATAAGAACCCCCTATTCCAATACCGCCATAATAAACAAAAGCAATAAACTGCTGTACGACGTTTTTTTTACCGTCGTGCAGCAGTTTTTAATTCTCCCTATTCAATTTTAGCAAATAACTTTATTGCTTCATCTGACAGAAAAAATCTTCTTTGGAATCACATATCGTAATGTTTCCATCAATACGTCCAAAAAATTTATCTCTTAACTCAGGGTACTTTTTTTTACATCTACTCACGCAACCAAATTCCAAGTGACAATTATTCTCTTTTGCATATGCTGCAATCTCATCCTTGTTGATATTAGAACAGCGTTTACATACCTTTATTTTTTTCATAGTCAATCACCTTAGCCTTTATGCGATATTCTTATTTTACCGGTTAGATTAAGAAAAAAGACAGCATGAAATTATGTGTCATAAGCTACTATTTTACTTAAAATATATTTTGTATAGGGCTACAGCTTACTATTTCTACTGCCTGACAACGGTTCTTTCTATAGATTAGCACAGTTAGAATGTAACCGTTCCTGTCTGCATAGGTCCTAACACAACAATTGCTTCTTTAACATGAATTTCATACACATCTAAAAACTTACCTGCCATTTCTAATGTTCTTTCGAAGCCTGGAATCTGCTTTATAAACATGTCCTTTAATTCATCAATGTTAAAGTCGCTCTTACGAACGGTTGACTTTTGGCTACGAACATGAATATGTCCATCGGCAGGTGCAGGAACAGTTGTGAAAGCGACCTCATTATTTTTTGCAAATTCAACTACCTTTGGCATATTTTTGTTAGTAGAAAAGTAAATAACATTGGGGTTGTCCGGATTAAAACAACTCGATACACAACGGACATTCGCCTTGTTGTCAACCGATGTTGCTAACGCGATAGAAAATGCTTTTGAACAATTTCCTGATATTTTTCAGTATAATCCATACTGGTCTACCTCCTTGTGATTATTATGCTATTAGACTAGCATGGTAACCTTGACAGCATTATGTCAGTGTTTTAAAATAAATGAAAATAACCATTTTCGTGTTCAGCGAAAGGAATTAAAAATGAAGATTGACAGACTTATATCTATAATTCTACTGCTACTTGAAAAGAAAAAAGTCAGTGCCAGAGAGTTATCAGAAACATTTGAAGTTTCACTAAGAACCATCTATCGCGATATAGAAACAATTGATATGTCTGGAATCCCTATCATTTCGACCACCGGAGTCAACGGCGGTTTTCAGATTATGGAAAAATATAAAATTGACAAGAATGTATTTTCTGTTTCTGACATCGTAGCCTTATTAAGAGGCTTACAGGGTGTTTCAGCCGTCATGAGTAGAGAAGAGTTAGTTAATACTACTGCAAAAATACAAAGTCTTATCCCTGCCGAACAAGCCAATGAAATAGAGCTACGTTCCAATCAAGTTTTATTAGATTTACAGCCGTGGAAAGAACATCCCAAATTGCAAACTTATTTTTCTGAAATCAAAGAAGCTGTGAAAAACCAACAATTGATTTCTTTTGAGTATTTCAATCGTTCAGGACATATAAGTAAGCGTAAAGTTGAACCGTATAGAGTTATGATAAAAGCACATAGTTGCTATCTATTGGGGTTTTGCTTAGCCCGAAATGAATATCGTTTGTTTAAATTGGTACGAATGTCAGACCTGCAAATTCTTGATGAATTATTTTCATTGCGAGAATTACCCAATGGACTGCCGCCTACAATCTCTGAATTTACAG
This sequence comes from Lachnoclostridium sp. UBA6558, assembly GCA_002434335.1. Lineage (GTDB taxonomy): Bacteria > Bacillota > Clostridia > Lachnospirales > Lachnospiraceae > Anaerocolumna. The sequence continues at coordinate 40,039 of DJJW01000043.1, read as the reverse complement.
ATAGGATGGATAAAAAGCAAATCACCGTTAAATTACTCATTCACGAATCTGCGAGGGATAAGGTCATAGATTATTGCGGAAATGAAAATATTACTCCTTTTAATGAAGAGCATTTTATAGCCCTGTTACCGTTTATTGATGACGATTCCGGATATAACCTCATTCTAGGCTTTGGTGATAAATGTGAATGTTTAGAACCTGTGGAAGTTAGAAATGAACTAATCCGAAGAATCGAAAATCTCGCACGACTTTATACTCCGCATATACAGTAAGCTATGGGTTTTGCTAAACGGCCAGCAGGGCAATTTTGAGGAAATTGCTCAGATAGTATATTGCAGTTCATTCCAGATATTTGTAACCATTGTTTAGCCAAATACGTGATACAACGTGCTTTAACAATAGCAAACAAAAAAATAATACAGAAGCTATGCGATTGTTTGTAACCGTAGGCAATTCTGCGGTAAAGTTTATATCGCAGTCTTGGATTTATGTCCGGTCCCAGCTTTTTACCTATGTCTTATAAATTATAAAACGATTTACATAAATAAGGTTAATGCTAATACATATTTTCATTTTAAAGAAAAAAAGCGGAATCTAAACTATTATATAGTTTAGATTCTGCTTTTTTGTCATCACTTAGATTTTAAAATGCAGGAGTTATGCATGTTAACAGCTACGCAAACGTTTTACCTTTTTAGTATTGCATAACTATTACTTCTAAAGTATAATCATAAATCATAGTAATCATATATGAATAGAAAATTATTTTGGCCAGAAGCTGTTGTCTTTGACTTATCAGCAATAGTCAATAGCAGGCTTCATGAAGGAGGAAAGGAGTATTTATGAAAATCAGAAAACTGTTTACTTTCGGATTAACAATGGCATTAGTAACGGGGGTATTGGCCGGTTGTGGAGACAAGAGTAAAGATGCAGATGCATCAGGTGCAAAATCAGTGGAAATTACGAATGTATCTTACGATCCTACCAGAGAGTTTTATGAAGCCTATAACAAAGAATTCGCAAAATACTGGAAAGACAAGACAGGACAGGAGGTTACTGTAGTACCTTCCCATGGAGGCTCTGGAAAGCAGGCGCGTTCTGTTATTGAAGGTAATGAGGCAGATGTTGTTACATTAGCACTGGGCTATGATATTACCGCCATAGAAGAAGCCGGACTTATTGAAGCCGGATGGCAGAGTGAATTTGAAAATAACAGTTCTCCTTATACTTCGACTATAGTATTCCTGGTTCGCAAAGACAATCCAAAACAGATAAATGATTGGGATGACCTGATAAGAGAGGACGTTAAAATTATCACTCCCAATCCTAAGACCTCCGGTGGTGCCAGATGGAATTACCTGGCTGCCTGGGGATATGCTGATAAAACCTATAACCACGATGAAACACAGATAAAGGATTACATAAAGAAGCTTTTCCAGAACGTATTGGTGCTGGATTCCGGTGCCAGAGGTGCAACCACTACTTTTGTTGAAAATGGTCAGGGTGATGTACTCTTAGCCTGGGAAAATGAAGCTTATCTTTCTATTAAGGGACATCCCGAGGAATATGAAATTATTACACCAAGCATAAGTATCCTGGCAGAACCTCCTGTAGCCCTTGTGGATAAGGTGGTAGATGACAGGGGAACAAGAGAAGTTGCTACAGCTTACCTTGAATATCTCTATTCTGATGCAGGTCAGAAGCTTGCCGGAGAGAACTATTACAGACCTGCGAATCCAGAAATATTAAAGGAATTCAATACTGTTTTCAACCTTGATCTGGAATTGTTAACCATTGATGATCCGTTATTCGGTGGTTGGAAGCAGGCACAGGAAAAACATTTCGATGACGGTGGTATATTTGATCAGATATATACCGGTGAATGAGAAAGAATAAATGGAGGCCTTAAGACCTATGAAACGTCGTAAAAGAAAGCAGGTAATCCCTGGATTTGGAATTTCTATGGGAGTCACCTTAACCTTACTCAGCTTAGTTGTACTGATTCCAATGGCTTCACTGGTACTTAATGCCTCTACAATGGGAATACATACTTTTATCGATACGGTTACAGACAAACGAATTGTCTCCGGTTATGTAGTAAGCTTTTCCTGTTCCCTCATTGCCGCAATTATCAATGCAGTTTTTGGTGTGATATTAGCCTGGGTACTTGTGCGGTATGAATTTCCCTTTAAGAGATTGGTAGACGGTCTTATTGAATTACCCTTTGCTTTGCCCACAGCAGTTGCCGGTATCGCCCTTACTACCCTTTATTCCGACAAAGGAATGATAGGAAAACTTCTGGGAGTATTGGAAATAAAGGTATCTTATACAAAGCTTGGAATCATTGTTGCTATGATATTTATAGGAATACCTTTTGTAGTAAGAACCATACAGCCGGTACTTGAAGATCTGGACCCCCAGTACGAAGAAGCAGCCAATGTTCTTGGTGCCAGCAGAGCGAAAATATTCTTTCGTATAGTATTTCCGGAAATCAGACCGGCACTGCTTACCGGTTTCGGCCTTGCTTTTGCAAGAGCTGTAGGGGAATACGGCAGCGTTGTCTTTATAGCGGGAAACATACCCTTTAAGACAGAGATCGCTCCGCTCCTGATAATGAGTAAATTAGAACAGTTCAACTATGACGGTGCGAATGCCATAGCCTTAGTGATGCTGGCCTTTTCCTTTATTATCTTATTTGCCATTAACTCCGTGCAGGTATATGCCAATAAATTCACCCGGGAATAGAAAGGAGCCGTCCTAATGCAAAAAACGCAGCAGAAGGACTNNGGAATCAAAGTTCATACCGATTTTTCTCATTACCATAAGTATACTGTTCTTGTTTATTATGTTAATCATGCCCTTGGTGGTTGTTATTTCGGAAGCTTTAAGACGTGGTATTGAAGTATATAAGAAGGCAGTATTTGATACCTATACCATAAAAGCACTTCTTTTAACTTTGGAGGCCACTTTGGCCGCAGTGGCAGTAAATACAATATTTGGTCTGTTTGCAGCCTGGACAGTAACGAAATATCAATTCAGGAAGAAGAAACTGCTGACAACTTTAATAGATATTCCCTTTGCAATTTCGCCCATCATTGCAGGTCTGATATTTATTCTTACCTTTGGACGAATCGGATGGACGCATGGCATACTGACAGCCCTGGATATCAAAATCGTCTTTGCAGTTCCAGGAGTTATCCTTGGTACCGTTTTCGTAACCTTTCCTTTTATATCAAGAGAGATAATACCGGTTCTTAATGCACAGGGTTCCGATCAGGAAGAAGCGGCAGCCATTATGGGAGCAGGAGCCTTTCGCATTTTTCGGAAGGTTACCTTTCCTCAGATTAAATGGGCATTTCTATATGGAGTTGTATTATGTACTGCCAGAGCAATGGGTGAGTTCGGAGCAGTATCCGTCCTTTCGGGACATTTAAGGGGTAAGACGATAACCTTACCCCTGCAGGTTGAAATATTCTTCAGCGAATTTAACTTTACCGCAGCTTTTGCTGTATCCTCAATACTGGTAATTTTAGCGGTAATCATATTAATTATCAGAAATATTCTGGAATATAAAATGAAGAAGGCGGGTGTCTGAAATGCATGTAGAAATGAAAAACATAAATAAAACCTTCGGTGATTTTAAAGCCTCCGATCATATCAGCTTCGGTATTGAAAAGGGGAAGCTTATCGGTTTACTTGGACCCAGCGGAAGCGGAAAGACAACCATTCTTCGTATGCTGGCAGGTCTTGAATATCCGGACGCAGGCGATATCTTTATCAATGGCAGCCGCGTCAATGATCTGCCCGCCAGTAAAAGGGGTATCGGCTTCGTATTTCAGAATTATGCCTTATTTCGTTACATGACGGTACACGACAATATTGCCTTCGGTCTTGAGATTCAGAAGAAGAATAAGAAGGAATGCAAGGAAAGGGTGGAGGAGTTACTGGCACTTATCGGACTTGAGGGATTAGGTAATCGTTATCCCCACCAGCTCTCCGGCGGACANNTAACAAACCAAGGAAGAATCGAACAAAAAGGTTCTCCTCTGGATATTTATCGTAACCCTGAATCCCTCTTTGTAGCAGAGTTTGTAGGTCAGTCATCCCTCTTAGATGATTACAGCAAACTCATCGGCTTTGAAGGAGCACAGAGTGGCTCAAAAGCTATAATCCGTCCGGAATTTATAAAAGTCAGCAGAAAAGAAGAAGCACTTCTCCATCCGAATTCCGTAGAAGATGGGATTGTTGAGAAAGTTTCCTTCCGTGGAAGTTACTCAGAAATAAAGATAAGAGTGAAGAATTATCGGCTCACCGCCACCAGATCCTTAGAGGAAGTTCCATTAAGTCCGGGGGAAGAGGTAAATGTGCTTATTTACCGTTTGTTTACCTTTGGTGAACAAGGCAGTCTGGTTTTGGAAAACAAAGCAATAGAAGATAAGAACCCTATTTATATATAGCACTTTCCAGTTCTTGTTTTGACCATATCCTTAAGGGATTAACAGATTGAAGGGACTTTGATAAATATTCACGGAGGATCTCATGAGAAAAGAATTAAAGCTTAAACGTCTTACGACAGATATATTGATAATTGGCGGCGGAACCGCAGGCTGTTATGCCGCTCTTACCGTCAGGGAATATTCCAATGCTGCCGTTCTTATTGCAGAAAAAGCGAATATCAAACGCAGCGGATGTCTGGCAGCCGGTGTAAATGCCATCAATGCCTATATAGTAAAAGGCAGAACACCGGAAGACTATGTAGATTATGCTAAAAAAGATGCGGACAATATTGTCAGGGAAGATCTCTTGCTTACCATGTCTCAGGGGCTTAACCGGGTTACTAAGAAGCTTGAGGACCTTGGACTTATCATACTAAAGGATGAGCAGGGAGAATATGTAGCAAGAGGTAACCGAAACATTAAAATAAACGGAGAAAATATCAAACCAATTCTGGCAGATGCGGTTAGCAGCCTGACAGATGTTGAAATATTAAACCGGGTAAATGTTACGGATTATATTATAAAGGATAACCGTATTCTTGGGGCTTTTGCTTTTAGTATAGAGGAGGAAATCCTCTATGAAATAAGAGCTGATAAGGTCATTTGTGCAACAGGAGGTGCCGCAGGATTATATCGGCCTAATAATCCCGGTTTCTCAAGACATAAGATGTGGTATCCTCCCTTTAACACCGGTGCAGGATATGCTATGGGAATACGCGCAGGAGCAGAGATGACTACCTTTGAAATGAGATTCATTGCCTTAAGGTGTAAGGATACTATCGCTCCTACAGGAACCATCGCACAAGGCGTAGGTGCCAGACAGGTGAATTCTTTAGGAGAAATTTATGAAACCAAATACGGAATCACAACCTCTGAACGAGTATACGGTACGGTGAAGGAGAATCTCCAAGGCAGAGGTCCTTGTTATCTCAGAACGGAAGGAATTACCTCCGTACAGGATGAAGAGCTTAAAAAAGCCTATCTGAACACAGCCCCCAGCCAGACCTTAAAGTGGATTGAAGCCGGAAAAAACCCCAGTCAGCAAAATGTAGAAATCGAAGGTACCGAACCCTATATTGTAGGCGGACATACGGCCAGCGGGTACTGGGTGGATACAAAGCGACGCACAACCATAGAAGGTTTATACGCTGCAGGTGATGTGGCCGGTGGATGTCCTCAGAAATATGTAACCGGTGCTTTGGTTGAAGGGGAAATTGCTGCTCTGACAGCAATTGAGGATAGAAAAAAAGAGGAGGATGCCAGGAAAACGATTGCTACAGTCACAACAGAAAAAGATTTTTATGGAACGGAACAGGGTATTCCCACCAAAAACAATACACGAATGAAAAACAGTCCATTTAATACCTGTTCTTCATTCAATAGCCATGAAACCTCGGAAGAACTTCACTCTGTAAATAAAAAACTGAAGGAGCTGGAAGCTATCTTAAATTATGAAAATCCGGTCTTTACAATAGATCAGCTAGAGGAAGCCATGCAAAAGGTAATGGATACTTATGCCGGCGGTATATCAAATAACTATCAGTTTAATGAAAAACAGCTTGCCATTGCAGACGAGAAAATAGACCAGCTGATTAAGCTTAGCAGCCATATCCATGCAGAGGATATGCATGAATTAATGTTTGCCTATGAGTTAAAGGAGCGGTTGGTGCTTGCGAAATCCGTCATTGCTCACTTAAGTGCAAGAAAAGAAACCAGATGGCACAGTTTTGCAGAGAATCTGGATTATCCGGAGAAGAAGGATGAATGGTTGAAATATGTGAATTCCAGACTGGTTGATGGCGAACTGAAAATAATCTACAGAGAATTAGTAGGACGGGAGGAGCTATATGAGCATAGCCATTCGTAAAGAGAGCTGCACCGGCTGCAGAAAATGCATGCAGGTATGTCCCGGAAGTCTGATTAAACTGGCGGAGGATAAGAAAGCCTATATCAAATATCCCAAAGACTGTTGGGGGTGTTCCTCCTGTTTAAAGGAATGCAGCTTCGGGGCTATATCCTTTTATCTTGGCGCAGACATAGGAGGCATTGGCAGCAAGTTACTTACCAGCATTGAAGGAGATATCGTCCACTGGCAAATCGAGAAAACAAACGGTGACCTCTCTGTAATTGATGTGAACCGTAAAGATTCCAACCAATATTAAGGAAAAGAGAAACAGGAGGATATACAGATGAGTGAATTAACACATCTTGATGAGTTAGAAGCTGAAGCAATCTTTTGTATCAGAGAAGTTGCAGCAGAATGTGAGAAACCGGTAATGTTATATTCCATCGGCAAAGACAGCTCGGTAATGCTGCATCTTGCCATGAAGGCATTTTATCCGGAGAAGCCCCCGTTTCCTTTTATGCATATTGATACCACCTGGAAGTTTAGGGAAATGACAGAGTTTCGCGATCGTAAAGCAAAGGAGCTGGGTATTGAAATGATCGTACACAGCAATCAGGAGGGTATTGACCAGGGCATCAATCCCTTTGAGCATGGTTCTGCTTACACGGATATCATGAAGACACAGGCTTTAAAGCAGGGTTTGAAGAAATACGGCTTTACGGCAGCTTTTGGAGGCGGACGCCGTGACGAAGAAAAGTCCCGTGCAAAGGAGAGAATCTTTTCCTTTCGGAATGAAGCCCAGGCCTGGGACCCGAAGAATCAGCGCCCTGAAATGTGGAAGTTATATAATACTAAGATCAACAAAGGTGAGAGCATGCGTGTTTTCCCTATATCCAACTGGACGGAAAAGGATATCTGGCAGTACATACAGCGTGAAAATATTGATATCGTATCCCTCTATTATGCCAAAGAACGCCCTGTAGTCTACCGCGACGGCAATATTATTATGGTAGATGATGACCGTTTAAAGCTATTACCGGGAGAACAGGTGGAATATAAAACCGTGCGTTTTCGTACCCTTGGCTGCTATCCCTTAACCGGTGGGTGTGAATCAACAGCCGTNNCAGCCGTTACATTGGACGAAATCATTGAGGAAACCCTGAGTGCCGTTTCCTCAGAAAGAACCAGCAGAGTTATAGACAATGAAGCTGCCGGCAGCATGGAGAGAAGAAAAAGGGAGGGATATTTCTAGATGAAGGGCTTATTAAAGTTTATTACCTGCGGAAGCGTGGATGACGGAAAATCTACTCTTATCGGACATATATTATATGATTCCAAGCTCTTATATACGGATCAGGAAAAAGCGCTGGAATTAGATTCCAAGGTAGGCAGCAGGGAAGGAGCAATCGATTATTCCCTCCTGTTAGACGGGCTGATGGCGGAAAGAGAACAGGGTATTACCATTGATGTAGCCTATCGTTACTTTACCACCGACAATCGCAGTTTTATCGTTGCAGATACCCCCGGTCACGAGGAATATACCAGAAATATGGCTGTTGGTGCTTCCTTTGCAGATCTCTCAATTATTTTAGTGGACGCGAAGCAGGGAGTTCTTGTACAGACCAGAAGACATGCCAGAATTTGTTCCTTAATGGGAATCAGGCATTTCGTTTTTGCTGTAAATAAAATGGACTTAATCGGTTACAGCAAAGAACGCTTTGAGGAGATTTCAGCTGAAATCAAACAATTAACTTCCGAACTTTCTCTTGAGAAGGTTAAGATAATTCCTATTTCAGCTACAGAAGGAGATAACCTTACCAAGAATTCAGAGAATATAACCTGGTATACAGATGAACCTCTCCTTACTTATCTCGAAAATGTAGACACGGTAAATTCAGCCGAAGAAGACGGCTTTTATATGCCTGTTCAGAGAGTATGCAGACCTAATCACACCTTTCGTGGTTTTCAGGGACAGATTGAGGCCGGTACCATCAAGGTTGGTGACGAGCTAATCACCCTGCCAAGTAATGAGAAGGCTATTGTAAGGAGCCTTCATATTACTGACAGAGAAGCTGACCAGGCATTCAAAGGACAGCCGGTTACCATTCAGCTTAATAAAGAAGTAGATGTATCAAGAGGTTGTGTCTTAACCAAGAATGCAGGACTGACTACCAGCAAAACCTTGACAACTACTATTCTATGGATGGATGATGCAGAACTTACACCGGATAAGAATTACTTTGTTAAAATTGGCACCAAATTAATACCTGGAGTTGTTACCGGTATCCGTTATAAGATAGATGTCAATTCCGGCGAACATCAGCCTGTTGCCCAGCTAAAGAAAAATGAGATTGCAGTATGTGATATTGTACTTGCTGAGAAAATTGTTGCGGATAGATTCAATGTTCATAAAACTTTAGGAGAACTCATATTAATTGACAGAATTACAAATATGACTTCTGCCTGTGGTGTAATTGAAGAGCTTACTAATGAAAGCAACTCCATAAATGACAGTGCAACTTTTATATTTGAGAATATAAAAGCAAGAGGTGATATCTTCGAGGAATTCTATTATAACCTGGAAAGCCTTAACATTTCAAAGTTAAAACCAGAGAACAAGGTATACACCTTAGGGGATGTTATTCCTATAAAAGGTGAAAGCTATCATTATCCCGAAAACTTCGATATCCTTGTACTTCGCGACTGGACTGTCATTAAAATCAGAGACTCTAAAATAGAGGCTATTAAGTCCATTGATGACTTCCATTTCTCTGATGCTCCCCTTATAAATGGCAGAGGTTTCTCCATTCAGGCAACAACAGCTGAAGAAGTAGAACAATTCTTAGTAGAATATAAGCGTTCAGAAGGTAAAAATGAATTAGAATTTACCAAAAAGTGGATTGTATTTGAAACCTACAGAAACATAGTATTTAACAGTAATTTCTGGGTAATATAAGGTCCTATGAAATGACTGACTACTTTAATATTAATATCTTAAAATAACAGGTTTCTTCTTTCTGATTAATAATAACATAAACGATATGGAGTTATCATAATTAATCTTCCGCTGCTGAAATTTAACTCATATTCAACCGGCCCTGTATACAATAAGAGAATTATTCATGTTCTCTTAATTGCTTACAGGACCGGTTTTTTTACTTTAACTTACCCCTCTTTTGCACGGTGTTTCGTTCCAATTAAAACTGGAATTACTTTCCACTTTCCAATTTACACACTTACACCCATGCAGTACCCCAAGCCGGCTTGGTGTTGTACTGCCCAATTAAGAAGTGTAAAATGTATTTTATTCAAATTACCTCTCAGTTAGCATTTTGGGCATCTTACCACCCATAAACGGTATTACACTTCATAGCCGTTGATAATTGCAGTTTCCTTAAGTACAATAAGGGAAATCAAATTGAGAGGCGGAACACAACAAATGGAATCGGTTATTGAAGTAAAACATTTGAAAAAGCATTTTAAAGATATCAAAGCGGTTGATGATATCAGCTTTAAGGTTTTGCAAGGCGAACTATATGGTTTTCTTGGTGTGAACGGCGCAGGTAAAACAACGACCATTAACATACTGTGCACTTTATTAAGCAAGTCAGAGGGGGAAGTAAATATCTGCGGTTTCACTTTAGGGAAAGAAGATGAAGAAATAAGAAGAAAAATCGGTGTCGTATTTCAGGATAATTCTCTGGATGATAAGATAACCATTAGAGAAAATCTCCTTATTAGAGGAAGCCTGTATCACAGGGAGAACAAAATCTTAAAAAAACATTTGGATTCTGTATGTGAAATCCTTCATATCGGAGATTTATTAAACCGGCAATTCGGAAAATTGTCAGGGGGACAGAAAAGGCGTTGTGAAATTGCCAGAGCCCTTATGAACACTCCTGAAATTCTGTTTCTTGATGAACCTACAACAGGACTTGATCCCCAGACAAGACTGAATGTATGGGAATGTATCGAAGCCTTACGAAGAGAGAATAAAATGACAGTATTTCTTACCACCCATTATATGGAGGAAGCTGCTAAAGCTAATCATATAGCCATTGTGGAAGCAGGACATATTGCAGCGCAGGGAACCCCATATGAATTAAAAGAACAATTTACGAAAGATGTAGTGAAGCTATATTCAGAGCAATCAGAAACAGTCATTTCTTATCTTAACTCCAGAAATTATACTTTTAAATCCAAAAGCAACCATATAGAGGTGGAAGTAAAAAATACCATCAGCAGTTTAGAGCTCTTAAGTGATTTAAAAGACGAGCTAAATGCCTGTGAAATATTCCAAGGCACCATGGATGACGTCTTCCTGAATATAACAGGCCGCTCATTACAATAACAGGTATAGAAGGAGATAAATAAATGACTTTGGTAAGATTGGTGCAAAGAAATATATTAGTATATACAAGAGACCGCTCAAATGTGTTCTTTTCCTTATTGTCTATGTTAATAATAATTGGGCTTATGGCTATTTTTCTTGGAAACTTAAATGTAGAGAGTATTGCTGATCTTCTAAGCGAAATGGGTGCTAGAAATGTTGCAGCAGACAGAGAAAATGCCAAAAATTTAGTTTTATTATGGACATTAGCTGGTATAATAGTGGTAAATGCTCTGACCATAACACTTGCCATGGCTGGAATTATGGTAGAAGATGAAGAAAAGAAAAGGTTACATAGCTTTTTCGTTGCTCCGGTGAAACGCTCTGTTCTTGTTCTGGGTTACATCATAGCTGCTTTTATTATGGGTGTTATTATGTGTCTGTTCACATTAATACTGGGAGAAGGTTTTGTATTGCTTACAGGTGGTACTTTATTAAGTCTGGCAAGCATGGCAGAAGCATTATTATTTATTATCTTAATTGTATTTATGGCCTCCAGTTTAGTATTTCTTATAACTAATTTTGTTCATACTACAAGTGCTTTTGCCGGTCTGAGCACGATAATAGGTACCCTGGTGGGATTTCTGGCTGCAATTTATCTACCGATGGGTGCACTGCCAGTAACCATCCAGAACAGTCTTAAAGTGTTTCCGCTATTACATGGCTGTTCTTTAGTCCGTGAAGCTTTTACAAGAGAGATGATTAAGGTAACTTTTGCAGGCTGCCCAGAGGAAATGAGCNNGGCTACAAGGAGTATATGGGAATAAACATAAAATGGGGAGAAACTTTAATTGGTGATTCCGGGAAAATTGCTTTTTTGATAGTCAGTGGTATTGTATTTATCTTAATCGTAGCATTTATTCAAAAAAGAAGAAATACCGTTAGCAGGTAGGAGACACAACCATGAAAATTATTATCGAGGATATAGGTCCAGACGAGGAAGAGCAGGTTATTATACGATGCAGAAAATTAAGTGATCCTCTGATAAAACTTATTTCAGATATGAAAATGGAAGACAAAAAGATTGCCGGCGTAAAAGATGGGGCTATCACGATGATAGATCCTAAAAATATCTATTATTTTGAAGGCGTGGATAATAAGGTATTTATATATTGCAAGGACAAGGTATTCGAAACCAAGATAAAGTTATATGAAATAGAGTCAGATTTTATGAATACTAATTTTTTCCGGGCTTCAAAATCAGTTATATTAAATGTAAGTAAAATTAAAAGTATAAGCCCTATTATTTCCGGACGTTTTGAAGCTCTGCTTTTAAATGGAGAAAAAATAGTTATATCCAGACAGTATGTTCCGGAACTCAAGAAGAAGTTAGGTTTATAGGAGGTGTTATCTTGTCACATTTGAAAAATATATTTCTTCAATTTGTTTATATAATAGCTGGAAATACAATCGGAGTAGCCGTATACATTACACTTGTATCCCATAGTAAAACAGTACCCGCCTCTCTATTATGGCAAATAATTTTAGTATCTGCTATATGTGCTTTGGGGTATTTAATCGGTATTACAACGAAGGAATTAAGTAAATGGACTTCCGTTATCAAACAAGTTCTACATTATATCTATATTAACACAGTAGTACTGGCTTCTGCTAAATTATTTAAATGGATGGACATTGATTCAATATCGCGGGTTTTCGTTATGATATTATTAATAGCTGTCATTTATATAATAATAATAACGACAATATATCTGCAGGATACAGAAACCGCTGACCGGGTTAATAAAAAATTAATTGCTTTACATTCTGAGGATGAAACCGACAATTAATTCTTGTTTTTTGAAACAGAATATATTATTATATGGAAATATATAGTAAAAAATATTATTATGATAGATTAGTTTATAGCGGGCTGTTAAACAGATGTTTAATGGCTCTTTTACATTTTCTAATCCTAGTATCGTAACACTTAAAACCTATGTAAGGAATTATTACAATTATCTTAAACTTGGCTTTTATTACCATGTTATGCTTGTATCTGTGAAATGTAATTGGTATTATTATAAAGGGATACCTACATTCATATACTAAATCCAATGAAAATTAATACAGATAAGGAGATAACAATGGATAAATTTACTTTTTCAGCATTACAATATGAAAGACCTGACTTTGATAAATTTGAACAGGAACTAAACAAGCTGACGGAGCAGGTAAAAGGTGCTGCTTCGTACGCTGAGGTGCAAGCTGCAATTCAGAAATTAGAAGAAATAAATGCGCCTGTAGCTACAATGAAAACGATTGCTTTTATTCGTAATACCCTTGACACTACGGATGAGTTTTACGAAAAGGAAGTAGAGTTTATTGATGAGAGGTCTGCCGAGCTTGGTACAGCTCAAACGGGACTTTTTAAAGCTCTAATTGCAAGCCGTTTTGCAGAGGATATTAACAGGGAATACGGAAAAGAGCTATTAACCGGACTTCAAAGAAATGTAGATCAGTTTAAGGAGGAGATTATACCTTTCTTACAGAAAGAAGGTAAACTTACTCAGCAATATCAAAAGCTCATGGCAACCGCTAAGATTCCTTTCGAAGGCCAGACATTAAATCTGTATGGCGTACAGAAATATTTTGAAAATCCTGACAGGAATTTAAGAAAGGCTGCCTTTAAGGCTTACTCCGACTTCTATCATAGCAACGAAGAAGAGATGGAAGATATCTTTAGCCAGCTAATTCAGATCAGAAATGAAATGGGAAAAGCCCTGGGTTATGAGAATTTCATTCCCTTAGGTTACAAGAAGCAGGAACGCAGTGATTACGGCGTAAAGGAAGTTGCTGCTTTTCGTGAGCAGGTAAGAAAAGAAATCGTACCTCTTTGTACGAAACTCTATGAAGCGCAGAAAAAACGTATTGGTGTAGAGGAGCTTAAAGTCTTTGACGAGAAATTCATTTTCCCTGACGGAAATGCAGAACCCATCGGTGATGACGATTATCTGGTAAAAGAAGCGCAGAAGATGTACCATGATCTCAGTCCCGAAACAGCTGAATTTATTGACTTTATGATAGATCATGAGTTAATGGATCTTAAAAATAAACCAGGGAAAGCATCTACCGGTTATATGACGACTCTTCCTTCCTATAAAGCTCCTTATGTGTTTTCCTGCTTTAACCACACGATTTTTGACATGCAGGTATTAACCCATGAGTTAGGTCATGCATTTGCCGGTTATGAAGCTATGAGAGAACAGAAAACCTTCCTGTATCACATGGGCGGTACGGATATTGCAGAAATTCATTCCATGTCCATGGAGCAGTTTTCCTATCCTTACGCAGAACAATTCTTTGGAGCTGCAGCGGATAAATTCCGCTTTGCACATCTTCAGGAAGCAATGACGTTTGTACCCTTTGGTGTAGCAGTGGATGAGTTCCAGCATATCGTCTACGAGCATCCGGAGCTTACTCCCAAGGAAAGAACCCTGGAATGGCATAAGTTAGAAGAGAAATACATGCCGTGGCGTAAATATGAGAATGATGAGTTTATGGAAAGAGGCGGTTTCTGGTATCATAAACTGCATATCTTCCTGTATCCTTTCTATTACATCAACTATACCCTTACGACAATGGGGGCTATGGAATTTAAGAAACGTTACCTGGAGAATAAAGAGCAGGCATGGCAGGATTATTTGAATCTATGTAAAGCCGGCTCCAGCAAGAGTTATCTGGAATTACTGAAAGTTGCTAACCTTTCTGTTCCTTTTGAAGAGGGCAGTGTAGCCAGGGCAATTTCCAGTGCAAAGGAAATATTGTTAAACGAAATTGAGAAGATGGAAGCAAAGTAGCAATTATAAAAAGCAAAGTAGAACTATTAAAAGCAAAGTAGAACTATTTAAAAGAAAAGTAGCTAAGAACAGATATAATAAGAAGCAGTATATTTATCTGCTTTTAAAATTAGAACAATGCCTGTATAAATACAGGCATTTTGTTCTCTCTATGCTGCTATTCTGCTCGTCCTAAAGGGCTGTTAAGATAAGTATAATAGGTCTTAGGTATTCATAAAGACAATTCTGAATACCGCAATGTGGTGCGTATGAGAAATCCTTAGAGTATATTACACAATTATCAATAAATTATCAAAAAGGAAAAATATTATGAAAAATATATTTATAGAAGGAATTCCCGGCAGCGGAAAGAGTACCTTGCTAGGTAAGCTACAGAAAAGCCTGCCTGCGTATAGGTTCTACCGGGAAGGAGATATATCACCTGTTGATTTGGCATGGTGTTCTTACCTGTCAATAACCCAGTATAAGAAATTGCTGGAAGATTGGCCTCAATTTCGAAATATAATAGATGCAGAGTCCGTCCGGGAAGAGGGGTATTATATCATTCCCTATACCAGAATTGATGGAGATAATCATGAGTTTTATAGTTATATGGAGAAATATGAAATTTATGGCGGTCGTAGAAGTATCAATGAGTTTCAGGATATTGTACAAAGAAGATACCGCAATTTAAAAGGGACAGGGAATATTTTTGAATGTGCCTTTTTCCAAAATATAATGGAAGAGCTGATGTTATATGATGAATACAGTGATGATAAAATAATAGATTTTTACAAGGTACTGGTATCAAATATTAATACTGATAATTTTCTGATAATTCGATTGCTCTGTGATGACATCAATGGAAGCCTTGAACATATTAGAAAAGAGCGTATTAATGACCAGGGAGAAGAAATTTGGTATAATCTCATGCTGGGTTATTTAAAGCAATCGCCTTATGGAAAGTCTCACGGTATGAGTGATTTTGAAGCTATCATAAATCATTTTATTAGAAGAATTATGTTGGAAAATAGAATCTTAAATGAGATACTGCCATACAAATTTATGGATGTGAAGAGCAAGGATTATCAACTGGATGATATTCTCACTTTCCTGAGCAAGTAAATACACTGATCTTATTGTATTTGCAGCTAGCGATATATTGGAGTATAGTCAAAGGATTGACAGATTAAATGAAAAAAAATATTACTTTCCTTTCTGATAGTATCTTACATTAAAGTGCATACTGTTTAAAATGGTATTATTGTGGTACATTTATCTATGCTGGTTAAAATATCATTACTATTAATGGATAGTATTCTAAATGGGAGGACATAAAATGTTACATATCAGTCAACCACTAAAGCTTAAAGGTATAACCCTGGATAATCGATTCGTAATGCCACCAATGGCTTCTGCCAAATCTGATAATGGAGTAGTAGGTCAGGAACTGTGCGCCTATTACGATGAAAAATCACAGGATGGCCAATTTGGTTTGATTATTACAGAGCATGCGTATATTAACACTGAAGGAAAAGCAAGTCTTGGGCAGCTCTCTATTGCAGATGCGTCTTGTATTAATGGACTTAGTCAACTTGTTTCGATCATTCATAAAAATGGTGCAAAAGTAATTGCACAGATCAATCATGCAGGATGCCAAACCTCTAAAGAAATAACCGGAAAAGAAACGGTAAGTGCGAGTACGATCCGTTTATCTGAAAAATTTGAGATACCCCATGCGTTGAGTAAAGATGAGATAAAAAATATTGTTGAGGACTTTACCAATTCAGCAATCTATGCGAAAGAAGCCGGTTTTGATGGTGTTGAAATTCATTCAGCACATGGATATCTGTTAAACCAATTCTATTCACCGCTAACGAATAAGAGAGCTGATGAGTATAGCGGTTATACTTTAGAAGGAAGGGTTCGCATACATCTGGAAATCATAGAATCTGTCCGAAAAAATGTAGGGGATGAGTTTATCATCGCCTTACGTTTAGGTGCATGTGATTATATGGAAGGTGGAAGCACGAAAGCAGATAGTGTTAAAGCTGCAGTAATGTTTGAAAAAGCTGGGGTAGATCTTCTGGATATCAGTGGTGGTTTCTGCGGTTTTATAAATCCTCAAATAAAAGAGCAGGGGTATTTTGCAGAACTTACAAAACCAATTAAAGAAGCAGTCTCTATACCGGTTATATTAACAGGTGGTATTGTAGATGGAGCAGTTGCAGAAGAGCTGCTTGCTACCGGACAGGCAGATTTAATTGGAGTTGGAAGAGCTGTGCTTAAAGATTCGTTATGGGCGAAAAAAGCTATCGATATGAAATAAGTCCAGTATATTAAACCCTTAAATAATCAACTTAAGATAAAGCATTGCAAGCAAAAGAAGAAGTACAGAGTAATACAAGTTACTCTTTAACATTCCAATCACACAGATATATGAATCGTGGAGTAAAAGCAGTCATGATTGGAAAAATTAACTCAAGAGCAGACTGAAAATTGGTAATTTTGCCATTTAACATTTCTGTTCTTGAGTTAATATGAAACAATTACTTTTTGCTTCCCCAGACACAGACATTTTCACCTAAAGCAGTAAAAGTCATAACAATTCTATGTTTATTTTCTGTTGCCTGTTTAATAAATTTTCCTTTATATTCAACCCCATCAATAATAATTGCCATAGCAGGGGTTCCTTCTTTATAGCTCCAGGTTCCGGTTAAATCTCCGGAAACGGTACCATCATCATTTAACGAAATATTCTTATTCTCTGCAATTCCTGCTACAATAGTACCATAATCATGATAAAAGGTATTGGGCGTGTGTACTATGAACTCGTAGCTTCCAGTCATTTCTTCTTTAGAATAACCGCTTTCTGCCAGTTTTTCGCCAGAATATTCATAGGGAGCTGCAATCAGCCAGCCATCTTCATTGATAAAAAGCTGCTGAACACGTACCTGATGTGCTTCTTTTATTCCGTTTTTACCACCTGCAAAACGGGTATGGTATACTAATAAGATCTTGCCATCATCATCTGTAAAGACAGAATTATGTCCTTGTGCAACATGGGTGTCATAATTACCCGAAAGCTGATAGCTTCCCATTAATCTGATACCAATTTTGGTAGTAAGATTGTTCATATTCCTTTTATATACAGCTGATTCACCGTTTTGGTCCACATATGGACCGGTAATATCTTTTGAACGGAATACCCTCATCTGATAACCATCTTCCGCACTCAGTCCTCCATAGGATACAAAAAGGTAATAATAGTCGCCGGATTTTAATAGGTAGGGACCTTCACCGGACACCGCATTTCCTCCGGCTATTTTATAACCATAATATTCATCTGATACATTCTTTTCTGTGGTATAGGTATAAGTATAATCTCTTAATCCGGTTTCAGTATCTAATTTCAGCATGTAGATGCCCCCAAACCAGGAGCCGAAACTCATCCAAAGATTTCCTTCGTCATCATATCGCAGATTAGGATCGATTGCATTTATTTTCGTGTCATTTATAGACTGATATCTGGATATGTCTGCCTTGTCACCTAAGACCTTATAGACATCTGTTTTTTCAACGGGATGAGAGGTAGTATTAAAACCTGAATAAACAACAGCTCCTGCATACTCATAGGGACCTTCTATTTTGTCTGCTGTCAGAAGAGCAATAACGGAATTCCAGTCATCACCATTAACACTCATATAGAGGCAGTATTTTTTCATTGTTTCATTGTAAATCACATCGGGTGCCCATAGATTACCATTTAAATTCGGATTGGAATCTGTTCTGCAATAGTCTTTCCAAAGATCACCTAATAACTTGTTGTAATCTGAATTAATATTGTTCTTATATGTTGACCAGTGCATCAGATCGTCACTTTTAGCCCAAGCCATATGAGAACCAAATATATAATAGCTGCCATCTGCTTTCATTACCGAAGGATCATGAACAGATACCCTGGTATAAGTAACATCCGCTATCTCTGCCGGTTCCAACTCTTCAGTAACCTCTGTGGGTGTCGGAGTTGTAGTTGTTTGGGCTTCCGTTGTAACCGGTTTCTGTGGTTCTTGCGTAACTGCCTCATTCATATTGTTTTTGTTCTTGCAGCCACTTAAAAGCAGCACAGAAGTAAAGATAGATATAATACTAAGTTTTAAAATTACCTTTCTCATAGCCTTCTCCTTTGGCATAAGTTTTAAAATATAAACAGTAATAAGATCTTGAAGGGCCTATTTTAACGAATAGATGATTTATTCGTAATGGGATAAATAAATCCAAATCATTATGTAACATACTAAATAATATAATATACATCATGCGAAATTTAATTTGTTTGATTTAGATATAAAATAATTTATAAATATATAAATTAATGTTATAATCTTATTACTTGTCATATATTTTACAATTAGAATAACACGAAAAAGGCAATATTTCAATGAATTATATTCATTTAATTTATTTATAACTAAATTAATTTATTTATATATAAATGATAATTCTATTAGACTATGAAATTATATATGATACAACAAAGACTGGATTTAGGCTTACATATATCACTTTATGAATTGTTTTCTGTTTAAAATGTGTCACTTTCCTTTAGGATAGTATCTGTCATGAAAGTGCGTACTACCTTTTTTTATCTGATCATTATATAATAAATCTAATGAAAGTAAGTGAGGAGAAGGTTATGTAAAATTGAATAATTACATAGAAACCATTGTTTACTAAAATCTATTCTTCTGGAGGAATTTCTAATGTTAAAAGTCTATAACTCGTTGCAGATAAAAAATATTGTACTTAAAAATCGTATTGCTATGGCACCAATGGTACGCTTTGGTTATACTGGTCAAGAGGGAATCATGAGTGAAAAACTTCTGCAGCATTATTTAAATTATGCGGATAAAGAAATTGGACTAATTATTAGTCAGGCTCTTACGGTAACCCCTGGGGCCAGAGTATCAGATCGTGCCGGAGCTTATTCTGATGAACATATAGGATATTTAAGGGAATTAGCCAAGGCATATCATAAAAATAATACTGTTTTTCTTGCACAGCTTGCCTTTCCGGGGTTTGGTTTTTATGACGCAGAGTCAGGAGATGTCAATAAACTGACTATAAAAGAATTGGAGCGGATAAGGGATCAGTTCATCAATGCTGCCAGAATATGCAGGGATGCCGGATTGGATGGGATAGAATTACATGGAGCGCATACATATTTTCTTAACATGATGGCATCTGGACAAGCAAATAAACGTACCGATAGATACGGTGGAGATATAACAGGAAGATTAACATTAGTCAAAGAAATCATTGAAGGAATTAATTCTTTCTCAGACGATAATTTTATCCTCGCATACAGGATGGGATGGGGTGAAAGCCTGGAAATTGATACAATGACTGCTAAGACACTGGAAGATTTGGGTATTGATCTGTTACATGTGTCTGCCGGAATACCACAAGACAGAAAGCTCCAGCTGCCAGATGGCTTCTCCTTCAATGACATTGTTTACACCGGCAGTTACGTCAAAGAACATATCAATATTCCGGTTATTTGTGTTAATGACATAAAAACGCTGGACAGAGGTAATACACTGATAGAAAGCAATTTAACTGATTTAGTGGCATATGGAAAGCCATTTTTAGCAGATGAAAGTTTTGTAATAAATTCATCCGGCAACCTAAATTATAAACCATGTATGGAATGTCGTAAATGTCAATGGTTTATCGATGGAGAAAAATGTCCTGCAAGAAGGAAACCAGATAATTTATAGAAACCCATATTTCAATAAGTCTTCAATTTAATAAATTTATTATTTCACTTGACAAAGATAACTAAATTTATATAATGGCAGCAGGAATATTAAAAACGTAGTGATTCCTTCGCAGGAATAATAACTATTAGAGTCAATAAACGGACCTTAGGCTAAAGGGTTGGTTTATTGGCTCTTTTTTTGGAAAATCTAGCCTTTTAGTTTTTTCCTGTAATCTGTAGGAGACATTCCCATTATTTTATGGAAAAGCCTTGAAAAATAAAAGGAATCACTGATTCCTAAATTCTCTGCAATTTCGCTGACCAAAAGATTACTTATATCCAAATAGGTACAGGCTTTTTGAACCTTCAATCTTAAAAAATAATTAATAGGAGAGTAACCGGTATTTTGCTTAAATAGATAGCTGTAATAGGCCGGTGAAAGCTTAGAATGACGTGCCAGCTCCTCCAATGTCAGATTCTTATGGAGGGACTCCACCATATATTCTATGGAGGAATTAATAGAGGAGTCAGATTCCTTCATGCTAAGTTTATTATAATTAGGTGCCAGAAAAAACAATCCTAAAATATGTGCCAGAATCTGATAGGAATAAAGCAGACTGTCAATATGAAATCCCTGTTCCAAAAGTTCAAAGATTTCTTCATAAAGAATTCGTATATTGTTTAGTTTTTCAAAAGGAACAGGGATAAGGGCTGTTGTTTGTTGCTGGTAGGGATAGTAATGGCTTAATTTTAAGCCATTTACATGAATCCATAAAATACTCCAGGGGTCATCTTTCGAGGAACCATAGAGATGAGGTGTATTCTCAGAGATAAAAAGAAGTGTATTTTGTGTTACGGTTTTCTTATGTCCATGTTCTATATAGTACCCTGTGCCTCTGATGCAATAAATAAGTATTACCTGTTCACATCCATTAAGCCGTTCTCTTGAGTGATTGACTGCATTTTCAAAGCAGCCAACATCACTAAAATACAGCGAATCGGCCAGAGGATGTTCTTTAACTTCATTAATTAGTGTCTCCGGAATAACATAAATTCGTTCCGTCTGCTTGTTTTTATTTATCTGCTTCAACTGTACTCCCATAAATCTTGTCCTAATTTTTATTAAGAATAATCCATAATGTTATGAAAGTCAAGTTAGTTATGAAAACATATTTATAATAGCATTTATCCATAATTTTCAGATGCTATGAATCATAAGATAGTCCAGGTTTATATAAATCCTGTTTATTCATTACAATTATAAATGGTGTTATGATTAAAGAACATCAATTAATATTTATTAAATTATTATGCCTAAGTAAAAACTTCTCCTGTTTTTACAGTAGTAACATATCGATCAGGAGGAAGTAAGTACGGGAAGCAACCGAACAGTATTGTAAGAAAAAGAAAAAGGATGGTAGGTTAAATGAGCAGAGTAATAAGAAAGCTGGAAGAGGCATGGAAATTTGCAATTGATCCTAATAATATCGGGATAGAGGAGGAATGGTTTCGTAAGGGATTACCTTCCTGGAAAGAAATTAAACTGCCCCATACCTTTAATATTGAACCGGAAACTGTTGCGTATCGAGGAAGTGCCTGGTATGCCTATCCGTTCTTCCCTGAGAAGGAGTGGCTTGGAAAAAGGGTGCGCCTTCAATTCAATGGAGTGTATAGGGACGCTGATATCTGGCTGAATGGTGAATTTCTTGGACAGCATTATAATTCTGGCTTTACAGCCTTTACCGTTGATATGGAAGATAAATTCAGAATTGGAGTGGAAAACAATCTGGTAGTAAGAGTGCAAAACCATTCTAGCTCAACAGCATTACCCTATGGTAATTCATTTGACTGGGCTGATGACGGCGGTATCTATCGTGATGTCAGCCTCATTATAACCGGCAAGGCCGCTATTGACCATGTAAAACTAATTGCAAAACCTGTTATTTCTTCTTATGGAAACCGTATAACTCACACCAAAGCCACTTTAGAAGCCAAGACAGTGCTAATACCTGCTGCAGCCTACAAGGATAAAAGCTGCTGTATTGAAGTGTATAAAGGGAGTGAGAAGGACATGGAATTACTATATCGGTCTGCTGATATAGCAGTTACTGATGCAAATGGAGTTGATATTCCAGAAATCCATTTTGAGCAGGTGGAATTGTGGCATTTTGATAATCCACAACTTTATACTGCCGTTATTACTTTAAAGCAAGAAGAGGTTATTACTGACAGAGTCAGTATCAGGTTTGGCTTTCGTGAATTTATAACAGAAGGCCATCGCTTTATACTAAATGGTGAATATGTACGTTTATGTGGAACAGAGTGGATGCCGGGAGCTAATCCGGAATATGGGAATGCAGAGCCAATAGAATATATTGTCAAGACTTTAGAGCAGTTAAAAGAATCCAACTGTGTCTTCACAAGATTTCATTGGCAGCAGGATGAGGCGGTCTACGACTGGTGCAACCGCAACGGTATGCTTATCCAGGAGGAAATACCTTATTGGGGTAAAGCGCCTGAACTGCCAGAAAGACAGCAAATGCTAACAGCCAGGGAGCAAATTAATGAGATGCTGGTTTCTCACTATAACCATCCATCTATTATCATGTGGGGAATGGGAAATGAACTCGCCGGTCAGTCAAAGGAATTACAGGATTTCATCGGTGAATTAAAGGATTACATAAAGCAATATGACTCAATTCGTCCGGTTAATTATATAACAAATACGATTTTTGAAAACCCAGCCAATGATGCCACCAGTCTGGGAGATGTGTTAATGGTTAATGAATATTTAGGCACCTGGCACGGTAATCTGGATGAGATTGAAGAACTGAATAAAATTATTAAGAGTAACCCAAACCGGTCCATCGTAATATCAGAATTTGGTCTATGTGAACCGGCATTTCCCGGAGGCGATAAGAGACGTTGTGAGCTCTTTCAGAAAAAGATGAGCATTTATGAAAAATTCCCTGAAATCAGCGGAATTATTAATTTCTGCCTGAATGATTATCGCACCCAGATGGGAGAACAGGGACAATATCAGTTTAGAAGACGTGTACATGGTTCCGTAGATATATTCGGCGAGCCTAAACCCTCTTACTATATCGTACAGGAGGTATGCTCTCCGGTAGCAATCCGTAAATACCATGATGAAACCGGAGATACTGTCATCTCTCTTTCCGTTAAGGATACACTGCCCTCTTATAGGATAGAAGGGTATGAAATAATCTTTAAAAAAACGGGAAAGCTTCTTGAGAGAATTAAAATCCCTTCATTAAAGCCTGGTGGAACCTGGGAAATTAAAGTCCCGGCTCAATCTAATAGTTTATGTATCGTGCGCCCCAATGGTTTTCTTGTGATAGAAAAAAACACTTGACCTAAAGTTAGGTTTAGGTAGTTGCGATTATTATATTACTTTTAAAATTATGGTTATGAAAAACCAATAAAATTACGAAATATAAGGAGAAGCATAAAATGTTAAACAGTTGTCCTTGGAAGAGTTAAAACAATTAAGTATAGAAACCCGAAAGGTTTTATTAAGCAAATTAAGTAAACATGGCGGGAATATTGGTCCTAATCTTGGGATTGTTGTCAATCAGCTTGTAAAAGAAATAGATATCCATGCATCACTGATAAATCCTAAATTTATTACTGGATTGGATGAAGAACTACTGAACAGTCTTAAGGAAAACCACAAACTTGTTATAACCTTGGAAGACCGCTATATACCAGAGGAACTGTTAAAAGCAAATGGAATATCCACAGAAATGATTGTGAATGACATTATTTCTATCATTAGACCTGATTGGATGTAAAATACAGGTACAAGTTATTAATTTACAGTACAGTTTATAAGGCAGTTTGTAGTACAGTTAAAAAGGTTCTTTACAATATTAGCATTAGCTCTAGTCAGAGAATATACATTAAACTGCAACTTTGAGAAAAGCACCATGCAAGGGAGGTAATTATGTTAAAGAAAATGTTACTGTTAATCATTTGCATTCTTATGATGCTGCCCCCAATAACTGCTGCTGCCCAGACCTATACGTCCCAAGATGAAGTTTACAGTATTATCAGAAAGAATCTGATGGCTCATAAAGAGCAGTTTACAATCGAGATGAATATTGAGGTAATGAATAAAATCGGTAAAAATACAGACCTACTGGATAAAGCAGCTGCTATAGATTATAAAAGCACATCTAAAGATGGTGACTACCTTAGATTTTCAGTAAGTCAATGGTCTTCTCATTGGCAGTGGTACACCAATGGTAAGTCTGCCGTATTGGATTTCAGTGCAACCTACAGGACAACCTTAAAACAGGAGAAGGAACTGGACGGAGAAATAAAACGAGTTATTAAAGCTTTGAAACTCACTGATAAAAGTGATTATACAAAGGTTAAAAGAATACACGATTATATTATAAAAAAGACGGTATATGATCAATCACTGGAAAATCATACCGCTTACAATGCCTTAATCGAAAAAACAGCGGTGTGTGATGGTTATTCTCTTGCAGCTTATCGTTTATTAACAGTTGCTGGTATAGAGAGCAGGATAATAACCGGTTTGGCAAATGGCGGCTCTCATTCCTGGAACATAGTTAAAATCAATAATAAATGGTATAACCTGGACCTGACCTGGGATGATCCAATAACTGATACTGGTGAACAGATATTAACCTATGATTATTTTCTGAAGAATGACAGCGAATTTAAGAATCACAAAAGAGATGCAAAATATCGAACAAGTGCTTTTATAAAGAAATATCCAATAGCCAGGGAAAGTTATAAGCTGGCAAATTAAACTGCAAAACAATAAAACCGCCCAAATTCCTTAACTTGTTAAAGTTAAGGAATTTGGGCGGTCATAATATCAGAAAATAGAATACTATTTAGCCTTATTGCTGTCTTAAAATTAGAAAAGCAGGATTAATGACCTGATATACACCTTATAAGTGTTTAATTGATTTTGATAAATCTACATGAGTTTTTATAAATTATAGGAGCTATGCTTTCATTTACTGAGTGAGCATTGCTCCTAAATTTGCTGTAATTGGCATTATTCCTGTATTTGTTACAGATATTACCGCTTTACATAAGAACATTTGTTTGCTATAGTATGTACAAACATATGTTCTTGTCGGAGGCATAAATGGAAAAAATAATATTTCATATAGATGTTAATTCAGCATTTTTAAGCTGGGAAGCAGTATATCGTATAAATCGTTTAGGGAGCAGGGACGATTTAAGAGAACAGATATCTGCTGTAGGTGGAGACATTAGCAAAAGACATGGTATTATACTGGCAAAATCAATTTCTGCCAAAGGTTATGGTATAAAAACAGGAGAGAGTATCTTAGAAGCTTTACAGAAATGTCCTAAGCTTATCCTGGTTCCGCCCAACTATAATCTGTACGAAAGTTCATCGGCTGCCTTTATTAAAATACTACGCAGGTATTCACCTGATGTTGAACAATATTCAATTGATGAAGCTTTTGTAGATATGACCGGTACAATGGGATTATGGGGAGCCCCCCTTGAAATTGCTAACTATATTAAGGACCAAATCAGAAGTGAACTTGGCTTTACCGTTAACATTGGTATTTCAAACAATAAGATACTGGCAAAAATGGCATCAGATTTTAAGAAGCCGGATAAAGTTCATACTCTTTTTCCTGAGGAAATCAAAGATAAAATGTGGCCTTTACCGGTATCAGAGCTTTTCTTTGTAGGCAGGGCAACCAGCAGGAAATTATTTAACCTTGGCATTAAGACTATAGGGGAATTAGCAAATACAGATCCCGGCATATTGAGAAGTCATATGAATAAACACGGTGAAGTTATCTGGGCCTTTGCAAATGGTATAGATCTGTCAGGGGTTCAATCCACTCCGCCGGCAAATAAAGGCTATGGAAATAGTACAACGATACCACATGATGTTACAAAAGCAGAAGATGCCAGGATGGTTCTACTTGCCTTAGCTGAAACTGTATCAGCCAGATTAAGGAAAGATAATGTGAAAGCAGAAGTAATCTCAGTTGGCATTAAAGATTACAACTTTCATTACGGTTCCCATCAAACTGTTTTAATGACTGCAACAAATATAACCAAAGAAATTCACAAAATTGCTTGTATCCTTTTTGATGAGCTATGGGATGGTATGCCTATAAGACATCTCGGTATTCATACTTCAAGAATCAAAGATTATGGCACCGGAAGGCAATTGTGTATTTTTAATACGGAAGATTATGAGAAGCTTGAGTATGCAGATTTAATGGTTGATACTCTGCGGAATAGATATGGGATAGATACTGTACAAAGAGCTGTGTTCATTCAAAGTCCCATTGATCATATGTCAGGCGGAATAACCAGAGAGAAAAGAACCTTGGACTACAGTAAACTGAAAATCAGCAATAATTAAGGAGTTGAGCTAAATGTCATGCTTTGGTATAGGTATAAATAATAACTCTCCGGATGAGGGGGCTATAAAAGGAACCAGAATAGAAATTGCCTGTGCCTGCTGGTTCACGAGTAAAGGAATGACGACCCCTTTCATGATAAAATACATGGATGAGAATGGTGAAATACAAAGTATCAGAAATATTAGGGTCAATTATATGGAAAATAAGAATTATTCAGGGCTGTCTTCCTTAGAATACGACTGCACTATAATTAATCAGGATATTATTATGTATGTGAAATTAATATACTTCAAGGAGGATAATAGATGGGTTATGGTTATCAAGTAGCACAGGAATTTATCGTAATTTTATTGAATTAGAAGCAGAAGTTTATTATAATGTTATTACTACCAACGGGTGGAGGACAGGTTATGAACAAAGAAGATCAGGTCTTAATAGGTTTCAGGGACATATATAACAAGATGGTTTGGCTTAACAAGTATAAGATGGAAGATAGTCTTAAGGATTACAAATCTTCCGAAGTACATTGCATTGAATATATTGGAAAAAACAGTGATTCCAATGTTACAAAACTTGCAGAATCCCTTTATATGACCAGAAGTGCCATAAGTAAAATAACGAAAAGGCTCATGGGTAAAGGCATTATTGAAAGCTATCAGAAGCCTGACAACAAAAAAGAAATATATTTCTGTCTTTCGGAGCAAGGGAAAGAAGTTTATAAAATCCACGAAGATTTGCACCAGGAGTTTAGAGAGCGGGACAAAGCCGTCTTTGAGCAGATTAGCCAGGAGCAATATGACATTATGCTTAACTTTATAGATAAGTATAGCAGGCACTTAGATGAAGAAATAAAGAAACAGGGTATTGATATCAAAGAAGAGAAATTTAATTAATATATTTGCATTAACAGGCAGCCGTTTTCTATGAAGAAAGAGGCTGCCCTTTTATTATATTATTTTTGTTGACAAGGAAACAAAAACGTGCTAGGATTGTAAATGTTTCCGAGGAAACAATAACACGAAAAGATTACGTTTGTTTCTGTCAGACACGATATTTTATTCGATAAAAGGGGGAATTATAATGTTCTCAATCAAATCACAAAAGAACACGGAGCAAACCATTGATAAAAAGGCTTTCATGTTTGGACTTATGTCTGTGTTCCTTTGCGGAATAGGCTTCAGTATCATAACACCGGTTGTCCCATTCTTAGTAGAGCCATATATACTGAATCCAGAAAATCAGGCTATTGTTGTTACACTTCTGACTGCAATTTACGCTGTATGCGTATTCTTTGCCGCTCCGGGGCTTGGAGCATTAAGCGACAGATATGGCCGTCGTCCGTTACTCTTAATATGTCTCTTGGGCTCCGCTGCGGGATATTTAGTCTTTGGCATAGGAGGGGCATTATGGGTACTATTTGCCGGACGTATTATAGAAGGTATAACAGGCGGCAGCATAAGTACGATCTTCGCATATTTTGCCGACATCACACCCAGGGAACAACGAACAAAATACTTTGGGTGGATAAGTGCAGTTGCAGGTGTAGGGGCTGCCATTGGACCAACCCTTGGAGGGTTGCTTGCCAGGTTTGGCTATTCGGTACCTATGTATTTTGGTGCTGGTATTACCTTTTTAAATCTTCTTTATGGTTTTTTCTTTATGCCGGAAAGTCTCCAAAAGGATAACAGACTGAAAAAATTAACCTTAGTAAGACTAAACCCTTTTACACAGCTGGTAAGCGTACTTTCCATCAAAGGTTTAAAAAGGCTTCTGATATCAGCCTTTTTAATATGGTTACCCAATGGCTCCTTACAGGCAGTATTTTCACAGTTTACAATTGATACCTTCAATTGGGCACCTGCTATAATCGGACTTATGTTTTCAATTATGGGCATACAAGACATTATTTCACAAGGCTTTATTATGCCAAAGCTTTTAATAAAGCATAGTGATGCGCAGATAGCAATTATTGGTATGTGTTCAGAAATAGTTGGTTATGGTCTTATAGCAGCATCAGCATTGTTTTCTTTCTTTCCTTTTATTATTGCCGGAATGTTTATATTTGGATTTGGTGATTCAATCTTCGGACCTTCCTTTAACGGGATGCTTTCTAAGTCTGTCAATTCCGGTGAACAAGGAAGAGTACAGGGCGGAAGCCAATCCATTCAGGCTTTGGCAAGAATAATAGGACCACTAGTCGGAGGGCAGATCTATGTAACATTTGGACATGCCTCACCTGCCTTTATGGGTATGCTCTTAATAGCTGCGGCAATCCCAGTGTTGTATAAGGGTATAAAATAAAGTATTTAATATTCGTTGGAACAAAGCCTACATTTTAGCCAGGTCCTGCTATTATCACTGTTTTTTACATAGGTTATGAGATTATTGTTTCAATATCATATTGTGAATTAATAATCAACCAAAGCTGCGTAAAATAAGTCATAATATTCCAGATTGAGATCCCTGGGAAATTATTCTCAATTACAAGGTTTAATAGTGCATCGATAGTTCTTGCGTCAACAAACCATACAACATACTTTCTGGGGATATCTACACCAAGAAAATATTCAAAATGAGGATTTTGAGATATTTCATCAAATTGTATTTTGGAACCTGTAGTTAATGCCAGCTCAATAGCAGCATCATAAGTAATTGCATTCGCTCTGGTTATACCGATTAAATAGGGAAGCAGCCATGAATAACCGATTACCGGCAGCCCAATATTCATCTTATCCCTGGGGATTACAGTTATCAAATAATCAATAAACAGTTGTAACGTGCTTATAGATGCAACCGGTGTAGGCGGCCCAAAATAATACCCCCAATTATAGTTCATAATAACCATCTGATTCGCCTTTTTCGCAATCTCTGAATAATCAATTCTTTCAAAGGCTATTACATTATTTTCTAGATCAATTACCGGTGAAATAGAAATAAAAACTGCATATCCCTCACTGTTCAACCGTTCAGCCATTATCCTGGCAAACCTGTTATAAATTTCTACAATATCACCTATTATGTATGACAATATAAAGCTTACACCATAAAAGCCTTTTCTTTTTAGTACGGTTAAAATATTCTCTGCATATCTTTTAACATTATCCTCGTTAAATAGAATATGATAAACATCTTCTTCACTTCCAACACCTTCAAAAGATAAGGAAGATATCAGCATCAAAGGAGCTACCTTATAGACCTTTGCTAGTTGTAATATTTCTTCATCATTGGGCTCAATTACATCAGCATTTCTCGTAAGCCTGTAACCGAAAATAGTCAAAAAGGTAAGAAACGGTAAGGTTTTTCTTAGCACAGCTATATCTATAAATGGATTAGCATAACCGTTAGTGGTTATCTTTCCTTTCTTTTCACCGTAACTAATAACCAAAGTTTCACCTGGATATAAGAATTTTCTGTCTGATATAGAGGGGTTATTCCTTAATAATTCTATAATAGTGATATTATTTGCAGAAGCAATACCAGCTAGTGTATCGCCCTCTTGAACCATATAGGTAGCTTGGGGATACACAATAACTATACATTGTCCCTCAACCAGGTCATTTGGATTCTGTATTCCATTATTAATTATTAAACTGTTTATGGAGATTCCATAGCTTTCAGCTATAGATGTAAGTGTATCCCCTAATTGAACGACATGTATAATCATACTTATTTCTCCGCGAAAATTCTTATTTAATTATATGATAGAAAACCAGTGATATTATTAAACTCCATGGCTTTAATAAATTTTAGTTTAGAGTCAACGAGAATTGCTTCTTGCAACCTTGCAATACCTCCAAAATCAGGAGAACAAGTGCCCTTATTGTAAATATGATGAAGCATTTAATAGGATTGCAGAGAAGCTACATCAGGCATCTATTGCCTATGACCAGTTGGCAAAACAACTGAATCCGAAATACATGGGGAGACAAGAGTATTATTTTGAAATATGGAAGTGTTATGATAGAGAGATGCTTCGGAAAAATAGCCTGTCAGGAAAGAATCATTCCTTGCACTTGTAAAAATATTTGAAGATAACATTTGCATAACTGGAAGATTGCGGTATAATTTTTATGTGTTAATGACATTTGTTTACTATAACACAAGAAGTATCCTTACTTATACGGAGGTAATTTGATGAAAAATTCTTTTTCTGAAGTGAAAATATTTCAGGTCAGACCAGACAAATTAGAAGAGTTCGAAGAACTTATAAACACTATAGCAGATGAACAGAAACAACAGGACGGATGTATCGATATCAAATATGTTAAACGCTTCTTTACTTTAGATGAGATCGGAAACCCGCCAAGAGAATTAACTAAAATCGTGAAATGTGTAAAGTACTTTTCTTATTGGGAATTTGATAAGAAAGAGAATTATGGAAAAGGG
Organism: Lachnoclostridium sp. UBA6558; assembly: GCA_002434335.1. GTDB lineage: Bacteria > Bacillota > Clostridia > Lachnospirales > Lachnospiraceae > Anaerocolumna. The sequence continues at coordinate 8,959 of DJJW01000043.1, read as the reverse complement.
ATCGATTGGTTCTTTAAGGCATATGGAAAAGATGTGCAGAAATTATTGATTATGCCTTTTGATATAAACTGCGGAAATTCAGTGTATTAATATTTCAACATATTCCGTGACCAGAGTCTATTTATTTAATCAAGCTATAAATTAAGACAGAATAGTTCTTTTTACTTGTTAGATAATAATGTGCAATAGCAAAAACGAACATTTGTTTGACTTGGTGTTTTGAATTTGGTATTATTGTAAATGGAATACATAATATGGATATATATTATAGCAATTGTCACGAAGGCTAAATATATAAATAATAATATTCTATCAACGAAATTAACATTTGGCTACGAGAAGTTGCAAATTTATATTCCAGTAAAAAAGAGGAAGGAGAATATGTAAATGAAAACTATGTTAAAAGCAATGCAAATGCAGAAAAACGGAATTTCCAAGGATATATTGCCTTTGTTTGAAAATATTGTTCAAACATATGAAGGAGAGGAATGCGATGAAAAATTCATAAAAGCAATGGAAGAACACCTTACCAAGGAGGAGCGCTTCCGGCTATATGAGCAGAACGGAAGCTGCAATGGGACAGGGTACGATAAAGAACGTAAAGCCTTTGCACTTGAACATGCTGATAAGCCCCTTGCCGAAAGGCTGGAACTATTTAAGAAAACCTTTGGCAGAACAGCAGTCTTAAATAATGATAATACAATCACTGTAAAGTTTGCCTGTAAACATGGATACTACAAGCATGCACCAAAAGGAAAGTTTCAATATCCAGCATCCATTGAAACGTATTTTGAAAGATGCGCAGGCGGGCGCTTGTATGAGTATCAAAAAGCATTGGGAATAAAATTAAGAATAAAGGCAGTTGATGTATCTCCTCTTAGTGATAATATTGTAAACCCTGTTATATTTACGTTTGAGGTAGTGGATCAGTAGTACAAATACCAATACCGAATAAGCATACTACCGAATAGTGATATTCTTCAAAAAGTTCATGATTATAACAGAATAGAAGGATAATTATCTTGGTAAAATAATGCTTCCTTCATACGAATTAGAAACTAAGAAAGGAATAGAATACATCAACGAAAAATTTGATTAATTTGACAGCATTACGACTCTGGGTCTGCTCTTGACACTAATCATTATTTTTACTTTCAAGGGAGATAACATTTTAGATCAGCCATTGTTTGTGTTCTTAAGTCTATTTATTTGTTATTCATATTGACTTTTATCGATATGAGTAATACAATCAACATATCGATAAAAATAGATATGAGGTGATACTATGGATAAAATATATGAATATGAGCAAAATGCCAGTGTATTTAAAGCCTTGTGCGACCCCAATAGATTAATGATAATTGATCTATTAAAAAGCGGAGAAAAATGTGCCTGCGATTTATTAGAGGTAATGAATATATCCCAATCAACTTTATCTCATCATATGAAACTTTTGTGTGAATCGGGATTAATTAATTGTAGAAGAGAAGGTAAGTGGATGTATTATTCTCTCAGTCAAAAAGGATTTGCAAAAGCAAATCGTTTATTACAAGACATCATGCAAGCAGCTGTATTACTTGATATGGATGTAACCTGTGATTGTGACTAAGGAAGGAGGAATATCAATGCGCATTATTATCATTGGCGCTGTAGCTGCCGGTACATCCGCTGCAGCAAAAGCCAGAAGAAATAGTGAGGAATCAGAAATTATAATATATGAAAAGGATAACTTTATATCTTACTCCGGTTGTGGAATGCCTTATTATATCGGTGGAGAGATTAAAAGTGCTGATTTACTGACTCCACGTGACCCTGCTTTCTTCAAAAGTAAATATAACGTTGATATCTATACACTACATGAAGTTTTGTCTATTCATCCAGAGGAGAAAAAAATAACGATTAAAAACCTCTTAACGGATGAGGTATTCAATGATCATTACGATCAACTGGTGCTAGCAACAGGAGCAAGAGCTGTTATACCGCCAATAAAAGGTAATGACTATAAACATGTATTCACTTTAAGGAATATCAATGATATGAATCGTATTAAGGATTATATCAATAGTTATCATCCACAGTCTGCAGTAATTGTTGGCACAGGATTTATTGGTCTTGAAATGTGTGAAAACCTAAATAATCTTGGAATTAGCACAACATTAATAGAAAGATTACCACAAGTTACTCCAGGATTAGACCCTGATATGGCTGTTTATGTTGAAGAACATTTAAGAAATAAAGAGATTTCCGTGATGACGGATATCTCTGTGAAAGAGATTTCTGAAAGTCATGTAATACTATCAGATGATACTAAGCTAACAGCTGATATGATTCTGCTTTCTACGGGTGTCCGGCCAAATATTGAATTGGCAAAAGCAGCAGGTATAGAGCTTGGAGAAACGGGTGCTATTAAAGTAAACAGCAAAATGGAGACCAACCGAAAAAATATTTATGCCTGTGGTGATTGTATGGAACAATTTCATGTTGTGACAGGTAAACCGGTTTACAGACCTTTAGGCTCTACCGCCAATAAAACCGGTAGGATTGCTGGCGATTGCATAACAGGAGGTAATCTCGAATTTCAAGGAGTACTCGGAACTGGAATTTTTAATATATTTGATTTGACGGTAGCGCAAACGGGTCTTTCAGAACGTGAAGCTCATGAACTAGGTTATGATGTAGTCGTATGCCATAATATAAAACCGAATAAACCGGAATATATGGGCGGAAAAGAAATGGTTATTAAGGGGATAGCAGATAAGGTAACCGGCAGACTTCTTGGTGTACAAATCATTGGATACAAAGGCGTAGATAAAAGAATAGATGTATTTGTAACTGCAATCACCTTTAAAGCGAAAGTAGAAGACCTGTTCCATCTGGATTTAGCTTATGCTCCGCCTTTTTCAACAACAAAAGATCCTGTAATGTATACCGGCATGATACTCGATAATGCCATTCATAAAGGCAGACCCTTGTTGACTGCACAGGGGTTGGATGAATTAATTGAATCCGGTGAAAAGTATACTTTGATTGATGCTAGAGTAGTCACACAGTACGAAAAGAACCATATTAAATCGGCAAAGAGTATTCCTCATTCTAAATTAAGAAACGAAATACCAGAGATAGGCCAAGAAGAAGTAGTAGTAACTTACTGTAATAAAGGTGTGACAGGTAATGCAGCCCAAAACATTCTCATGGGCAAAGGATTGAAAAGAGTATATAACCTATCCGGGGGTCAGAAGCAGTATAGTAAAACACATTCTAAAACCAAAAAATAATATTGTAATTAATAATATTGTAGCAAAAGTTTTTTAAAAGCATATATATGCATATATGCGCATATATTCATGTATTACAGAAAAAGGAAGGAATATACCATGGTAGAAATCTTTAAGGCCTTATCTGAAGAAAGTAGATTACGTATACTGTCGTTGATATTGGAAGATGAATTGTGTGTCTGTGAAATTGAATCGTGTCTTAGAATGACTCAATCGAATGCCTCGCGTCATTTGTCAGTATTGAAAAGGAGTGGAATACTCGACAGTTATAAAAATGCCCAATGGACCTATTACCGTTTAAATAAAGATTTTATCCTGGAAAACAAAGCGTTATGGGAATATCTGAAACAAAAGCTTATTGAACTTCCAACCTTTTCATTGGACCAGGAAGCCTATCAGAAATGTAAGGTACAAGGATTATGTAATTGTAATAAACAACCACATTAAAGGAGTAAGTAAAATGAAAAAAGAAAAAGCACAGGGTATTGGTTTTTTTGAAAAATACCTTTCTATTTGGGTATTGCTCTGTATGTTATCAGGTATATTGATTGGACGTTTTTTACCTGGTGTTCCTGAAGTATTAAACAAAATGCAGTTTGCAGGACAAAACATTCCCATTGCAGTACTCATTTGGATTATGATTTATCCAATGATGATGAAGATAGATTTTCAGGCATTAAAAAATGTAGGTAAACATCCATTGGGTATCGTAATATCCAGCGGTAGTAGCTGGTTGATTAAACCTTTTCTTATGTTTGGGCTTGCATCATTATTCTTTCTCGTGATATTTCAAGCTCTGATACCTGCAGGTTTAGCACAAGATTTTGTCACAGGCGCAGTTCTATTAGGTACTGCTCCGTGTACTGCAATGGTATTTGTATGGAGCAATCTAACAAAAGGGGATCCGGCACATACCCTTGTACAGGTATCGGTAAACGATCTTCTAATATTGATACTCTTTGTACCGTTAGTTCAATTCCTGTTAGGTGTGAATAATGTCCAAATCCCCTGGGATACCCTTATATTTTCCATCGTACTATTTGTAGTAGTACCCTTAATTGGTGGTTTCCTTACACGTGTTTTATTGATAAAGAAGAAAGGAATAGAATACTTTACCGATAAATTTGTTACCAAATTTGATGGTATTACGACTTTAGGATTGTTATTAACGCTAATAATTATCTTTACTTTCCAGGGAGATATCATTTTAGAACAGCCCTTATATGTTCTATTAATAGCCGTTCCGCTTATATTGCAAAATGTTATATCAGCAACATTTACGTATCAGATATGCAAATGGACCAAACAACCCCATAACATAGCAGCACCTGCAGCCCTCATAGCAGCTTCTGACTTTTTTGAATTATCAGTGGCAGTAGCAATTGCAATTTTTGGACCAACTTCCCCGGTAGTGCTTGCCTGTACCGTAGGCGTGCTAACAGAGGTTCCAGTCATGCTTTTACTCGTGAAGTTTGTTAATAAAACGAAACATTGGTTCCCCGCAACCAATAATTAAAAAGAAAAAGGAGAATGAATCAATGAAAAAAATGTCTATTTACGAACAGGCAATGTGCTGCTCAACAGGGCTTTGTGGAGCAGGTGTTGACCCTGAATTACTGCGAATTTCAACCGTATTAAATAAATTAAAAAAAGATGGTGTTGTTGTTGAAAGGTTTAATCTCACAAATTCTCCACAGGAGTTTATTAATAACAAAGTTATTAATGATTTTATAAATACAAATGGTGTAGATTTATTACCAGCAATTGTAGTGGATGGTGAAATCGTTATGACCGGCAGATACCCAAGTAATGATGAGTTTATGAATTTATTAGGTCTACCAGCAAATGTAATAGGAAATAAGCCTAGAACTGTAAGAGCAAAGATAAGAAGATCAGGAAGTTGCGGATGCTCTGGTGATAATTGCTGCTAAGGAAGAATTAACAGTTTATATTATAATGACTAATAAATATACATGAATAAAGAAGGAGGTCTCTAATGGAAATATTTAATCCGCAAGATATTTCACTGACCAAATACCTGTTTTTCACAGGAAAGGGTGGCGTTGGTAAAACCTCCGCTGCTTGTGCAACTGCAGTTACACTTGCTGATAATGGAAAAAGAGTATTTTTGATCAGTACAGATCCAGCTTCCAATTTGCAAGATGTATTTAAAACTGAGTTAAACAACAAAGGTGTAGAAATTGCAGGGATACCGAATCTAATTGTAGCAAATCTTGACCCGTTACAAGCTGCAGCGGAATATAAAGAGAGTGTAATTTCTCCTTATAGAGGTAAATTACCGGATGCTGTAATAAAAAATATGGAAGAACAGCTGTCAGGATCATGTACGGTAGAAATCGCTGCTTTTAATGAGTTTACAAATTTTATGGCAAATGAAATGTTGCAGGAAGAGTATGACTATATCATATTTGACACGGCTCCAACCGGACACACTCTTCGAATGTTGCAACTCCCTTCAGCCTGGAGCAATTTCATTAGCGAAAGCACCCATGGTGCCTCCTGCCTTGGACAGCTTTCAGGATTGGAGAGTAAAAAAGATATATACAAAAGAGCTGTCGAGACATTATCAGACATGAATTTAACTACTTTAGTTCTTGTTTCTCGGCCAGAGCGGGTACCTTTAAAAGAGGCGGAGAGAGCTTCTAATGAACTAGCGGACATTGGTGTTAATAATCAAGTATTAATCATGAATGGTGTGTTCCCCTCTTATGATGATAGTGTTTCAGAGAACTTTTTTTCTAAGCAGCAAAATGCAATAGAAGAAATGCCAGAAAATCTAAAAAAGCTTAAAAGCTATCAAATACCACTTAGGGCTTATAACATTACCGGAATAGAGAATTTAAGATCATTACTCACCTCAGATCACTACATCCTTAAGAATGAATCTATTAATCTACCAAGAGTCTTGCAGATTAACGATATTGTTGAAGATTTATATCAGACGGATAAAAAAGTAATATTTACAATGGGAAAAGGTGGGGTCGGGAAAACCACCATTGCTGCAGAACTTGCATTGGGACTATCCGCAAAAGGGAAGAAAGTACATCTGGCTTCAACTGATCCTGCAGCACATTTGAAATTTATTATTAGTGAAAGTAATGATATCAGTTTAAGTCATATAGACGAACAAGCAGAGCTGATGAAATATCAAGCAGAGGTTCTTGCAAAAGCAAGAGAGACAATGTCAGAAGATGATATTGCCTATATAGAAGAAGATTTACGTTCTCCGTGTACGCAGGAAATTGCTGTTTTCAGGGCTTTTGCTGAGATTGTTGAGAGGGCTGATAATGATGATGTTGTCGTAATTGACACAGCACCAACCGGGCATACCTTATTACTCCTGGATTCTACTCAAAACTATCACCGTGAAGTGATGCGTACACAAGGAGATATACCTGATTCAGTTAAAAAATTACTACCAAGATTACGAAATGCGAATGAAACAGAGGTGATAATCATCACATTACCAGAGGTAACACCAGTTTATGAAGCAATGCGACTTGAAGAAGATCTAAAACGTGCAGTAATTGCTACAAAATGGTGGGTTATCAATGCTTCACTGTACCAATCAGGAACCACTAATCAGCTGTTGGCTACAAAGGCAAACAACGAAATTGAATGGATTCAGGAAGTGAACACACATACCAGGGGACAATTCGCTATTAAAGGTTGGAGACCAGATTAAACTCAATCGCCAGAGGAGTGTCTTTCCGAGCGATACATCACTTCTAAAAGCCCTTTACCTAGCTACATTTGAGCCAACAAAGAATGGACTATGCCTCTGAGAAACTGGGGTAAAGTGTATGGTGAACTTTCTATCATGTACGAGGGAAGGCTCCCGATTTAATCTAATAAATGAGAAGAGCACGTCAGGAATCTCTGGTATGCAGAGTTTTTTTGACATGCTCTTTGTGGTAAAATATCTCATGGGAGCGTATTGGCGAGAGCAATGAAATATTGTAATGAAGATAAAGGATTTTGTAATTGGCCAGATATACCAGAAATGTATTGGGAGAAGGCTTGTAAAGGAGATGATTAAATAAATACAAATTTTAATAGACTATTTCCAATTTGCAGGGGATTTTAAAATTTGGGATTATGCTGCCAACCATATTGTATTTTAATAAAAAAGAAAACTAGTATGAAAAGGAGCACCACAATAATGGAATTTACAAAACTCAAAAATAGCTTAGAGCGCTTGGGATATACTGTAAGTGAATTTAATGATGCCGAAGAAGCAACTGAGCATTTAGCTAATCAACTGAGTGAAAGAACTATTGGAATTGGAGGTTCAGTTACTGTAGAAGAAATGAAACTGTATGATGCACTGGTGTCTCATAATGATGTGTATTGGCATATGCGATTACCTGAAAACATGAGTGTCATGGAGGCAAGAAAGAGAGCAAATCTGTCAGATTTTTATATTTCCTCGGTAAATGGAATTGCTGAAACAGGAGAAATCATCAATATAGATAATACTGGAAATCGGGTATCTGCAATCAGTTTTGGACATGATAAAGTTTATTTAATTATTGGTGAAAATAAAATAGCTTCAAGTTATGAAGAGGCCTTAGATAGAGCAAGAAATATTGCTGCCCCCCTTAATGCCAAACGTTTAGGAGTAAAAACGCCATGTGCGATAAAGGGTGATAAGTGTTATGATTGTAAAAGCCCGCAGAGAATATGCAGAAATTTTTCTGTACTATGGGAGAAACCTACAGGGAGTGAATATGAAGTTATTTTAATACATGAAAAGCTTGGATATTAGATTCATGATATGTTAAAAGTTAAAAGATTATATAATGAAAGATGGGTCATTTTTGGGGCTTGACTATTTTATACCCTTTTGGTTAGAGGTTGCGAAGTATTTGTATATATTTGGAGGTGTAATATGCTGAAAACAAAACGGCTTGAAATGGTTGGGTTTGATGTTAAATACGCAAATGATTTCTTTGAATTATGGAGCGATTTTGAAGTAATAAAATATACGTTTACACCTTTATTGACCACCATTGATGAATGTATTAGCTTAATTGAACATCAGATAAATCGGACAGACAAAGACTTCATAGACCGTTTTGTGATTCTGCTAAATAATAAAGCTATTGGTATGGCTGGTTGCATTTGTATGGATAAAGGAAATTTTGTTTATGGGCTTTATTATCAAATATCTCGAGTTCACTGGGGCTGTGGTTATGCAAGCGAAGCAGCGAGTGCAATTATGCATTATGTTTTGAACGAATACCCAAATGCCATTTTTAAAGCAGAAGCAGTATCTGAAAATCCAGCAAGTGCAGCTGTATTAATGAAAATTGGATTAAAACAAACACATATAGAAGAAAATGGATTTAAGCGAAACAATTTTGAACTTGATTTAATACATTATTCTAATGCTTAGCACCGCAAAATGAGCATAGCCTTTAACTCGTATTCTTTTACAACTACGAACTAATCATAGCGAACAATTCCAAGTTGTTGGTTGATAAATTGTAATTTGAATTGTATGCGTAACAAAAGATTATTATATAAGATAAAACGACAATATAAGAAAGAAAAGTAATTTTGGTTTTAAGCTATTTATTTATAAAACGACAAAACAAAAGGTGCAAATTTTTTTGGAATATGAAAACCATAAACAAACAATGGTGTTAGTATATAAGTGT
>DJJW01000038.1 GCA_002434335.1 Lachnoclostridium sp. UBA6558 | reverse complement strand
ATCTCGTGTTACTATTGAGTCCCGGCTTACTTTTTTACTATTTAATTTATTGAATAACGTTTGTATTTTCACTATATTCAATATATATTTATTGTAATACAATAAATATAATTATGCAATGGTTAATTATAGGTTAATAGGGGTTAATCGTAAAAGCTGAACACTTCGTATGGTGTTTACGATTGTTCAGCTTTTTAATAGGTATTAATTTGCTTCAGCATATGAGAGAATATCCGGCTGGGTAAATTTATCGGACTCCTTTGGGATGGGTAAAGTTTTTCTCAATAAGTTAGCGAAAGGATAATTGATTATTTCCTGTCCTTATTTTATAATTTAGTTGTAATAAAAGGAAAAACAAAATTTAAATATAGCTCTCCCTATATACGATATAAGTAATTTGTACCTATTCTATAATTACCGGAAGTTATTAATAAAATTGTTTCACTAACCAAACAGTACGAAAATAATTATGCAAAGGAGATAAGTTATGCGTTTAGGCGAAGTTGGTTTATTAACAAATGATGTTGTCAGACTTGCAGACTTTTATAAATTTCTGCTGGAGGTCCAAAATGGCAGCAGTGATGAAGTTCATCAAACTATTATTTCTGAAGAAACCATGCTTACAATTTATAACGACGGTACAAGAAAGGACAACAATAATAAAAATATTTGTATTGCTTTTACTGTTGAGGATGTGGATAAGGAATACGCCAGACTGCTGGAAACAGGCGCGAAAATAATAGACAAGCCGGAAACTCGCCCTTGGGGAGCCCGAAATATGAGTTTTCTAGATCCAGACGGAAACAGGATTTACTTACGCAGTTTGCCAAAATAATATACCACAAAGCTGCTAATTCCCATAAATTTTCGCAGAAGAAAATCCCCTTTCCTTCACTCTAAAATTGTACTGTACGGAAAAGGGGCTCTTCTTCTGCATTTCATTTTTCTTATTCAGATGAATTACGGAATATAGAAAGTATCGACCATAGCCTGTATTCTGGCACCATAACCTTCTTCTGCCTCCAGATAGTATTGTGTTTCAATTAGAAAGACCTTATCTGCTTCACCAATCACACGATATTTGCGTATCACTGAATCCCAATTATGCCCTGTTTGTACTGTTACCTGTACGTCCTTACTGGAATCCTGTCCCTTCTCCGTTAATTTTGATATACTTACACTTCCATTGTTTTCATTGGATAACCTTTTGTAGAGTTCTTTGGAATATTCCTCTACGGTGGTATCCTCTAATCGACTGATATTAACATAGATATAGGGATATATTGTGGGATCCGGATTTTCAGCAAGAAAACTATCTGTATTCTCCTGGCTTTCCCTTTTAAATCTCTCAGAATCGTATACTATTTCATACCCTTGCTTACTTTTATAACGTTTCCCCTGAACCCTTTCCTCTGTACCTTCAATGCGTACGGTCATAGTTTCATCGGTTTCTGAAATTTCCCTTGCTGCTGATTTGGCTTCTAAAACTCCGTCCATACGGACAGCTTCCGCACTTTCCTCTGGTCCTTCTTCCACTGGATTGATGCGCTCTTCTTCTGCTTCAGTGGCTGCTTTAGCTTCAGCAGCCTTGTTATTTTCCACATCTGCCTCTGAGGGTTCGCCCCTGGTTTCCTCTGCAGCCGTATCTTCATCAGCCTTTTCATTGTTTTTTCCAGCTGTTACAGTCTTATCTTCAGATTCTGTCAAGGCAGATGGATCTTCCAACTGTAACTGGGCAGTGTCCTCAATAATAACTGGTTTTTTTTCTACCTCAGCCTTGTTGCAGGCAGACATGCTGATGGCAACTGCCAGAAATAAAGTGGTTACTATAGCTTTCTTCATATTCTTTCCTCCAATCCTTAATAAAGCTCCCGGTTCTTATGAATGTGTCAACTTCTTCCTCAGTTCCAGGAACATTTATTATGCCTTTATTTTAGACTGCGGATTTAACAGAGTATCTACCAACTTGTAACAGAGTTGTAAATTATATTTGGCTTTCCCAAACAGCTGCAACTACTGTCTCCGGGAACTGTACGATAACCCGGGTTCCTTTTCCATACTCCGATTCAATAATCAGTTTCGCCTGATGCAGGGACGTTATGCGTTGAACCAATGCAAGTCCCAAGCCCGCNNACCGGGATTTATCTACACGGACAAAAGGTTTTATTATCTCATTGATTTTATCCTTTGGTATGCCACAACCGTTATCCTCCACCTGAAAGGTGGGTATAGTCCCATCCATATAAGCACTGAATATGACTCTGCCACCTCTGCCCGTAGCTTGCTGGCTATTATAGAGCAGATTCGTCAGCAGCATTTCCAGAAGGGTTTTATCTCCTCTCATCTTTTTTAGCTGATTCTCAGTAATAAATTGAATCCCCTGTTCTTTAAAGGATAAAAAAAGGCTCTCCTTGACGCTGTACACTAGTTCATCTACTGAAAATTCCTCGGTTTCCATGGCATGTTCTCTGATAAAGGTTAAGTTCATCAGCTTTGTATACATTTCCCGCATCCGTTTGGCGTCTTTATGAATACTCTGAGCTGCAAGATATCTTTGCTCTTCTGTTGCATTTGCTGTCAGCAGAAATTCTGAATACCCCTGAATTGAGGTTAAGGGTGTATTCATTTCATGGGACAGGTCATCAATGAACTCCTGCCGCTCTCTTGCACGGTTTTCCAACTCCCTGGTATGATGTGCGATATTTTCAATCATTTGATTAAAGGCTGCTGCAACCGGAGCAAATTCCTTATCTGTTTCTTCAAGCCTTATACTGTAATTCCCCTCCGCTATAATAGCTGCGCTTCCCCGAAGTTTTTTAAACGGCCTGGTTATGAGACGGGTATAGACATAGGAGAAAATCCCAAGCAGCAGAGACAGGATAACTGACAGGTATAACGTCAGCCGGATGCTCTGATTCCTGGAAGCATATATTTCATTGATATTACGGCTGTAGAGTAATACTGTATTACTTTTTTCCGACAACAGGTCGGATACCAGTATGTATTTCCCATCATCTCCACTTAATACCTGAACCATCTTATTATCCGGTTTTACGGACAATAAAGCTTCATATTCGGATGCTTCAAGGCTATCAAGCCGGTTATACAGATATCCCTCCTTCTGATACAGAAGCAGCCCGATGCCCTTCTGCTCGTAATACTCTCCGTATCTGCTGATCAGAGCCGTGATTGCTTCTTTAGAAGACACTGCAAAGTCTACATTACTCTCCAAGGAAATCTTTATTAATTCCAATTCATTTAAGGACCGCTCCTGCTCCCTGCTTAAATTATTTTCATGATTCTTCCCTATAACAAAGAAGGTACTTATGAATAAACTGGATAGTGACAGTATTAGAATACTCAGGAAAATTTTCAGCCATAATTTCATTCTTTGGGAACCTCCAGTCTGTAGCCCAGTTTGTAGACGGTCTTAATAACCTCCTCCCATTCGAGTTTCTTACGAAGTCTCTGAATGTGCATGTCCACCGTCCTGGTCTCTCCGATATAATCATACCCCCACGCCGCAGATAATAATTGTTCCCTGCTTAGTGCGAGGTTCCTGTTCCTGACCAGAACTTCCAATAAGGCATACTCCTGGGCAGTTAATTCAATTTCACTGTTATTCTTTAGCACCAAATGTTCTTTTAGACGTATTTCAATATCTTTGCAGCTGAATACCTCTTTTTCTTTCGGGCTTCTACGAAGGACTACATCAATCCGTGCCAGTAATTCCAGCGTTTCGAAAGGTTTTATTATATAATCTTCGGCACCAAGCTTCAATCCTTTTACCCTGTCAGCCAGAGCACTCTTTGCCGTAAGGAAGATTACAGGAACCCTAGCCTCTTGAAATTGACCCAGGAGATTAAAACCATCAACACCCGGAAGCATTACATCCAACAGGCATAAGTCAAAAGCGTTGCTGTTCAATGCTGCAATGGCTTCCTTCCCATCAGCAGCCCCAACCCATGAATGGCCTACCATGATCAGATTCATTCCGATTAAATCCCTGATACTATCTTCATCTTCTACAACAAGTATATGACCCAAAATCATTCCTCCGTCCCTATGAACCTCTGTAATCTAGCAGTATATCTTTTAATCTGACTCTATGTAAACTCTTATATTAGAATTCCTTCTGCGCAGTTCATTATAGCATAACAAATTAGATATTAACAACCCGCTTACTTTATTCCCCATTCAGATGCCTTCCTTACCACGCCATCTGTGTAACTTACTATGTTTACGCTCTGAATAACGTATTTACTATTTTTCTGAACAATTTAATTTGCATTCTATCTGTGTAACTTGTTTTCTAATTTGGCTCTGTTTCCTATGGGTGAAAAAGAAAGACATTGCTCTTTAAAAGACAGAATTGAGGATGAAGCTATTCTCTGTACTGAGTCTAATAAGAATATAATTGTTCCAAATATTTGAAATCTACATGTTTATTCTGTATAATTAGATTAGTGCGCAATTGTAAAAAAATATGAATCGAATTGGAGGTGAGTAAAATTAATAATTTGAGGTTAAGTAAAGCAAACAGAAACTTTTTTAATAGCCAACCATATAAAACTTTAAGAAAAGTAATAATTATTATATGTGTTTTATTTTTAATAGTGTACATGCTCAGGGAGAACTTGTATAAGTTAGACAATAAATATATTACTTTATTTGCAGGAACTTCACCTAATCTTATTCCCAGTAGTCTTTTTACTTTAGTAGGTATATTCTATATAGTACCTTTTTTAGGAGTTGATTCAATCAATAAACCGATGTTTATATGGTTAGTCAATGCACTCAATATTATAGTCTTTTCATTAATAGAATATTTGCATGTCGTCTTTAAGTTAGGGGTATGGGATAATAATGATATGATTGCATCTTTAATTGGCATTTTAGTTTCAACTGCTGTTTATTTTAATATAAGAAAGAAGTTTTTACGAATAAATGGCTAAGCATGAACTTAAAATTGTTTAATGTATTGTTGTTAAGGAGGCTAATTTGCTTCACAATCTTCTTAGAAGATGACTTAAATGAACCTCAAATGAGGTCATTTAAAATGTGTCAATACCAACAGTATTCTTAAACATAGCCTCTAATATATTCGTGTAACTTGTTTTTTTATTTCTGGCTATAACATGATTTACATTTCTATTTTAACGTGTTAAACTATCAAAAGATAATCTACCAACACTTACAGGACTAGCAGTTCTGTGTCTGTATACAAACCGTCATAGATAATGCAGTATCATATTAGAAATACGAGGTAGTTATGAACGACTTTTACATTGATCCTGTTATGTATACTTGTAAACCTGCTCCTGCCGGACGTTTAAAAAAAGAAATGAGGGTATACGACCTCCTCGAGAAACTGGAGGTTGCTTTTGTTCGGTTAGACCATGATGTAACACCAACCATTGAAGCCTGTAATGACATTGACCGTCTTTTAGACATAGAAATCTGTAAGAATTTATTTCTTTGCAATGCGCAGAAAAACAAATTCTATCTTTTAATGATGCCTGGTAACAAAAAATTCCGCACTTCAGAATTAGGAAAGCAGATTAACAGCCCCAGATTGTCTTTTGCCCCATCTTCCTATATGGAAGAATATTTAGATATTACTCCGGGCTCTGTCAGTGTATTAGGCCTGATGAACGATAAAAATAACCAGGTTCAGCTGTTAATTGATGAGGATATTTTAAAAGACGAGTATTTTGGCTGTCATCCCTGTATTAATACTACCAGTCTTAAGATTAAGACCAGAGATTTAACAGAGAAAATCTTACCTCATATTAATCATTCCATGACAGTGGTTACACTAACGGAGTAAGCACATTGGGATTGTATTAACATACTACCACAGCTTTCGTATTACTGACTGANNATGCTTCCTCTTCCCTTTTGGGAAGGGGTTTTTATTTGTATCGTTTTATGCTACTAAACTTGTCATATTGGCAGTACAACCGTGGTATAATATGTAGATAAGAAGTGTTCCTTCCTTGGAAAAATGCAGATAAGCAGTGTTCCTACAGGTTGAATCAATCAAAATATTATTATGTTTTTTTACATAATAGGAATACTAGAATTCAACTTATATAACTGTTATAAGAATGGAGAATATATGAAAATATTAGTTGATGCAGATGCCTGCCCTGTAAAGAATATAATCGTTAAAGTAGCCAAAAGTTATCAACTTCCGGTATTGATGGTTATCGATACCAGTCATATACTGGAATCCGATTATTGTGAGGTAATCCAGGTCAGCAAGGCTCCGGATGCTGTAGACATAGCTCTGATTAACCGTACAGAGGCCGGAGATATCGTTGTTACCCAGGATTATGGCGTAGCTTCCATGGCTTTGGGTAAAAAGGCGTATGCCATTAATCAAAACGGAAAATATTACACGGAAGAAAATATAGATTTAATGATGTTTGAACGCCATCTTGCCAAAAAACAAAGAAGAGCCGGCGGCCGCATCGGAACCATGAAAAAGCGTTCGAAAGAGGATGACCTCCATTTTGAAGCAGCTTTTTCCTGGCTGTGCAACCAGGCTCTTCCTCCTATGCCTGATGTGTCTTTTCCTTAGAAATCTGAGTAGCTCAATATAAGTTAATCAATTACCTCTTCCAGGTAAAAATTTAATAAAGCTTTATAACCAGTAAAGATAAAATGAATATTCAGCTTATATTGCAGGGTTATGCTCTGCTGGTGGTTCTGTTAACTGCTCCCAGTGCGGCAGCAATGGCCGTTCCAAGAACAAAGCAGGCAGCTGCCTCTACCAAACCATTAACGCCTACAAAAGCTACGGCAAACAGGATTACATTTCCCGTTCCAAGGGTATCAGCAATACCCTGAATAAAATCAGTTCGGTAAAAGAAAGCCAGTAGCGTTGTCATAAATAACAGGGTATTTAATAAGGGGCCAGCCAAACTGGCAACAGGATACGCAATTGTTTTTGTCTTGCCTTTCTTTAGTGCCGCAAATAAAAGTCCTGAAAACCACCCCATTAGGATACGGGGGATAACACATACAATAAAGGTTCCTACAGGGTTGATACTAAGCAGTGCCGCACCAAAGGCGCTTAAACCGAAGCATTGCAGAAAGCTCGTGATACCAAATACTCCGCCAAGGAAGGCTCCTGCGGCAGGTCCAAGTACGATAGCTCCTACTGTTACAGGTATAACAATCAGTGCAATCTCAAGTCCTAAGGTTTTAATATATCCAATAGGCGTAAAAGCCATCAGCAGTACAATTGCTGTCAGCAATGCCAACTGTGTCAGTTTAAATGTATTTACTCCTTTTCTCTCTCTCATAAATCTTCCTCCGATTCTAATGCATATTATGTGTCTTTTTTAATTGAAATATGTTCCTTGCTGATTGTCCCAGTCCAGTGCCTTTTAATTCATAAAATATAATATAAATTAAAAAACGCTGTCTGCCAGATTCCCTCATGGATTCTTATGGCATAACAGCGCTCACTATATAGGTGCTGTCTATGCCAGGGCATAACAGCAGAAACTAAATTCCACAGCATTAAAATTCGTTTAGTTCCCGCCGTAATATTCCGGTCAAGACTGATAGGTTTTCTGATACAATCAGCATAGGCAGCTTCCGGTTCCGTTCTTATCATACCGCCCCTGAATAAGGGTGCAATTGACATTCTCAGAAAGGAATCCAGGGAAAAAGGTAAGGACCATTTTTCCATAATAAAACCTCCTTATGCTTTTGTCTTTTTCATTTTATTCGTTTTTGATAAAAATAGCAAGAAAAATATACTTCGTATGGTAAACAGAGGGTGAAGGTTAATTTCAGACGGACGATGACTGGCGGGGGTGGTTTTTTTTTTTTTTTTTTTTTTTTTTTTTTTTTTTTTATTTTAATATTATTTA
>DJJW01000069.1:16855-26850 GCA_002434335.1 Lachnoclostridium sp. UBA6558 | reverse complement strand
CTTCACAACAACCTTTATTTGTTTCTCGGTGACATTTCCCACTTGATCATATGCCTTTATGGTAAATAGATTCTCTCCTGCATATACAATCTTTTCTACATGGAAAGCTCCACCCTGTACCACAGCAATCTCATTGTTAATCTCAAGTTTGCTAAAATGCTGGTCAAAGACCGTTCCGATAATATCTACCACTCTCTCATTTGTTACCAATCCATCTGCCGGTGCGGTAATAATGAGTTCTGGTGCCAGCTTATCCTTGATTACTTTCTTGGCTGCTGAGGGTTCTGTTTCTTTTCCGTCTAACTCAGAAGTTGCTGTGATGATACTTTCTTCTTCGGTCAATGGAATTACCTTACGGAAGGATTTGTTTACCGAAGTTACCTGCTGNNTGTCTTACTGCCATTCACATAAAGATTGACTTTACCATCCGCTGTCACCGTCCCTTCTACCAGAATGGAATCCTGGTTGGTATAGCTGACCTCCTCTAAGTTGGTGATAACCGGTGTATCCACGGAGTATTCCATTCTTGCACGAATCATTAAACCGCCGGCTACCTCCTCCTCTGCAATAGGTGTAAAGGTATCACCGGAATACAGATAAGAACGGTCAGCATAAGGGCTGTCTTCGTCGATACCGGTACCAGGTGAGGCAGTGCCCACAGCAGTCTGTGAGGTTGCTATAAAGAAATCTCTGTTGGTGGAAAACCCAAATTCTGATAAATCAATGTAATTCCACTCTCCCCTAACAACATTTACTACCTTAGGTGAAGTATTTAATTTTACCGGATTACCGCTGGTATCTGTATCATAAATGGTAATTCCGATTTGATTGCCTCCCGGTGACGGCCAATCAGTACCCCAGAAAAAGATATTAGCACCTTTTACTTTACCATACTGTGCAGGTGTCACTCTGATTGCCAATCCGTTGCCTGTCGCATTCAGTACCAGTGCATTTTCACCTGTTCCGTCGTCATAAACGATTTCTTCTTCATAACCTACAAAGCGTTTAAGAGGTATTGTAACTTCTGTGGTTTCATTACCGGCTACCACTGCGCTGACCTCTCCGGGTTCAAAACCGTCTGCGATGACCTTTAAGGTATAAGTGCCTTCGTAAATACCTGGAATAAGAAATTCACCATTTGCATCTGCCGTTACAACCGGAAGCTTTGAATCCTCTTTTACCCTTATAACTGCATTTGCTGCCGGTTCTCCTGAATATCTGTCCGTAACCTTACCCTTTATGATTCCTTTCGGCTTTTCGGTAAGCACAAAGTTCTTCTTAACAGTTTGGTCCTCTGTTAAATATATCTGTGCTTCTGCCGGATAATATCCGTAGGCTTCTGCTCGTAAGGTCCAGGTGTCTTCTCCTTCATTTACCGCATGCTTTAGGGTATATCTGCCATCAGCGGGATTGGTTTTAGCGCTTCTTCCTGTTTCCAGTATGGTTACTACCGCATCGGCAGGCAGACCTGCAGTTACAGAGGATATGGCCTGAACCGAAGCGTCACTTACCGTTTCATATTTCTTGGTAACCGTTGTGTTCTTCTCTTTCAGATTCATTTTAACAGGTTTCACTTCTATTTCTTTCTTCTTAAGACTTAAGCTGTTATCTGACTCCTTGTAATCCGGTAATTTTATACTGGAGGCTGCTGCATTTGCTGCACTTACCATAATATAATCGATATACCAGCCGGCTTTATTAAGTGAGGTATCAGAAGTAAGCAGAAATCTTATCTTTATGGTTTTTCCCGTATAGGAGGAATCCAGTAGAAGCTCGGTATTAGTCCAGGCTTTTCCATCGCCGGTATAATAACCACCGGGAGCCAAATCTGCCCAAGCCGACCAATTGTCCCCCTCTTTTTTAGAAATCTGGATATATCCCTTGTCATATTTATTCTCAAATTCATACCACTGGCCAATCTTTAACGTGCTGATCTTATCCTCAGGCAACTGGATTTTAGAAGATTCTATCCAGGAACTGCTGCTGTTTAGATAATTGGCTGAAAGTCCGGTAGCCCAAACCTTGGCACCATAAAATCCGGTTCCCGGACCGGATGCCGGTACTCCCCATTCCCAGGAATTATTGGTACCGCCGGTTAAAAAGGCTCCGTTATTGTCCTCGAAATCTTCATAATAAACATAGTCCCCCAGTGATTGTACCTCAAGGGTTAAGGGCAGCGACAACCCACTTTCATTCCCAGCAAAGTCAAAAGCAGAAACTTTGTAATAATAGGTTCTGTGCGCCTCGATACTGTTATCCCCATAGGAATTTGCAGCAGTCTCTGCCAATAGTGCATATGCTCCGTCAAGGGAATCCGAACGGTAGACACGGTAACCAGCTGTATCAGTATCTGATACGGCAGACCAGTTTATGGCGGCGGTATTAAGGATTACACTGCCGGTTAAATTTGCAGGTACAGAAGGAGCGGTTCTGTCCGTAGCGATAAATTTCGCATCCTCCAGATACCAGCCGACCTTAGAAGCACTTGTATCTGAAACCAGACGGAAAGCAATATATACGGGAACAGAAGAACCTATATATTCGCTTAAGTTTATGGTCAGCTTGCTCCAGCTGGTCTTAGTGCCTGTTATAACGGGTCCAACCTGATTCCAGGTTTCCCCGAGGTCAGCTGTTACATATACAAAACCCTTATCATAATTGTTTTCAATATCATACCATTGATTTACTTCAAACTGAGCAAATTTAAGGGTAGTATCCCTAAGATCCAAGGGTACGGACACCAATATACTGTCACCGCTGTTAGAATAATTGCCTTTTAGGTTCGTCCCTATGAGTTTCGTACCGCTTAAGGCCGTAGGTCCGACTCCTGCTGCCGGTTCGCCCCATTGCCAGTCACCTTCAAAGAGCCAGCCGGAAGGATAATTCTCAAAATCCGTACTGTAGGTGTCAGGAACTGCACCGAATTTGACCTCTACTGCATATTCACCTGTTGCTACTGTATTACCGTCATAATCCCTGGCCTTTATCTTATAGACAAAACCCGGCTGTGCTACCAGATCATCCGGAATAGTACCGGTATATACTCCGGATTTATAATTTCCTGAGGTCCTGGTAAGAGGAAGGGTAATCCAGTAGGATTTTCCGCTTTGTTTTACCAGAAGTTCTGTGTCGATAACAGATACATCATCTGAAATATCGGCCTGTATCTGGATACCGGCTCCGGAATAGGTCTCTGTGATTACCTGGTTGTGAAGGATTACAGGATTTTCAAGGTCTTCTCCTTCCACTGTTACTTTTCCTTCAATGGTACCCGTACCGCCTGCGATTCTTGATACGGCTTCAAAGGCATCAATTAAGCCATAGCCGTAGCCATAATTGGGATCTCCTGCATCATTGGCATCTTCTATAGGAATTGCCGTATCTTTTAACAATTCTTCTACGTCTTCAATGGAAAGGGAACTATTTGCTGACAGGATTAAAGCTGCTGTTCCAGATACTGCCGGAGCTGACATACTGGTTCCGTCCCAGCCGCCTTCGTAACCGCCCGGTACAGAGGAACGTATATTAACACCGGGAGCGATTACATCCGGTTTTACATTGTTATAAGGGCCAGGACCTCTTCTTGAGAAATCTCCTCTTACGTTATTAATATCCAAAGCTCCCACTGCAAAACTTTCGGGATAATTAGCAGGAGCACTGACAGAAGCCGGTGGTGCTGCGGCGTTTCTTTCATTACCGGAAGAGAATATGGGTAAGATACCAGCTGCCCTCCAGGCAGTAACCATAGGTCTGAACCACTCATCTAAACCGGAAGCTCCGCCCCAGGAATTATTGATTATATCAGGTGCTGCTGCAGGATCTCCCCCGGGAGCAAGCATCCACTCTGCTGCTGAGAGGATATCATCATCATATCCTCCATCCGGGGTAAAAGCTTTGGCGGTAATCCAGGTGGCACCGGGTGCCGCACCAATCTTATTGCTTCCATCGGGTTCCTGTCCAAGAATTGTACCAAGGACATGGGTACCATGGGGTATGCTGGCTTCATCTACCGGCAAAGTGCTTCCGTTCACCGGGTCATACCAGTTTCCTGCTGAAGTGGGGTTTGCGGGATCACTTGGGTTATATCCTCTCCATTTTAATTTCAGGGCAGGATGAGTCCAGGTAGCTCCTGTGTCAATGGTTCCAACAACAACGCCGGTTCCATCTACTCCAAGACCCCAAACTTCATCTGCCCTGATTCGCTCGATATTCCATTCTACACCGTCAGCATTAGCCTGAATTTCGTTCGCTGTTACCTGCGGCTCATCTAATTTCACGATTTTATTTTCGTATATTTTCTCAACTTCACTCATATACGAAATGTTTTCAATCACTTTTTTGGTTGCCTTTACATAAACTGCGTTGACAATGTAATAAGGCTTATACTCTGTGACTGTTTTCTTCTTTTCTTCCTGGGTTATGTATTTTAGCAATTTCTGCTGGGTATCCTCTGCATTATCCTTTAAAGCACCGATTACTTCTTTTCTTACTTCAAGCTTGGTGTTATACGGTGTTAAGGCTGATGACAGTTTTCCCTCAGCTTCGCTTGCTACCCCCATACTGTCTACCTGACTACTCAGGTATATGATTGCTTCTACAAGTTCCTCATCCGATGCAGAGTCAATGAATCCAGACTCTATCTTATCCATAGACTGGGTATGCAGTTCCTTCTTTAAGGAAGCTACCGGAAGAGAATATTTACTTTCTGCAAGAGCTGTTACCGAATTAAAGGTCATGATAAAAAATAATAACATGGTAACGACCTTTCTTGCTTTTCCCTTAATCATTCTTACTACCTCCTTTTACTCATCTTTATCGTTAAAAATAGCTGCTGCTAACCCTGTGCCCCCCTTTCTACTATTTGGCAGCTCTCTTTAAGACCCCCTCAATATTACACAAAAATCTCTGTTGTAATTTATAAGACAAGCATTGGTATTATTTAACTTTATATTTATTCGGTTGATTTCTTATTTATGACTGTTTTTAATAAAAATATTAATATTTTATCTATACAGTATAGAAAAGGTAAGATGTAAGACTATTTATATGATACTGCTTTCATTTAAATGCGTATTATTGAACTTGACAAAAACAAACAACCTTTGAAACATGTTTGAAAACTGCTTGTGCCGGGTTGGAATGTTCCACTTTGTGGGAGGCAATCACCTCTCAATTTCGACAATGTATCCTTCTGCACTTTACATTCAATAGTATATCTATTATTATTATATTTTAAGGTATAAAGAGGTACACACATTTTTGTGCTTTAAAAGGATAGTGGTTAATGCAGTCAAAGAAAGGTAGAAGTATGATACAAAAAAGACAGAGGTACAAACAAAAAATAAACTCCTTTAAGTTATTCAGTTACCTTTTCCTATTCCTTACTGTTATGTTTTCAACGCTGGAAAACATAACAGTAAGTGCTATGGAAAAAGATAATCTAACAGTGTCCTTTATCAATGTAGGGCAGGGTGACGGAGCATTACTTGAAAGCAACGGAAAGTACATGTTAATTGATGGGGGTCCTATAATGGCGGGACCTACAGTAACTAATTTTCTAAAATCCAAGAATATTAAAAAGATTGACTATATATTAGCTACCCATCAACATGAAGACCATATTGGCGGACTGATTGATGTAATCAAGAATTTCGAGGTAGGTAATTTAATTATGACAAATACCTCTTTCCCAGACCCCTCTTATACTAATTTTATTGCTGCTGTCGAGAACAAGAATCTTAAGACGATTACACCTGTTATGGGAAAATCTTTTATGCTTGGGTCAGCGACTGTAACCTTTATGGCTCCGAATGGAAGTGATTACGCAAGCTATAATGACAATTCCATTGTCGTTAAGGTGGTAAATGGTGAGAACTCCTTCCTGTTTACCGGCGATGCAGAAAGTGTATCAGAAAAAGAAATGCTTGATAAAGGATATGATTTAAAATCAGATGTATTAAAGGTGGCACATCACAGTGCGTTGACTTCAACCACTCAGGAATTCTTAAATGCAGTAGATCCTTCTATTTCCGTAATATCCTGTGATGAAAATGCACCGGCACGTTTCCCAAGAATTACCACCTTAAAGAAGTTAGAGAATACCGATATCTACCGCACCGATGTTTCAGGCACCATCACTATGGTAAGTGACGGAAAAGAAATAGCAGTAGATAAAACACCATATTCTTATGCAGGTGATACCATTGATATATTAACCGGAAAGAGTATCAGAAGTCACACTGCAGAGACAAAGAACTTATCTAATCCAAGTGCTGCAATTCCAGGGAACAGCCTAACAATTGAAAATGAATATGATGATGAAGATTATGAGTTACTATTAGGTGGTACGTTACCAATCGTATTTAATGCAGATTATGGAATAAGTTCTTTAGAAAAGATTGAGTATGCTTTAGCACCAGCAGATCTTTTTAATAATGTGGGCAATGTAGAATGGGTTCAATTAAGTAAAAATGAGCTGATTCTAAATGAAGATTTTATGGGTTGTATCTATGTAAAATTTGTGAATAAGCTTGGCAATACAATGATTCGTAAAACGCAGGGTTTTACTCTGGATGCAACAGCTCCTGAGAACTGTAAAGTAGTATCTAATGTTTCAGGAATCAATCTTTTGGATACATATGTGAAGGATACTTATTCTAAGAAAGCTTCCGGTCCCGTAACACTGCAATTTTATGCAGATTTCGGTATCAGTGACCATGGGAAGACAGAATATATGCTGGTCCCAAGGGGAAAGGAATTTGACCCGGAACAATCCTGGACAAATGGAACTGCAGTAACAATCAAGAAGGATTACATAGGGTGTGTATATGTAAGATTTACTGATGGTGCCGGCAATGTGACAACTAAGAAAACAACCGGATTCAGTTATGTTTCAAAGCAGCCCATTAATACAATGATCACATCCAAGGCTAAGGACATCAAATTTGTAAATTGGGGTTCTAAGAGTGGAAATACTACCGTAAAGTCTCCCTTGCTCCTTAATTTTACTGCTGATTTTGGAGCCAGCGGTAAAGAATCCATTCAATACATGCTAGAGGATAACGGTCAAAAAGGAAAATGGATGAATGGGAATTCGGTTACAATCCAGAAAGGATTTAATGGCAGAGTCTATGTAAGATTCACAGATAAGAAGGGTAATTATATAACAAAAAATTCCAATTTATTTACTGTGAAATAGGAGCCTCCCTCTCTGCCCCCGTGGCATGGTCATGATTGAAGGAACCATAAATGGTATAACCTTAAAAGCACCAGTGGAACCAGACAGCAAAGGAAATCACTGGTATATACACAAGAAAGCGGCACATGCCCGGAGGCACCTTGCCGCTTTCTTAATCTCTTTCTCAAGAACAGGATATAACACAACTTTGCTTCAGATTTCCACAGCTGATATACCAACAGCACCTCTACCGCTATGAACCGTCATAACACAGCCGATTATGTTGATTTTAATTTGCTGGAAACCATGGTTATACAAGCATTCCTGCAGTTTCTTTAGAACACTCTCCTCTGTTCCTCTGGAATAAATGATATGGGCTTCTCTTTTGTCGAAATTCCTTCCCTCCATAAAATCTTCCGCAAAGCGGGAAATAATCTTATGCATACTTCCTCTGTATTTCTTTGCAGCTAAAAGTTCTCCGTTTATAATGTCAATTCTTGGTTTAATTTTCAAAATAGCAGCACCAATTGCTGTTCCGTTGGATACCCTTCCGCCTGCTCTTAAAAAATCCAGCGTATCCGGTATAAAGGAGGTCTGAACTTTATTCACATAAGGGCTGATCTTTTTCAGCAGTTCTTCCGCTGAATCCTCTGTATTGTCTTCTATTATTTCAGCTGCCTTCAGAACTAAATTCCCTAGTCCACCTGATACATTTTTCGAATCAAGGAGGTGTACCTTCGCACTCTTGCAGTCTTTTATACCAAGAACAGCATTGCCGTAAGAGGAGGAACAGGCCGAGGAATAACCGATATGGATTATCTCACACTCCGGATATAAATCGGAAATATCTTCAAAAAAATCGGTATATTGGAAAGGGCTTACTGCATTGGTTTTCGGTATTTTTTTGGTTTGCTCATAAAAATCATAAATTTCCTGTATGGGTATCTGACCGTCATATACTGTTCTATCAGGAAAGTTTATACTAAAAGGCACCCTTAGAATATTGTATTTATTTACATACTCTTCCGGTAGATCACAACCGCTTTCTGTTGTTAATATTATTTTTGGCATGGTTATCTAACCTCTCCTTACTCATTATCCTGGAAGTACCACATGTTAATTCTTCCGGCAGTTTCTTACTTGGTATAAATACCGGTTATGTATGCTATATTTGATATAAATGTTTATAACTTATAAGCAATCATTATCATATTCTTTCCGCCCAAGCACTTCCTATACAATTCATTTGCATGTTATCTGCATTGCCTGTAACTTATCCTTTAAATATGAATAATTTGACAGATATAAATCAGCTATTGACAATTATTTATCTTCGTATTATTATGAATGCAATTGAATACAATCTTCAGGGCAGGGTGTAATTCCCTACCGGTGGTAAAGCCCACGAGCCGCAAGGCATGATTCGGTGTAATTCCGAAGCCGACAGTAAAGTCTGGATGAAAGAAGATATAGCAGTATCTGCACAGTATATTGTGCTAAATTGACATTGCCGCTCTGAAATGAATTTTCATTTCAGAGCTTTTTTATTGTAATAATGGCAAGGTCAGGAAAGAAGCCTGCTGAAAATGCCTTGAATTTTGTGTTCAAGGCATTTTCTTATTTGGAGGTATTCTATGGATGACAGAGAATATATGCTTTATGCATTACAACTGGCAGAAAAAGGCAAAGGTTTCGTAAATCCAAACCCTATGGTCGGCGCTGTTATCGTTAAGGAAGGGCAGATTATTGGTCAGGGCTATCACGAAATATACGGTGGTCTCCACGGAGAACGAAATGCACTTACAAGCTGTACCCAGTCACCGACTGGCTCTACGCTGTATGTAACCCTGGAACCTTGCTGTCATTATGGTAAGACACCTCCCTGTACGGATGCCATCTTACAAAGTGGTATCAAAAAAGTGGTGATTGGCAGCAAAGATCCTAATCCCTTGGTTTCCGGGAAAGGAATTGAACTGCTTCGCAGCCATGGTGTCGAGTGTCTGGAGGGTATTTTACAAACTGAGTGTGACCGGCTTAATGAAGTTTTCTTTCATTACATACGAACAAAAAAACCATATGTGGTAATGAAATACGCAATGACCATGGATGGCAAAACCGCTGCCTATACGGGAAAATCTAAGTGGATTACAGGGGAAGCTGCACGTCTTAGGGTACACGAGGACCGCCACCGATACCAGGCTGTTATGGCAGGTGTGGGTACGGTGATAGCAGATGACCCTTTGCTTACCTGCCGCTTAGCCAAAGGTAGAAATCCTATAAGAATCATCTGTGATACCAATTTAAGAACACCCTTTCAGTCACAAATTGTAAAAACCGCAAAAGAAGTTCCTACCCTCCTGGCTACCTCCTGTTCAGATAAGGAAAAACAGATNNAGGTGCGAAGGAGATTGACAGTATTTTGCTAGAAGGCGGCGGCCTCCTTAATTGGTCCGCCTTACAGAGTAACATCGTCAACAAAGTACAGACTTATATTGCTCCGAAACTCTTAGGAGGTACGAAGCGAAAATCACCCGTCTCAGGAATCGGTATGGCTAGCCCCTCACAGGCTTATTCTTTAGTGAACCCTTCTATTACCTTCCTGGAGGAGGATATTCTCATTGAAAGTGAGGTTCAGTATGTTTACCGGAATCATTGAAGAAATTGGTATGCTTAAGGAACTGCGGCAAAGTTCTGAGTCTTTTATTCTCTTTATAGAGGGTAAAATAGTCTTTGAAGATCTACACATCGGAGACAGTATTTCCGTAAACGGTGTATGTCTTACAGCTTCTGACATCGACAAAAATACTTTTAAGGCAGA
>DJJW01000069.1:0-16683 GCA_002434335.1 Lachnoclostridium sp. UBA6558 | reverse complement strand
GTTGAAAAAGGCTCTATCGCAGTGGATGGCATCAGTTTGACGGTAGTAACAGTTAACGCAGCGGAATTTCAACTGTCTGTCATACCTCACACAGCAAGCTCTACCATTCTTTCTCACAAAAGAATCGGTGATACTGTGAATCTGGAAAACGACCTTGTAGGGAAATACCTTGAAAAACTGTTGTTAAACTCCCCTCCCCGGGATAATCACAGGAGTATCACAAGGGATTTCTTAAACAAATATGGCTTTTAAAAAGTTAGCTTATTTTGTAGCTTATCATTGTATAGCAGCAATATGAATGGAGGTAAATATGTTTCAGTATAACACGATTGAAGAAGCTCTTAAAGCTCTTCGCAAAGGTAAAATAATACTTGTTACCGACAAGGAAGACCGGGAAAATGAAGGAGACTTTATCTGTTCTGCCGAATTTGCTACAACAGAAAATATTAATTTTATGGCTACCTACGGAAAAGGGCTTATCTGCATGCCCATGAGTGAAGAGCTGTGCAAGAAATTAGAATTCCCGCAGATGGTTGAAGATAATAACGACAATCATAGTACTGCCTTTACCGTATCCGTGGATCATGTTAATACCCTTACAGGAATTTCCGCAGTGGAACGTTCCCTCACCGCTATGAAGTGTATAGAGGAAAATGCAAAACCTGAAGATTTCCGCAGACCCGGCCATATGTTTCCCTTACTTGCTAAACGTAACGGTGTATTGGAACGAGGCGGTCACACAGAAGCAACAGTGGATCTGATGCGCCTGGCAGGATTAAAAGAATGTGGATTGTGCTGTGAAATCATGCAGGAGGACGGTACTATGATGCGTATCCCTGACCTGATAACCCTTGCAGAGAAATGGGATATGAAATTCATAACCATAGCTGCCTTACAGGAATACCGAAAGAAGCATGACGAACTGGTAGCACAGACCTCTATTAGTGAAATGCCCACCAAATATGGTAATTTTAAAGCATATTGTTATGTGAATAAGTTAAACGGCGAACACCATGTTGCTCTTGTAAAAGGCGATATTGGTACAGGAGAAAATCTTCTTTGCCGTGTTCATTCTGAATGTCTTACCGGGGATGCCTTTGGTTCCATGCGATGTGACTGCGGTCAACAGCTGGCTGCTGCTCTTTCACAGATTGAACAGGAAGGCAGAGGTATCCTACTCTATATGCGCCAGGAGGGCAGGGGTATTGGCCTTGTAAATAAACTGCGGGCATATGCCTTGCAAGACGAAGGAATGGATACCCTGGAAGCCAACCTCGCTCTGGGTTTTGACGGTGATTTGAGGGAGTACTATATTGGTGCACAGATTTTAAGAAATCTGGGTGTAAGAACCCTTCGCCTATTGACAAATAATCCGGATAAGGTATACGGACTCTCCGGCTTTGGCATGGATATTATTGAGAGAATTCCAATACAGATGTCTGCTAATCTATACGATTCTTTTTACTTAAAAACCAAACAGGAAAAAATGGGACACATTTTGCATTATGATAATGAGGGAGAATAAAATATGAAAGTATTTGAAGGAAATCTTGTTTCCAAACAGATTAAAATTGGAATGGTAGCCGCACGATTTAATGAATTTATTACTGCCAAACTGTTAAGTGGTGCTCTGGACTGCCTAAAGCGTCATGAAGTTGAGGAAACGGATATTGAAATAGCATGGGTTCCCGGTGCTTTTGAAATTCCCCTTATTGCCTCCAAAATGGCTGCTTCAGGCAAATATGATGCAGTGATATGCCTTGGTGCAGTTATTCGCGGCAGCACCTCCCACTATGACTATGTATGCAGTGAAGTCTCAAAAGGAATTGCCCAGATTGCCCTGACTAGCGGTATTCCGGTAATGTTTGGCGTGCTGACCACAGAGAATATTGAACAGGCTATCGAAAGAGCTGGTACCAAAGCAGGTAACAAAGGGTTTGACTGTGCCGCCAGTGCAATTGAAATGGTAAATCTAATAAGGATGATACAGGCTGAATGAACTAACTTACAAACTAGAAATAAAGTTGCACTTTTCTATTGACTTTAATATTGTTACATATTATACTAAATATAATTAAAGTCATATAGAAAGGTATGGTTCAATACTATGGAAATTGTCCCTGAATGGATGACTAATCTGGATGATGAGGACGCTGTATTTATGAAAAATTTTATTATGGCATCCGGTTCTCTCAAAAAAGTAGCAAAGTTATATGGTGTAACTTATCCGACCGTTCGGTTGCGATTAGACAGACTTATTCAGAAAATAACAATAAGTGAGGATACTGCAAATGATCCTTTTATTTCACTAATCAAGAGATTGGCACTTAATGAGAAACTTGATTTCGACACTGCAAAAATTTTGATTACTGAATTTAAAAAGACCCAAAAGGAGGAAATCTGATGTCTATTATCGTACTCATACTGCTTTTCTTTACTTTCTTAATAATCAATGGGATTATGTTCTTAGTTTTATATGTAATTGGTTCTAATACTAAAAAGCGTAAGAAAAGAAATCAACAGCAAGACGAACTTGACCGTATGAAAATCAAAGATTTGTAAATTAGTTATCAGCCACTTAAGATATTAATCAATTCATATAATCGAAAAGACGAACCAAAGCAGCGACTTAACAATCGCTGCTTTTGCTTTATACTAACTATTTATTACGTTGGTCTTCTGCTTTGTTCAGGTTGAGCTGTCCATTTCATATATGCTATTATTTGATTGCATATTAATTCCATTCTTAAGGATTGCTTCGGAAAAAGCAAAGCTTTGTAACTTGATATGTTATATTATTTAAGAAAGATTTAAGGAATTGGCAGGAAGGTTTTAAAGACTTTTCACACAGGTATTGATAAACTTCAAGAAAACATCGATTGGAGAACATTATGAAGGAAATAATTCTAAGAACAAATAAATTATGTAAATCCTTTTCCATTGGCGGAGTTCAGCAGCATGTACTCAAGAACTTGGATCTGGAAATTAATAAAGGAGATTTTACAATAATTATGGGTAGTTCCGGATCCGGCAAATCTACCCTGCTCTATGTACTCTCCGGAATGGATATACCTACTGTGGGGGATGTTTATCTGGGTGAAGAAAATATTGCAAAACTGAATAATGATAAGCTTGCTCTGATAAGAAGAGCTAATTGTGGTTTTGTTTTTCAATCCATCTATTTACTGGATAACATGAACATCCTTGATAACGTACTAACCAGTGGCTTATTAGCAAATCGTGATAAAAAAGAGGTTTTTCTCAAAGCACAAAACCTTTTACTCAGTGTCGGCTTAAAGGAACAGGATTTCATGAAATTTCCCAATCAACTATCCGGTGGTGAAAAACAGCGAGTTGCAATTGTACGGGCAATTATAAATAATCCAATGCTTTTATTTGCCGATGAACCTACAGGTGCCCTTAATTCAACCTCCAGTACGCAAGTACTTAACAACTTCACAAGGCTGAATGAAGAAGGACAAAGCATCATTATGGTGACACATGATATTAAAACTGCTTTAAGAGGGAACCGTATTTTATACGTAAAAGACGGAACCATCTGCGGTGAAATAGATTTAAAGCCCTATAAGGAAGAAGAAAATACTCTGAGGCTGCAAAAATTACAACAATTTCTAGGCGAAATGGGGTGGTAAGGTGGCAGGCGGAAAGTCCAGTATGTTAATTACACGTTTGTCCCTGGCAAACTTAAAAAAGAAAAAAGGTGCAGCTGTTACACTGATTATTTTTATGCTTTTAGCAGCTGCTTTGCTGAACATTGGTATAACACTTGTAAGCAAAATGGGAAGTATTTATGAAAAAAAGGAAAAAGAAATAAACGGTGCTCAGTTTATCGCTATGTCAGGTGTTAATACATATAAAACAGATTTCGAAGAGTTTCTCTTACAGGACTCCCGTGTTGCCCTGGCAGAGAAAGAAGAAGTCATCCTTATGCCCACTACAAAAAACAACAGAAATTCCTTAGAGCTGGCAGCTGTTCTTTTTAACCTTGATAATACTAGAGAAATTGCCCCTCTGATACCGCTTAAGGAAGATACCGCAATTCCCAGGAATAAGGCTATTTATGTCCCAATTATGCTTAAATCCTATAATCTCTCTATAGGAGATGACTATGAGATTACCTATAAGGGAAAGACCTATTCTTTTATTGTTGCCGGCTTCTTTGAAACCACCTATTATGGTACCGTATCCAGTGGGTATTTAAAATATTTTCTTCCAGCCGAAAGCTATGAAATGTTATATTCACTTGTTGGAAGAGCTATCCTTCTTTCTGCAAGATTTAACACAGCTGATAAAGATATTGCAGCCGTTTCCGAAGCCTTTACAGAAGACTTTAAAAATGCAGCAGATAATTTATATAGTATAGATGAACCCCTTCTCTCCTGCTTAAATTCTGCCTCTATAATGTCTGATTACATGTCCTTTATAAGCATTATAGGAGCTATTTTAATTGCCTTCGCCCTTGTAGTCTGTATCATTATTATGACTGTGATATATACTCGTGTGGCAGAAAGTATTGACGAGTGTATGCAAAATATTGGTGTTCTTGGCTCCATCGGTTATACCACAAAGCAAATAATAACTTCTTTTGTACTTGAATTTATTCTCTTAAGTATCCTTGGGGGGGTAGGAGGTATTATCTTATCCTATGGAATTGCTCCTCTCTTAAGTGATTATTTAATCTACTATGGTATAATCTGGAGGTCCGGTTTTCATCTGCCGGCAGATGTCCTATGTTTTAGCCTTCTGGTAATTTCCATTGGCGGTACAGCTTTCTTGGGTGCCCTTCGTATCATAAAACTGCCACCAGTACGGGCCTTAAATAAAGGCAGCAATAATCATCCGTTCCGTAAGAACAGATGTCCACTGCATAAAGGAATAGGTTCCATACATTTTAAATTAGGTTTAAAGGATCTATTTAGCAATCTAAAATCAAATATTTCCTTTGCTCTTATTGTTGCAGGCGGAGTATTTGCCATAGGATTAGGTATGGTAATGTATATGAATTTTGCAGTAGACAGTTCAGCTTTGTTTAAAATGACTGGTTTTGAGATGTCCGATCTTCAAATTTCCGTAACAGCTCATACTGACACCAAACATTTCTCCGAAGAATTACTGGCTATGGAAGAAGTTCGTAAAACCAATTTATCAGACTTAACAACAGCAAAACTGGAGAACCATGCCGTACAGGTTACTGTTAGCGATAACTTTGATGCCATGGAGACTCTATCTACCTATGAAGGAACTTTACCTCTCTATGATAATGAAATTGCAATTACCGGAGTTATGAGTATTAAATTAAAGAAAGGTATCGGAGACACCGTTAGAGTTTCCGTAGGCGGAAGATCCCAGGAATACTATATAACTGGTATTTACCAATCCTCTAATAATGGCGGTTTTATGACTATTCTTCCTTTGAGCGGAATAAAAAAAATACGTCCACAATATGAAATTGGACAAATTGATATCTATCTAAAGGAAGGCGTAAATAAAGAACTGTTTAAAGAAAAGCTAAGAACCACTTATAAAGTAGCAGTAAAATCGGAAGAAGAGATAGAAAGTAACGTGATTACTGATGCCTCTGAGAATAAAAAATACGCTGAAGCCGCAAAAACTGCAGATGAAAAAATAGCTAAGTTACTAGCCGATTATGGCGTCAACAGCATTTCATATACCGTGATGTTAAATGGAGAAATTATATTAGCAGGTGATTCATCGGTTTATAAAATAAATGAAATAACAGATTTGAATGACTATACAAGAGGACAGCTAGATTCTTTGAGTAGTATGATTTCAGGACTTGTCACCATAATTGTTGTAATTATATTTTTAATAATAGGTGGTATCTTATCTATTACAATTAAAACCCTGATACGTAAAAAAAGCAGTGAATACGGAATTTACAAAGCTATGGGATATACCACAAAAGATCTGGTCAGGCAGCTTTCACTGAATTTTGCTATTACAAGTTTTATTGGAACTATACTCGGCAGCCTTGCTACATTTCTATTTTCAAATAAGATTCTGCAATTATTATTTATAAAAATGGGCTTTACAAGATTAACCTTATCCATTAATTTTGTCGCTGTTCTTATACTCGCAGGCTGTATGATTCTGTTTATCTGTTCATTGGCAATATTAAAAGCTTATAACATCAAAAAAATTACTGCTTATGACCTTTTAACTGAGTGATTGGAGGGAGAATAAAATGAATAATAAAAGTATATTAAAGCCTGGCAGGTCAACCAACTGCTGTAGATCAATATCCAGATTTACTGCTATTCTACTGGTAATTCTGGTCTTTATGTATTATACGATCAAAACAGGGAATGCAAATGCTCAAGAAACAAATGATATAACCCTTCAAAATAATACTGAAAAAAATGCAGTGCAAACTAGTAGCTATCAATATGGCCTTGGATCAGTCAGTAAGATGTTCACCACGGTTGCAGTAATGAAGCTTGTAGATAAAGGAATGCTTGATCTGGACACACCGCTTACCTACTATATCCCTGAGTTTCACATGGCAGATGAAAGATACAAACAGATTACTCCGAAGATGCTTCTGAACCATTCTTCCGGAATCATGGGAACTACTTTACACAATGCCTTCCTGCAAGGACATGCCGATACCAGTTATCACGACGGCTTCTTGGAACAGCTAAGGAAACAGAGATTAAAAGCTGATCCCGGAGAATACAGTGTTTATTGCAATGATGGCTTTACTCTAGCTGAAATCTTAATTGAGAGGGTAAGCGGTATGAGTTTTTCTGATTTCATTCACTTAGAAATTTCAGAACCTTTGGGTTTAAGCAGTACTTTAACACCAAGGGATGGTCTGGATGAAACGATCTTAGCACCTACCTATTTTAACAATCACACGGTTCCTTATGTGAACTGTCAACTCCTTGCAAGCGGAGGTATTTATGGTACTTCTGAGGATTTATGCAAATTCTCACAGGTTTTTATGAAAGACAGCAGCTTCAATATATTATCAAAAGAATCACTAGACCTCATAGCATACCCCTGGTATCAGGAAAATCAAATCGGTGTAAGTACCGGGGACAGTCAGGTAGGCTATGGTCTAGGCTGGGACTCTGTTGATGCATATCCCTATAACCTTTATGGCATAAAAGCCTTGTCGAAAGGTGGTGATGTGAAAGGTTATCATTCAAATCTAACTGTATTACCTGAACAGAATCTATCAATTGCAATAACCTCCTCCGGTGGTTCAAGCTCCTATAATCAACAAGCAGCCCAGGATATTATATTAGAAGTATTAAAAGAAGAAGGTCTTATAAATGAGATAAAAGATATCAAAGTCAAGGCAGAGAATCAAGTGGATATTGCTCCCTTACCTGCTGAAATGAAGCAATATGAGGGATATTATCTGTCGCAGAATATGCTGAAGGTTGAGTTTGATACGAAAGGTACACTTCTACTGAAACCCATTGGTACCAATTATGATACTGTCCAAGAATATGTCTATACAAAATCCGGTGAATTCGTATCAACAAAAGGATATTATATGGGTACTATGGGTGAATTACTGTCAAACGCAGATGGAAACAAAGGGCAGACCAGATTTTCCTTCCGTAAAGAATCCAATGGTAAAATCTATATATTAGGTACTACCTATGAGAGTACGAATGGTCTAGGTGAAATGGCATTAACCATGCCCTTGGCAGAAAAAATAGAGCCAAATATTATCAGTAAAACGATACAAAAAGCATGGGAGAGCAAAACGGACCATAAGTATTATCTTGTAAAGGAAGCTTATAACTCCCGTGCCTATTTAGAGTCTCCCATAATCAGCTTTAAGTTACTTGAAGAACTTCCCGGTTATGTGACAAGATCTAATGGTAAAAGCAATTTTGAAATATCCAGAATAATTGCTGCCAATACTGCAGAATATGACTTAGATATTCCCTTAATGCTGGGGCGGGACTTGTATAATTACAATTTTTATCCTAGTGATAAGATTGAATATGTAGCTGTTGAATCCAATAACTATGCAGAGGAGGCTGTTGTAAAATCTTCCGAAGAAATACTGAATCCTTCTGGGGCACTAACCCTTGAAAAAGTAATCCTTGACGAAAATCAGGCTGCCTGGTATGAAATATCCCCAAATGATGCCTCAGCCATAATAAAGATTGAAACACCTGTTACGGGAGCATATTATGTCTATGATAAGGAGAATAATTGTATCGCTAGTTCCTTATATGAGGAGGAATCCCCTTTGATTATGTTGCCCTCAGAAGGTCATATTGTTTTCGCCGGATATCAAGGTGACATTTTTCAAGTTAGCAGAGAGTAAGTATCAGGCTAATTTTAAGAATAACTGTATTACGAAACCTTGTTCGTTATTATTACAATAAATCTCGCCTTCCATCTGCTCCATTAATTTCTTGCAAATAAAAAGACCAAGACCGCTGCCACTTTCTGTGGCAGCATTTTTTCCCCGATAGAACTTATTGAATAAGTGCGGTATTTCCTCCTCTTCTACCCCTTTTCCATAATCCTGAAACTTAATTGCCAGATAACTTTCAACTAATTCAAAGTGAATGGTAACCTGGGTATTCGCGTATTTATATGAATTATATAGGATGTTTGCAATTACCTGATTAAGTCTTAAAGGATCTGCCCAAATCATACAGTCAGGAATACTTGTCATAGTAATCTTATCGTAGCAATCAGCTTCTCGTATAAAGTTCTCCAGTATAAAACTATAATTTTCACAGGGCGTAACTTTTAACCTCTCTAAATCCTCCAGCGTTGCATGGAAGAGGTCCGTTACTAAAAGATTGATCTGTTCTGCTTTTTGAGAAATTGTATTAAGTTTCTCCTTTACCCTTTCATTTTCTGCTGTAACCATTAACAGTTCACTGGTTAACTTAATCGAAGTGACAGGAGTCTTAATATCATGGCTCAGAGAGGCAACCAGTTCTTTTTTGCTTTGGTTTGCTAATAATTCCTGGAGTTTTGCCGCCTTTAATTGTTCCCTCATAATATCAAAGGATTGAGTAAATGGGCCAAAGATATTATCTCTTGATAGCTCCAGTGAAAAATCCAAATTTCCGTTTGCAACTTCTTTGGCAAATTTTTCGAGGTCATGAAAAGGTCTGATAAGTTTTTTATGAAGGTAAAAGAAATAGAACCCTGACAATCCAATAAAGAGGGAAGTAAAGGCAAAAACAGCGGCTGACAATTTTCTCTGGACAGGTTTAATTGCCGCTGCTTTGTTGGTGGTGATAATTACTTTTCCCACAACCATTCCCTTCTGTTCTATATCCAGAATAGTATCGCCATTTTCCAGTGCTTCCTTGGTGTTACTCACTGCCTGGGCAGAGGACTGAAAAAGCATTGTATCTTCTTTCGTGAGTACACAAAAAGGATGGTCAAACTTCTCATAACTCCCTTCTTCAATCGCTCCCCAATTATTCGTAACCTCTTTTGCTATTCTATTTAGGGTTATAACATCATTTTTATTACTTAACTCAAAAGTACCCACCATATAAGCACAAAGGCATCCAACGCCAAAAATCAGCAGTAACAGGACTGCTATTTTTTTGATATTCATACAGTTACCTCGAACACATAACCAACTCCCCATATTGTTTTGATGAACTGGGGGTTATCCGGGTCTTGTTCTATGATTTGGCGCAACCGTCTTATATGTACTGATAAGGTACCATCTTCTATAAATCGGCTGTTCCATATATTTTGAAACAGCTCTTCTTTTGTAATTACCTGATTGGTATGTTCCATCAGGTAGCTTAACAACTTAAACTCCATGTTCTTTAGTTTTATGGGTGTCTGATTTACAATTACCTGACGGTAGTTATAATCTAACTTAATATATTCACAATCCGGAGAACTGGCAGAAACCTGGTTATTTTCGCATCTTTTTAATATGGCTCTTACTTTTGCCAGTAAGATATTTAAACTGTATGGTTTTGTAATATAATCGTCACCTCCAATGTTTAGAGCTGTTAAGATATCATCATCACTTGTCCGGGCACTGATAAACAAAATAGGGATGTTCGTTGTCTTCCTAATCTTTTTGCATAATTCAAACCCGGAGCACTCACCTAAATTAATATCCAAAAGCAATAAGGATACCTGATGCTCCGATAGATATACCATTGCTTCTTCATAATCTGTAACATAATCACTGGTAACATCGAACATATTGAAATATTCACTGGTAGTCTGACCGATTGTCTCTTCATCATCTATAATTAAGCATTTTATTTCTTTCATAAGATCTCCATTTTGTTTTCATATTGGCTATTTTTATTATACCTCTTTCTGCCATTCATTTCTATAAGGACTGTTGCTAATGATAAACAACCTCATCCCTGTAAAGATGAGTGATTTGCAAAAAAATCCCTGTCAGATTTGCTCTAACAGGGATTCTGGCAGACTTACACTTTCTACTTAATATATTAATTCATATCACAAATTCATCATAAAGGTATATACTCTATCCATCATTTGCGGTATATTCTCATGTCCGAAGTCAGGATAAACATCCATAGTCTTCTTGGCATTAATCTTATTATAGGCCGCAAACTGGGTGGAAGGCGGGCATATGGCATCCATTAATCCAACATTCATAAATACTTCCCCTTGAATTCTTTTAACAAGATTCTGTAAATCAATATATCCCAGTTTCCTAAAGATCTCATCTTCCCGTTCGTGTCTGGGGTCAAATTGCCTGAAATAATTCTTAATCTCTGCATATGCATCCTTTGCAAGATCCATATCCCAAACTCTTTTATAATCACACAGAAAGGGATAGACAGGTGCAAGCTTCTTAATTCCCGGTTCCAGTGCAGCACAGGCAAGAGTTAATGCTCCGCCCTGAGAACCTCCCATTGCGCCAACCCGTGTTTCGTCAACCTCCGGCATGTCCATCACAATTCCAGCCAACTGCGCTGTATCCAAAAAGATATGGCGAAACAGTAAATCATCTGCCGATTGGTCCAAGCCTCTAATAATATGTCCGTTAAATGTATTACCTTTTACTCCTCCCACATCCTCTGATTTTCCGCCTTGCCCTCTGCAATCCAAGGCAGCAACAGAATACCCCATAGCTACGTAATTAAGTTTGTCATTCCAATCTCCGCAATTACCCGAATAACCATGAAATTGCAGAATAGCAGGATGTTTTTCTTCCTTGTTCTTGGGACGCAAATATTTGGCATGTACTCTTGCTCCCTTTACTCCTGTAAAGAACAAATCAAAACACTCTGCAAAAGGAACCTGAAATTCAGCAGGTATCAATTCTACTTTGGAATCAGTTGCTTTCATTTCTGCTAGAGCTCTTTCCCAATATTCATCGATATCCGAAGGGCAGGGACTGCTTCCGTTATACTTCTTTAATTCCTCTAAAGACATGTCAAGCAATGGCATAATTAAACTCCTTATATTTTCATTTTATTTATAAACATGTAGAATTTCTTTAGAATATTAAGCAAAGCCTTTTTTCATGTTTCATTTTCCCTTATTTCTGTGGATTACCCCTTATAAGCGATTGCGTCTATTTGAATCCGGAGACCATCTACACCACCCTTATTTGCAAATTCTGTGGAAATAGCATCCTAGCTGGATATTTACCATGAAAGTGTTGCTTGAACACCTTCTCCATAATGGGAATATTCCACGGGTCTCTCATCATCACATCCACTTTTACAACCCGATTCCAGGGATAGACCAACCATTTCTAAGCGGCGGCACCTATCGTCAATCGCACCGTTCACCTGCGCTTCAATGGATTGTCCAACAACGCCTCACTGGTTTATGGTAAAATTGCCAGGCAATTGATTCAGGCAAAGCTGACATTGTCATTTTTGATTCTTCCGGTATTAAAGCCTTTGTTACAATCCAAATTATTTCAACCGTATCATTATACAACTGAAAGCCTATGCCAAAGTCATGAACTCATATTACTCAAAAAAGTGCTCTGCTAAGCCCCCCGAACGAGCGAGGCAGTGCTCAACAATATGTATTTCTACTATAACATATAATGGATATTCTTTCAAATTAGAAAGAAAAAATATTACTTTTCAAAGAAAAAGAATGAAAACGAAAAAACCCATAAAACAGGAGATTTGTCCTCTGTATTTATGGGTTTGCTCTGAGCTTATTGCTATGCTTTATATCAATTGTTTTTTTGAACTTTTTTATACTGCTAATGGCAGGCTTCTATTATCTCATAACCTGCTTTCTTAGGAAGCCTCATCAAACTGGCTGTTGTAAAGTTCTGCATAGAAGCCTTTTTCCTTTAACAGCTGTTCATGATTTCCGCTTTCAATAATATCTCCATCCTTCATAACCAGTATCAGGTCTGCATTTTTAATTGTAGACAACCTATGAGCAATTACGATAGAAGTTCTTCCCTCCATAAGCTTATCCATAGCCTCCTGTATCAGGACTTCCGTACGTGTATCAACGGAGCTCGTAGCTTCATCAAGAATCAGCATAGGTGCATTTTCGATCATGGCTCTTGCAATGGTAATCAGCTGCTTCTGCCCTGCTGAAAGGCTGGCTTCTTCATTTAGAATCGTGTTATATCCTTCAGGCAGTGTTTTGATAAAATGATGAACCCCTGCTGCCTTGCAGGCGGCCACTACTTCCTCATCCGATACCCCTTCTTTGTTATAAACTATATTTTCACGAATTGTCCCTTCAAAGAGCCAGGTATCCTGTAATACCATACAGAATAATTGATGGACATTTTCTCTTGTAAGGGACCTTAAAGGTATGTTATCTATTAGGATTTCACCGCTGTTAAGTTCATAAAACCTCATTAGTAGATTTACCATGGTAGTCTTTCCTGCACCGGTGGGTCCAACGATTGCGACCTTTTGCCCAGCTTTTACCTTTGCGGAGAAATCCTTTACGATTATCTTATTCTCAGAATATCCAAACTTAACATTCTTAAATTCAATATCTCCTTTTGCAGTTTTCATAACTGCATGTTTTCCGGCTTCGTCTTCTAATTCCGCTTCACCTAAGAACTCAAATACACGATAACTTGCGGCTCCGGTAGACTGTAAGCTTGTGGCCGCCTGAGCAATCTGGCTAAGCGGCTGTGTAAAGAGACGGACATAAACCATAAAAGCAACAATAACACCAAAGGTAATGGAGCCATTCATAGCAAGGG
Source organism: Lachnoclostridium sp. UBA6558 (assembly GCA_002434335.1). GTDB lineage: Bacteria > Bacillota > Clostridia > Lachnospirales > Lachnospiraceae > Anaerocolumna. Next base: position 3,494 of record DJJW01000069.1, on the reverse strand, counting down.
CTGCTCCCGCAACACAGACTGCCACATAACCCAAATTTCCGATAAAGCTCATAAGGGGCATCATAAGTCCTGACATAAACTGTGACTTCCAGTTACAGGAGAACAGCTTCTTGTTGATCTGTGTAAATTCACTGCTTAATTCTTCTTCAGCATTATAAGCCTTTACTACATTATGTCCGGCATAGACCTCTTCCACATGTCCGTTAATGGAACCTAAAAGTTCCTGCTGCTCGGTAAAATACTTTTGAGAACGTGAAAAGCAGAATATCATAATTACAAATCCAAGCAATGAGGAGCCAATTGCAACCAATGCCATAATCCAGTTGGTGACAAACATCATAATAACAGAACCCACAAGCAGCGTTACTGCAGATACAAGATTTCCGATACTTTGATTCAGGGTCTGTCCAATGGTATCCACATCATTCGTAACACGTGAGAGGATATCACCATAACTGGTCTTATCAAAATATTTAAGCGGCAGCTTATTTATCTTAACTGAAATGTCGGTACGCATGCTTTTGGATACTTTTTGTGTAACTGTTGCCATTACAAAACCCTGTAAATAGGAAAGAACCACGCTGGCACCGTAAAAAGCTGCCAGCCATAAAGCAATGTTACCAACCAGTTTCATATCAATACTTCCTATTATTCCCTTTGTGATAGCATCGGTCATTTCGCTAAGCATATCCGGGCCTACCAGGGTAAAAACAGTTCCGCCCATCGCGCAGATTAGTGCAAGAATTATTGCAGGAAAATACGGCTTACAATAGTTTATTAATTTACCCCAGGCAGCTGAGAATTCATGTTTTTCACCTTCTATGACGATTCCGCCTCCCGGTGGATTACGAAAGTTTGGTCCTTTACTCATCTCCAAGTTCCTCCTTTGATAATTGTGAATAGGCAATCTCACGGTAAACCTTACAGGTCTTAAGCAGCTCTTCGTGTTTGCCGATTCCCACAACATTACCTTCCTCCAGTACTACAATACGGTCTGCGTTCCGAATAGTACCGATACGCTGTGCTACTATAAACGTGGTAGCACCAAGGGTCTGGGCAGCCAGCTGTGTTCGCAGTACCTTATCCGTCTTATAATCCAGCGCAGAAAAGGAATCATCAAATATAAAGATTTCCGGCTGCCTGCAGATTGCTCTTGCAATAGCCAGACGCTGCTTTTGTCCGCCGGAGAGGTTTGAACCTCCCTGGGACAGGGGTGCCTGGTATCTTTCCGGAAGATTTTCTATAAAATCCTTTGCCTGGGCTACTGATGCTGCATTTTCAATCTCTTCGTTATTGGCTTTTTTCCTTCCGTTATTACCAAAAGCTACATTTCCAGCAATATCTCCTGAGAAGATAACTGCTCTCTGTGGTACATAACCAATCTTATTATGAAGGTCTTTTTGCTTGTATTTCTTAATATCAACTCCATCGATCAGTACCTGCCCTTCTGTGGCATCGTAAAAGCGCGGTATAAGATTAATCAGTGTACTCTTTCCGCTTCCGGTAGAGCCGATAAAAGCAACCGTCTCTCCGGACTTCGCCTTAAACGAGACATCTTTAAGCACATATTCCGCAGCTCCCGGATATTGAAAGCTTACCTTCTTAAATTCAACTTCTCCCATTCCCCAGGGTTTACTGTCCAAATCTCCGTCTGTGATTTTTGGCTGTGTATCCAGAACTTCGTTGATACGCTTGGCAGAAACTGCTGAACGGGGCAGCATGATAAATATCATTACCAGCATCATAAACGCCATAACAACCTGCATGGCATAAGACGAATACACTACCATATCGGAAAACAGGGACAATCTGTCCGGTATATCGGCACCGTTGATTAAATATGCTCCAATCCAGTAAATTGCCAGAGTAAGTCCATTCATGATAAGAGACATTCCAGGCATCATAATTGCCATAATGCGATTCGTATACAGATTGGTCTTCGTCATTTCATCATTGGCTTTATTAAATTTCGTTTCCTGATAATTTTCTGCATTATAGGCACGAACAACCCTGACACCTGTTAGGTTTTCTCTGGTCACACGATTAAGATTATCCGTTAACTGCTGAACAATCTTGAATTTTGGAAGTGCAAATACAACCAGTACAGTTACTAATATAACTAATGCAAAAACAGCTCCACCTGTTGAAGCTGACCATTGCCAGCTTTTACCAGATATCTTTACAATTGCCCATACTGCCAGGATTGGAGCTTTTATCATTACCTGTAGCCCCATTGCTATAAGAGTCTGTACCTGGGTTATATCATTAGTAGAGCGAGTAATCAAACTCGATGTGGAAAATCGTCCGATTTCCTCCATGGAGAAGGCTTCAACCTTGTTATACAGTCCCATTCTCAGCCTATAGGATAACGTTGCTGCAAGACGAGCGGCAAAATAACCGATTATGATGGAAGCAACTAAACTACCCAGAGCACAGAGCAGCATATACCCTCCGGCGCTCCAGATATCAGACATGGAACTTCCCTCTGTCTGCACCAGCATGGTGATTTCTGACATATAATCCGGCAGTTTTAAGTCAAGCCAGACCTGACCTATAACAAATACCAGGCAGAGAGCGACTTGGAGCCATTCTGTCTTTTTATAATACTTTAATATTTTTATCATAACGTTTCCTTTCTGCCTACTCACTGCGCAGTGCTATTACCGGATCTTTGCCTGCTGCTTTCTTTGCGGGTATAAGTCCTGCGATTAAGGTCAATGCCATACTTAAAATTATGAGAACTAATCCGCTGGTTACCGGTAGTGCCGCATTAACTGCGGTCGTGTCTAACACTGCATGAATCACTGAATTAATAGGTATAAGCAGCAGACAGGTCAAACCAACGCCTAACAGACCCTTCTTTGTTTTCAGGTTGTTAAAGCTTAAGGATAAGGCTGTTGAAATTGACATGGAAGCCTTTCCCATATTCTTATGTTCAGGAGGTTCCAGTCTCGTCACATCAACCTCATAGGGATTGGTGTCGGATACGATTCTGCCATCGTGGAGCTTGATAATACGGTTGGCATACTCCTCTGCCAATTCCGGGTTATGGGTAACCATCCCAACCAGACGGTCTTTGGCAACTTCCTTTAAAAGCTCCATTACCTGCACGCTGGTTTCAGAATCCAGTGCACCGGTGGGTTCATCATGATTACGATAGGAATCCCAGTCTCTGTTGGAATATTTTTTGGTAGAGACACTGTTAATTACAATATCACCCGAATCATATCGTTCAAGACCGCCGATAATATTTAATAGTGTTGTCTTTCCGGAACCGCTCTGTCCTAAAATAGCAACAAATTCACTATCACGGAGATTAAAGGTTACATTATTCAGCGCCTGCTGGGTCAGACCGCCGGTAATGTATTTCTTGCATATATTTTTGATTTGAAGCATAGGCATTTTCTCCTTTAAGCATTATTTTTTTTAGTAGACCCTTTCAACGAAGCCGATTATATACGGGAAAGAAAAACTGAAAATTAACGAAAGAGAAA
>DJJW01000051.1 GCA_002434335.1 Lachnoclostridium sp. UBA6558 | reverse complement strand
GGATAAAGCATTGCTTAAGAATGGAATTAAGGTTACTGGGGTGGATGAAGTTGATACTGCATGTAAGGGTGGCTTAAGTTCTGAAGACGATGTGGGATTAAAGCATTCTACAGTAGGAGATTTTACGTATAATCCTAAGACAGGTGCAGTATCTAGAATGAAAGGTGGAGGACACGGTCAATCTAATATTGATTTATTAAAAGAAAATGGTATAGAATATAATGTTGTTAAAGAATATGACAATGGAGTCAGAGTAGGAAGTGTACCAAAACATAAAACTCCATCAAAGAGAACAGGAACTGGACAAGCATGGTTTCCTGAAAATTGGTCAGATAATAAAATTAAAGAAGCGGGTGAATTTGTTGCTAACCTATCAGAAAACAAAAGTTTAGCAGATGGTGTTATTGGCTTTGGTGAATATGATGGAGTACGGGTAGGAATTATTAAAACGAATGGAAAAGTAGGAACTATCTTTCCAGACGCAGATTTACAGCCATAAAGGAGAAAAGTATGCTTAGTAAAGTTAAAAATGTTATAAGTGAAAGAATTCAAATAAACGACGAAGATGATTTTAATATTGAAAAATGCAGAAATAAGCTAATTGTTTTTTTGAGTGAAAATGTAAAACAAACAATTAATATTCTTGAACAATTAGATGAAAATGAAGTTCTATATGTTAGTGAAGTATTTGAAGAAATTGCATATAATCTTCAAAGCACAGAGTATATTAAATGCTTAAGAGATATAGAAAAGAAGTATCCTAATATTGATATTTCTGATTCTATTGAGGTAGCTGAAGAATATATTTAATTAGGGTTATACTTTAGGACTTCCAACTACCTAAATCCCAGTCTCTTAATTCAATATCATGGCTCTCACGAAGTGATGTTATCCATGATATGAATTAAGAGATTTTAGTGAAAAAATTTGCATTGGGTATACAATCGGATTTTTAGGTGTAGTTCCAATACTCTCATATAAACGTACTTTTTGTAGCAAAAAAATTTGTTGCGAAAGGTACGTTTTATTATGCGAATTAAAAAAGTGGATTCAAAATCAATAATTTGCACAGTTTATAAAGCTGGTAGCGAATCTATGGATAAAATGAAGTGTTTGGTTTAAGAATTTAATAATATAAAAATTTTCTCCGAAAGAGATATTGACAAATGAGAATTATATGGTATTATAAATTCAATAAACGCAAATGCAAATAGTTCGCTTTTGGAAAGGATATCATATGAGAGTAAGAATTGTACTGGAATGCACAGAATGCCATGACCGCAATTATGTAACCACAAAGAATAAACAAAAGCACCCGGAAAGGATGGAAGTCATGAAATACTGTCCCCGTTTGCATAAATATACCCTGCATAGGGAGACAAAGTAGATGAATGATTTTACAGGAGGTGCGAAAATGAAAAGAATAGTTAGTATTTTAACAGCAGTATTGATGGTTGCTGTTTTTGCTGCCGGCTGCAGCAATAAGAACATAGACAAAGAGACCGAGGGGAAAGTGACAACCACGGAGGATAAACTCAAGGTTGTGGCAAGTTTTTATCCCATGTATGATTTTGCCATGAAAATTGGCGGCGATAAGGTAACCGTAACTGATATGGTTCCTGCGGGAATTGAACCTCACGATTGGGAACCGGCAGCTTCTGATATTGCGAATCTTGAGGAAGCAGATGTCTTTGTCTATAATGGTGCCGGTATGGAACACTGGGTTGATACGGTACTTGATAGTCTCGGCAATAAAGACCTTGTTACAGTAGAGGCAGCTTCCGGAATTACACTGATGGAAGGACACGGTCACGAAGACGGTGAAGAAGAACACAGTGAAGAGGAAGAAGAGGAACATGGTGACGAAGAAGGAATGGATCCTCATGTTTGGCTGAATCCGTTAAATGCCAAGGCTGAAATGGAAAATATCAAAAATGCGTTTATAGAAGCTGATCCCGATAACAAAGATTATTATACTGCAAACTATGAAACCTATGCAGCAAAACTTGATGAACTGGATCAAAAATTCAAGGAAACCTTGACAGGTTTTGAAAATAAGGATATTATAGTAGCACATGAGGCCTTTGGTTATCTTTGCAGTGCTTATGGTCTGAATCAGGTTGGTATTGAAGGCTTATCCCCGGATTCAGAGCCTGATCCCGCTAAGATGGAAGAGGTTATACAGTTTGCGAAAGAGAATGAGGTTAAGGTTATTTTCTTTGAAGAACTTGTAAGTCCCAAGGTGGCAGAAACCATTGCCAAGGAAATCGGTGCCACGACAGATGTACTGAATCCTTTGGAAGGTCTGTCTGAAGAGGATCTTAAGAACGGAGCGGATTATTTTACCGTAATGGAACAGAATCTTACAAGCCTGGTTAAGGCTTTGCAGTAACAGATAGATATTAAAGAGTAGGAGCAGTTGCGTGCAACAGCTCCCATTCTTTTTGAAATGAATATGTTATTATTATAGCAAAACTCGTAAAAAGTATATAGCTTGAATCAACTTTTTATCCTTTTCCGGGCATAAAATGCCAGTTAATCAAGCTTAAAATTCATTTTATATACTTACAAATTAAGAAGGCAGAAATACCCGAGTATTAAGGGCATTTGCAGCAGAGGTCAAGATGCAGGCAATAGATATTCAGAATGTAGAATTTGCATATGGCAGGGATTTGATTATAAAAGAGGTTTCAACTGTTATAGAGCAGGGGGATTATGCCCTTCTAACGGGAGAAAACGGTACGGGAAAAAGTACGCTGCTTAAGCTTCTTCTGTCAGAATTAAGGCCCATAAGGGGGAAGATACAGATTATGGGTCAGGATAGTGAGAAATATATCCGAAGTGGTAAGCTGGGATATGTATCTCAGAACGGTACTTATGCCAATCAGAATTTTCCCGCAACAGTGGAAGAAATCGTAATGGCAAATCTCTACAGGCAGATTGGCAGATTCCGCTTTCCGGGGAAGGCACATAAACAGCAGGTCCAGGCAGCACTTCAAAAGCTTCAGATGGAGTGCTTTGGTAAGTCAATGATCGGAGAATTGTCCGGAGGGCAGCAGCAAAGAGTTATGTTAGCGAGAGCCCTGGTGGTTAATCCGGAGATACTGATTCTGGATGAACCCACAACGGGAATAGATATGAAATCCATGAAACAGCTGTATCAGATACTTCAGGAACTGAATCAGGAGGGGTTGACCATTCTGATGGTAACCCATGGTTCCTTAAGCGAATGCAGCGGAGTTAACCGAATTCTAAAATTAGAGGACGGCAGATTGGCGGAGCTGGATACAAAAGAGGTGAGACCGTGAGCATTCTACAATATTCATTTATGCAAAGAGCTTTTCTGGTAGGGGTATTATTAGCCATTATTGCACCCTGTATCGGAATGACCATCGTACTTCAGAGAAAATCCATGATAGGAGATGCCTTATCCCATACTTCTCTGGCAGGTGTAGCAATCGGTATACTGCTTGGCATCAATCCTATACTTGGAGCAACCGGTGCATGCATCGTAGCTGCCTTAAGTATTGAATTTATACAGAAAAAGATACCAAGATATTCAGAAATGGCAATTGCCATTATAATGTCAACCGGCATTGGACTTGCCGGTGTGCTGTCCGGATTTACCAAAAGCAGCGGTAATTTTAACAGCTTTCTTTTCGGCAGTATTGTAGCCATTAGCGATCTGGAGCTTAGAATGGTAGTGGTTGTAAGCATTTCTGTACTGGCAGCCTTTTTATTATTGTATAAAGAACTTTTCTTTATCGGGTTTGATCAGCGAACAGCAAGAATTGCTGGAGTGCCGGTTAAGACGGTGAATTTTATATTTACTCTTCTCACAGCGCTGACCATATCCATTGCTTCCAGAACTGTCGGTGCGCTGGTGGTGTCATCTCTGCTTGTTATACCCGTAGCCTGCGGAATGCAGGTTGGCAGGAGCTATAAACTGACACTTATTTTCTCAGTAGTATTTGCCGTATTTTTTACGGTAACCGGACTTACCTTGTCCTATTACTGGAAATTAAAACCTGGCGGAACTATTGTACTAACCGGAGTTGCAAGCTTTTTGATAATTGTTATATTAAAGGCTGTAATCAGAACCTTTCAAAAGACTGAATAAATAAAAAGACTGAATAAATAAAAAACTGAATAATCAAAAGACTGAATAATCAAAAGACTGAGCAAGCAAAAGACCGAATAATAAAAATTCAAATAATAATACGCCGTAAGTTAAGTGTAATGACTGACTAATGGCGTTTTTTTAAGGCATAAGGTTCTGGAGTAAGAATGGTTTTAATACTATCCAGGGAGTATACGGAGAGAAAGAATATTCAGCAGATTCCTTTGCTATAATGGGATTAAAGAAAAGGCTTGCAAGTGTGTAATATAGTTATTATATGTAATCATAAATGATTAGCAAAAATAGTTATAAGTGTTTTTAAACTTTTGTTATGCCCCTTACCTGATATAATGAAAGCAGAGTGAGGATTTGCAGGCTTGCCTGTAAAATCCGATAAGAGCAGCAGGGATCACCCTTTCTGTTCATGTTCTAATGAAGCTAAGATATAAAAAGGGAGGCATAACTATGAAAGAAGAAGCATTTATTAAAGTAAAAGAAGCACTTGGGAACTATCGGTATCATTCTCTTAATTATACAGAATTTGAGGATATTGCAGATTATGAGCTGTTAATCGAGACAGAAGAATTGATATTAATCGGAGGGTATAACCGTGAGGCAGATAGCAGGCATTATCACTGGGCGGCAGCATCTCCACAGAAAGTGATAGAAGCAACCAGAGAGGAACATAACTTTTATCTGGAATTTATACCGGAGGAATGGGTTGATACTTTTACGCAGGCAGGGTACATCGTCAGAGATAAGTTCAGGGATTATACAAAGTCAGATTTATCAGATATTAATAATGAACACTCCTATGGGGAGTTTCTGAAGGTGGAAGAGAGTCTTAAAGCCGCGGAAGTAACTATGTCCTGCAAGGGACAGAGCAGAGGATTTACGGGACAGACACAGGAATGGATTGAAGAATGGCTAACAAAGACGGAAGATATTATACACAAAGCAGTCGTGCTTGAAAGGAACGATGAAAAGGAAATCGTTGGAGTATGTTTTACAGGAGTCTACGGAATCAACAGCCAGAAAGGGCCGGTCGCCTGGATTAGAGAAATTGCAGTGAATCCTGATTACCAGAACAAAGGAATAGGGAGAAGGCTCATAAAGCAGGCCTTATTCCATTGTAAGTCCCATGGTGCGGTAAGAGCTTTTCTTGCTGCGGATGAATGTAATGTTAATGCAATATATTTGTATAAAAGTATTGGATTTCAGCCTGAGGCAGATACGCAGATTGACATAATGAGGGAGTAGGGTTACAATAGAATCAGCAACAGATTTAACATGGTTTTATGCCGTTGCAGACGGCAGAATGTGAGGTAAGTATGAAAGTGACCATATATGGAACTGAAATCTGTCCTGATTGTGTAAAAGCCAAAAAGGATTTAGCAGCACTCCCTGATATTGAGCTGGAATATAAAAATATAACCGGTGATACAGCTACACTTAAGGAATTTCTGGCATATCGTGATAATGACGAGCTGTTTAAAGAAGTGAAAGAAGCGGGAAGAATCGGTATACCGTTTTTTGTATTGGAAAATGGTGAGAAGACCTTTGACATCGGTGACTATGTAGAACTGCCTGTGGCAATAGAAGAAGCAGTAACTCCTGCCGCTGATTTCTGCTCTATAGATAAGAAAGGCCAGTGCTAATCATAAAGCTATAAATTAACCTGCGGACAGCTTAATAGAAGAGGAGTAATAAATGTTAGAATATCTCTTGTATATAAAAAAATCAAACCAATCACCAAAAATGCTCTATGCAGCACAGGACATGTCAGTGCAGCGATTCCTTGCATAGAGCCATAAACGAATCGCAGATATGAATATGAAATGTGCTGCTCTCTGATAAAAACAATCAGAAGGAGCGAAAGCCATGTCATATATAAACGGAAAAGAAATCCTACCGGATCATGTATTAGAAGAAATACAGAAATACTTTGGAGGTGGACTGATCTACATTCCCCTGCCGAAGGAGAGCCGCTGTAAATGGGGCAGCAGGACTACCATAAGAAAAGAACTACAGATTAGAAATGAAGAAATAAGACTAAAAAAAGCTGAAGGTTCTTCCATTCAGGAACTAATGGAGGAATATCATCTTTCTTATGATACCATTAAAAGAATTATTTATAATAAAAACTGACAGAAGGCTGTTGTTTCATATCTTAATAAAAGGTTGCAGTTGCAACTTTTATGGATAGGAAACAGCAGCCTTTTGTAACTGTGAAAGGGAGCTTAGTATCTCAAAGGTATATAAATATCCAACTTATAATTGTTTGAAGATTGTAAAGTATATATCTCCAGTGTATCAGCTTCTGCCAGCTGGCTGCCTGTTAAAGGGAGCCATACACCGTAAATTTTATCATAAGTCTCTTTTAGTCTATCCACTGTTCCGGAATGATTAAATACCGCGTATTTTGTACAGGGAATTATTTTTGCTTTCATGCCCATAGGAAGGTTGTCAGTACTTAAGACTTCTTTGCAAGCCATATAGGAAAATTCACTATCATCCGTTATATCCGGCATGTATTCGCATAAACCTATTAATTTGTCAGAATTCAAAGGGGTTATTATTGAATCACTGCTATGATGAAACTCTCTCCAGAGCTGACTGATATCAGCTGAGCCGGGATGTACGGTTCTTGTAATACCGACTAACTGAAATATCTTCTCAAGAATAATCGTGGGTTCTATGGACAGTCCGTTTAAGCTCATAAATAGCTGACGGGCATTCAGTTTCTCATAAAGGGTAATAGATTCCCGGCTCTTGCGATATTGGCCGGGAGTAATACCAAACAATCTGAGAAAGGCTCTGGTAAACACCTCTTGGGATTGAAAATCGTATTCCATAGCAATATCAATTATTCGGGTATGGGACATACGCAGTGCAACCGCGGCTTCGCTTAGCCTGCGGTTACGAATATAATCCTTTAGCGAGATACCGCTAAAGGACTGAATTATGCGATAAAAATGCGTAAGAGAATAGCCTGATTCACGGATTGCTCTGTTGATATCAAGTTCTTCCTTCAGGTTGGCTTCTATATAATCAATGGTTTTTTGAATACTGTCAATATAATCCATGAGAATTTCCTTACTTTATTTTTTTCTGATTGGCAGCCAGAATTCAACATAGTCATTATCAGTATTACTGCCAGGGGCAGGAGGATAAAGCTCCATTTCAGGTGCATTTGCGTGGCGATAGTCAGAAGCCGGCAACCATTCCACAAAAGCATACATTTCAGCAGCAATCAATGCTTCAGGAAGATTTCCTCTATTTTCAAAGACTGCCCATTCATTTGCAGCTACAGTGTATATTTCCAGATCTGGATTATGAGAGAGGATTTTAATAGGGTCATCTGCTTCAGCAGCTATGTAGAAATGGAAGCTTCGCAGGGATGGATCTTTTTCCACACAGGAAATTCCAAAGACAGCACTGTTTAATATTGGCTTTTGCTTTTGATGATAAAACTCCTTTAATCTGTTTACCAGACCGTCCTCCTTGGAACGTTGCCAGAAATCACCAAAGATTTCGTTCTCCTGACCGGAAATCCATATTTTTCTTCCTATTACTTGAAAAGCTGGCTTTGGTTCGATTCTTACCTTTATCATTATATCAGGTCCCTTCTATGCTTTTAAAGAGCAGCAATAAATAATTATCAACTTTTAGATTTGCAACGAAGTAATAGACTTATGATAGCGCCTCAATTGTAAATCGAAATG
>DJJW01000081.1:102731-102964 GCA_002434335.1 Lachnoclostridium sp. UBA6558 | reverse complement strand
GAACTTGGTCAAAGGCAGGTAAAGGTATATCTTCCTAAGAGCCAGAGCTGGAGAAATGCAAAGACAGGAGAGAACGTGGAAGGTGGTCAATATGTTATCGTGGATGCACCTGTAAATGAGATACCCTTATTTGTCAGAAGTGAGAAAGCTTATCCTATTTATTGATAAATTTGGCGTTTCAATTGATACTAATATGAAGGTAGTTAAAAGTGAGTTTTTCGCAAGGGGACGGC
>DJJW01000081.1:1586-102712 GCA_002434335.1 Lachnoclostridium sp. UBA6558 | reverse complement strand
ACTTCTAATACCTTTCCATAGGCGCATTCGTTCTTTCTGTTCTGTGTAATTTGCCTGACATCCTATGGATGCAAGGTTTTTTGAGGTTTGAAAATCTTAACTTACAAGTTTAATAGTTTAATTGCAAATATCGGGTGAAAAGGATGCTATAGAGAGGTTTTCATAAGAGAATTAAGGAGAAAAATATGCCTGAGAATATAAGCAATAATCTAAGAGAGAAGTATATCTATAAGTCTGTTAGTGTACCCGGAGGTGGATTTGTTACCGGTTTTGTATTTCATCCTGTGGTACCTGACATTTTATATTGCAGGACGGATATAGGCGGAATTTACAGATATGATTTTAAGAAGGACTGCTGGAGCTCCTTAATAGATTCTGCAACGGACACAGAAGTCTGGAAGACTTACCCCCTGTCAATTGCACTTGACCGAAATAATCCGGGGTATCTGTACGCAATGGTAGGGCTATATCCAACACATAAAATAGCTTTTTCATGGGATTATGGAAAGCATTTTGAATATCTTGAGGTGCCTGTTGATGAAATGGGCAATTCCGTAGCCATACATGGGAACGCACCCGGGCGTTCTACCGGAGAAAGACTGGTGGTAGATCCAAAGGATTCTAATATTCTCTATATGGGAACCATGAAAAATGGGTTGTGGAAGACGAAGGACCGTTGTAAAACCTGGGAGAAGCTTGATATAACCTATCCCGGCAGAACACCGGAAAAGAATATTTCTTTTGTTGAAATTGCTCCCAATAACGGTGAAGGTGGGCCGTCAAAAAGAATTATCGTAGCTACCAGCGGGGAAGGTGGCTCTCCCGGTAATAATGTCAGGGGGCAAAGCGTCTATATCAGTAACGATGGCGGGGAGACCTTTAATCCGCTGCATAATGAACCGACCCCTGTTACAGAAGGCCCGTCTGATTACCCGGGTTATGTGGGGCAAAGGGCTGCATTTATTGATAAGTATCTTTATATTACCTATACTGCCTATAATATCGGGTGGTCTAACTGGGACAGTTATGGCTGTGATACGGGAAGAGGGTATGATGGTGCGCTTTATCGTTATGAATTAAACCCGTCAGGAGAGGTGGTTGAGGCATTGGATATAACACCTGCGAATATTATTGACCCGTCCTTTCAGGAGAAAGAGACCAACGGAAGAAGAGTCGGTTATGGAATGGGAGGAATCTGCGCAGATAACAGTAATCCCGGTACCTTGCTCTGTTCTACCATTCTGGCATCACCGGATACCATTTACCGTTCCACGGATTATGGGCTGACCTGGACCCCGGTTCTTTCCGGACTTGACATAGGAAAGATTGATTTTAATGTGTCTTATCAGAAACCAGAATATAACGGTAATGAATCACTAATACATTGGATGGCGGATGTTAAAATAAATCCATTTGACAGTAATATGGCAGTCTTTAATACAGGTGCAGGTGTTTTTATGACCAAAGATTTAAAGAATGCGGAGGAAGAGAAGACCGTCAACTGGTTCTGCTGTGATGCGGGTATGGAAGAAACAGTACATCTGAATATCTATTCTCCGCCGTCAGGTGAGGTTAAGCTAATTGATATTATCGGGGATTACGGTGGTTTTGTATTTACAGATCTTGATAAACCAGCAAGAAATACCTTTGAAGACTACAAGAAGGACAGATGGATAACTGCTATGAATGCGGATTATCCGGATAGTAATCCCAATCTTTTGATAGTAACGCCCAGGGGTAACTGGAAAGGTAAAACCAAAGGAGGATTGATTGTATCCTTCAATCAGGGAAACACCTGGGAGCAATTAGCAGACCCTGTTGGGTTGAGTGAGGAGCTGGATCAGCAGCTTCTTGCCTTAAAGAATCCCAATGTAACTTCCGGCTGGACAGCGGTATCTGCAGATGGTGCTACAATCCTTTGGACTATTGGAATTCCAATTTATGCATCAAGACTTGTTTATACCAGAGACTTTGGAAAACACTGGGCACAAGCTGAAATATACAATCTGGAAGGCGAGGGTACTAATCTCGATAAGCTTCCCTTTAAAGTTATGGCTGATCGTGTAAATCCTGATATTTTCTACGGCTTTAGTGAAGTAAAGGCTGGCAGAGGTTTTTATGTAAGTACGGATGGCGGTGCCACATTTCATCAGAAAGAAGTACCCACAGGTTTTCCGGAAGTTAATTTAGCCGGTATTGACAGCAGGCAGGATTATGAAATCAGAGTTGAACCAGGGAAGGAAGGAATCATATGGCTTTCAATGAACCAGAATGGTCTATGGAAGCTTATCTATAACCCTAAAACAGAACAGTTTCAAGGTAAAAGAGTGTCCAAAGACGGTGATTACATTAAGCGCATAGGTCTTGGCAAAGCAGCACCGGGAAGCGAAGTAAACACATTGTATACAAGCGGAACCATCAATAAGGAGTATGGTTTTTATAAATCTCACGATGAAGGTGTAACCTGGATACGTATTAACGACGAGGAGCATCAGTTTGGTGATATCAGATCCATATCCGGTGATCCGAGGGTATACGGAAGAATCTATGTTGCTACCGGAACCAGAGGCTTGGTATATGGTGATATAATAGAAAAATAACAAATCAATATAAGAGAAATACAAGTTAATAAAATTCACATGAGTCTTTCATATAGCAAAGTATGTTTTACATTGCTTTATGAAAGGCTTTTTATCATGTTGTAATAGGATTGGCCAGTTTAGAAGACATGTGTTATAATGAATCAAAATATACCGAAAACCGATTGGTTAAATCCGCAAAATACAGAGTATGAAGTATTTTGTAAAACAGTTCGCAAGAAAACAACAAAAGAGATGCTTAGGATATACCGGTTATTGAAGTGTTAGTCAGACCACAGTAATTAAGAGGGAGAATATATGGAATTAAAGAATGTTCATCATATAGCTATTATTTGTAGTGATTACGCTAAATCTAAGGCCTTTTATACAGAAGTATTAGGTCTTCAGATTATAAGGGAAGTATACCGGAAAGAAAGAGATTCCTATAAACTTGATCTTTCACTTAACGGGACATATCTTATCGAATTGTTCTCTTTTCCTAGTCCGCCCCAAAGGTCCAGTTATCCAGAGGCTGCGGGATTAAGGCATCTTGCTTTTGCAGTTGATGATCTTGAACTGGCAGTCAGAGAGCTAAACGTCAGGGGTGTCCAGGTAGAACCTGTAAGAATTGATATAATTACCGGTAAGAAATGTACATTCTTTCAAGATCCTGACGGATTACCTTTAGAATTATATGAGAGTTAAATCGCATAAGGAAATGCTTTACCTTTTATAATACAAAGTAATAAATAGGAGGGGTTAACAGAGAGAAGAAAGTTGTCCGGGGGCTGACTAGAAATGTTTGAAACATATGTATAAAATTTCTTTACTTAGCAGATAATTTAAAAAAGGTGAATAAAACCATCGGATCATATTAAATGAGAGGAAAATGAAAAGATGTTAATGAGCAATCAAGTAAAGAAAAAGAATAATTTCAGCCGTTCTTTCAGTTATGTATTAATGGGTACCATGATGGTATTTCTGCTAACCGGATGTATGAAAACAAATTCAGGTCAATCAGAGACCGGTGGCGGCGATGAAACAGACGGAACCTCGTCCGCATCAATTGTTGATACCACAGAGGGATTTGAAAAGGCCATTCGTGCAGACGGTACCTGGATTATATGTCCTACAAAAGATCTTACATTTGACAAGGATCTTGTTATAGACGGTGAATTTACCAATGGTAAGAAAGATGACAGCGGTAAAGATATTGTTCAACGTAAAGTAGCTTTATACTCACAGGACGCAGATAGAAACATTACTGCAAGATATACGCTTACGGTACCAAAACTCACAATTAAGAGTCCATATGCAAGCTTACAGCATGGAAAGTTTGTAGGGGATGTAATCGTAGATGCGCAGAACTTTCAGCTTATAGATAATGAAGTACAAGGGAATATCTATTTTACCAGCCAGGAAGCAAAGGATTCCTTTACCATGGATGCAACAAGTAAAGTTTCAGGAGTTCAAGAAATTCAGAAGTAATTTTTTATGGTAATTATAATAATACCCGTAAATCTTCCTTAAAAATACAATAAAATCATCCTCATAAAAATTCCTTATTCTGCTGTCAAGCCAGAGTAAGGAATTTTTGATATGATGCATGCGATATTTGTAATATAAGTAAACATATGGTAATAAAATCTTGTTTTATTGTGCAATTTTGTTATAATGAAAGAGATTTACACAAGTATACTGGTTATAACATAGGCAAAGGGAGGCAATAAGTGAAGGAGTATAAATTGTCCGAAAATTATATTAAGCAGGAAAAGAGAAAAAGAGTGCTTTTAGCATTACCGATTATCGTATTAGCCATTCTATCAGGTCTTATAGCAGGTGGTTACGAGGATGGATATTATGAATTTTTAAAGGTACTGCCAATAGTGTTAATTCTTATTGTAATTGCGGTAATAATAGGTTTAACGTTTGGTAATAAGATTAATAACGATGCTCTAACATCATACAGGATAGAATTGTATGAGAATAAAATCATTAAATACCAGAAAAACATCCCTACAATAGAAATTGAACCATTTGAAGTGATATCCCTCACAGAGTATAAAAATAAAGGTATTATGATTAATACAGAAAACAAAGCTAAATATATTTTAATACCTGTGTTTACAGAAGATTATTCTGAAATAAAAGAGTCATTGTCTGTATGGATGAGCATCAAGGAAAGCAAAAGTAAGAATGAGCACCTGTTAAGGAATATAGCAGGTATTGGAACTGCAATAGGTTTCCTGGTTGTTATGTTATGTGAGTACCCGTACATAGTATTTCCGGTTGGAGTTATAATGATAGTTACCTTAATATGGAGTATTGCAACGATTTTAAGGAATCCCCATATCGATAAAAGGCTGAAGAAAAATACACTATTTGTAATTTTACCCATCCTGGCGATTCTGGCCAGAACCTTATCTGTTGTAATAAAATAAGCATAAAGGTGTACGGGAACGGTTAAAGTAAGAAAAGCAATTACATTCACAGAAAGAACAGGAGAATAGAGATGAGCAGCAGACATATGATAACAATTAAAACAACTGTTAATGCACCGGTGAAAAAGTATGGAAAGCCTTTAATGAGCCTGAACATATAAAAAGGTGGAACTGTGCTTCTGAGGATTGGCATACTACCGCCTCAGAAAATGATTTGATAACGGGTGGAAGGTTTCGTTTCAGAATGGAAGCAAAGGACGGAAGCTTTGGTTTTGATTTTTCCGGAACTTATAACGAGGTAAAAGTACATGAGGCAATCAAATACACCTTAGATGATGACAGAAAAGTCGCAATAAATTTTAAAAAGGCGGTGTTTTATGAAATCACCAGAAGAGAGAATTACTGAGCTGGAACAAAGGGTAGCTCATTTAGAAAATATCATAAAAAGGGCTGAAGTAAATAGAACACCCAATACCAATACGGATGTACTTGGTACAGTAGGCCAAATGCCAGAGAATCAAATGCCGGTTAATCAAAGACCTTTAAATCAAAGGCCAGCTGCATCAAGGTCTGCGTACCAGAGGCCATCATTGAATCAACGAACATATTCATCACCTCAGGTAAATAATAAAAAGGACAAAGAGGATTTAATTGGAAAGTATATTATTGGAGCATTGGCAGCAGTGCTTATTTTTGTTGGTGCAATATCCTTTATTGGTTTAGTATGGAACCGAATGACACCGGGTATTAAATTATCACTATTAGCCATTGCAGGTATTTCATTATCTGCATCCGGTTTCTGGCTGCTAAGGACTAAGCGAAATCCCATAATCTCCATAATTCTTGGCACAGGAGCCGGTTTACTGTTTATCACCATATTATCTGCCAATCTGGCATTTCATAGGATTGGAAACAATTTATCAATTATATTAGCCGGGTTGTGGGCAGTTTTGTTTATGATTTCGACCCGTTATACGAAACTGTTCTTCACATCAGTTATTGCTTACATAGGCAGCTACATTACCTTAATTTTAGGTTTACTGCTAATCAAAGGGGATAGGGATTTATTATTATTGATTCTGTTTACCACAGTTATAACAGCAGTCATGTTTTATACAACCTTTAAGGGTAAGAATATTGAATTAATTATCAGTATAGTAATGTCCTTAGTCAGTTATACCACCATATTAATTCGATGTTATGCAGACGGATATATTGGAGAAAGCCCACTTTTAAAGGGGTATCTTTTGCAAGCTGCCATTGTGATAATGATATATATCCTTTTGAATTTCTTATACAAAGTAAGAATTAAAACAGATTTAGTTTTGATTTATTTTGTAGTAAGCATAATCACGACAATATTTACAGTTTTAGCTATGATATACTTAAATGAGATTTATCTTGATATAAGCATAAGGTATATATATCTGCTATTTTTTACGCTGTATTTGGTTCAGCTTATACTGAATTATATCTTACATAAATGGATCGAAAAATGGCTTACAAGATATTACGCTATAGTACTGACAATCACAGCTTTACTGATAAATATTGAACTTGTTGGTGAACCTACAGGAATTATACTGATTGGATTATTATTACTTGCCTGCGGAAAAATATTTAAACGGGAAGAACAGACATTGTTAATGGGAGCAATTGTGGTAGTAGACTCATTTTTCCTGCTCCGTTTTCCCTCCAGCAATCCAATTTGCGTGGTTTATGGCCTGATACAGCTGGTACTGATGGGATATCTGCTATGGAATTGTGTCATAATAAAGCAATACCCACAGCTAAACCTATTAAAAATATCCGCTGTTGCGGTGATTATATTTAGCTGTTTTGGTATTCCCTCCAATCTTGTAAATGTTTTTAAGGTATCCAGCAGAAATACATATCTTGATAATACAGTGGGGTATCTTCTTCTTATTATCGCCGTTATAATATTACTGAAAATAGATTTTTTTAAGAATTGGAAGAAGGAACAGTTCAAGCTGTTTTGCGTAAATGATTCCTTGGAAAATGATAAGAAACTTGAAATAGTACTTTATGCTCTTACTACCAGCTTATACTTTTATGGACTATGGGGTGTAACCAGTTCAAATAATATTATTATGCAATTAATATTTACACTGGCTGTAATAGCAGTTGCCTTATTACAAACAAGGATCTTCTTACAAGGAAAGCTGCGTGATAATACAGTAACTGGTATCTGGATTGTTCTTAAATATTTGATATTAACCTGGACAATACTAGGCTCGTTCTTAGACTTAGGTTTTGTGTCAGTAGTCTACAGCATAGCAGGACTAATCGTTGCAATAGTAAGCATAACAGTCGGCTTTAAGCTGAAAGTAAAAAGTATCAGATTATATGGATTGATATTGACAATTATTATGGTTGCAAAATTCATACTGGTGGATTTGATCCAGGAAAATTCGATTACCAAGGTTCTTGCCCTGATAATGGGAGGAGGACTTTGCTTCTTCATCAGTTACATTTATAATAAATTAAGCGAGTCAAGAAAATAAGTAAAAAAGGACAGAAAGAAGTGCCGTTCCCTGACCCGGTTACGACGAAACAAAGGGAGATGCTCGAATTCTCTTAATCTGATGAGAAAAGACAAAAAAATTAAATTACTCTGGCGTAATTCTATTCAATAGGGTACACTGGTCTCATAGGTAAATAAATTAGTACGAATATAAATGAATAAGTTTATGCGATAAAGGAAGTAATAATGACTCATTCAGAATTGTATCAGAAAATATATGAGATCGTAGCAGATATTCCGGAAGGAAAGGTGGCTACTTACGGACAGATAGCCTGGATGGCTGGAAGACCCGGTGCACCTCGGATTGTAGGGTATGCAATGAGGATAGTTCCCTTTGAGCTTAAGTTACCCTGCCACAGAGTAGTTAACAAAGCAGGTAAAATGGCACCTAATCATGTCTTTGGAGGAGAGCAGCTTCAACGTACCATACTTGAACAGGAGGGAGTAACCTTTTTGAGTAACGGATGCATAGACATGAAGAAATGTCAATGGATGATGTATGATCCGGATGAAGATGTAGGCAATCAAATATAGTAATCTTTGTAGAAGATCAATAGATTGAATGAAATCAATAAGACTAATGCAAAATGGCTCAGAAAAAAAAGTGGTGGGCCTGAAAATTCAATAAGACTTCGTAAGACACCGAAAATTTTGGAATGCTTTATAAAAGTTCACAAGACTCTGAAGCTTTCATATGGATCAAAATTAATAGGAGTTGATTCAAACAAATACTTTTGTTTTGAATCAACTCCTATTTTGTTAACAAAAGATAGTATGTTTATAGGTTATTTGATTCTATTTTATGCCTAAAGGGGGAATGGATTTTTCTACTGCTGTATTTATTTGTTAAAAACTTTAATATGACATGCTATCGTCACATTATCCCTGTTATACTGTTTAAAGGTACAAAATTAAAAGGAGGAAAGTAACATGCTGATTAATGTAAAAGAATATTTGCTTGATACCTTATCGGGAGAGCACCATGAAGTGCTTCAGCTTCCCGAAGTTCAGATTGATTCGGACAAAATAAAATGTATTATGATCAATGAGGTTCCGCCTATCAATCCTGATGATGGTTTTTATGGTAATAGTGCCGATCCGGATTATATGAGAACAACACGCGAGCTGTTTCAGGCTGCCGGAATACCTGTGAATAGCATCTCAGAAATTCTAGATTTGGGAATCTACATTACAACAGCTGTTAAAATACCAAAACAACAATATACAGTTCCAAGGGAATTAATAAGTCAGCATTTACCCTTGCTGGAGAAAGAAATAGAGCTCTTTCCCAATATAAAAGTTATTATGCTAATGGGTGATGTGGCTAAAACTGCCTTTAATGAAATTGCAAAGAGAAAGACAAACAAAAGGGTTATCCCCTCGGGCTCAACTTATAAGATAAGAGGACTGCAATATTACTATGGACAAGTAAGGGTATTTCCTTCTTATATAATGACCGGTGGCAATATACTCATTGAAAAGTCAAAACGTAACATGATCTCTGAGGATATCAAGGAAATGATGAAAATTCTGCATTGAGCTTATAAAATGACTGTGACAGAAGCCGGCATATAACGTAAAGATATGTGACTCGCTGCCAGCAGTGCATCTCTGCCAAGGAAGGCAGAGTCAATTAAATAGTGCATATTAGAAAAAGCTTCTTCGGTTCGAAGAAGCTTTTTAGCATAGTACAATATACACTATAACAGAAATAGAAATAAAAGTCTAGTAATATTTTCCATAGGGGGTACAATTATGCTATGCTGATAAGAAACCTGATCAATCAAGTAAAATATTCTTTTTTTTACTATTACTAAAACTAATAATAATGAGGTAATTGAAATGAGAAAAGATAATTCAACGGAATGCTGGAATAATGTTGGAGTGGAAAAATGGGTTGAAGTAGCCCAGAAGAATGATTTTCGTATACATTACATTATGCCGAATACCTTACAGGCAATGGGTGAGGTGAGAGGAAAGCATATTCTGGATTTAGGGTGTGGAGAAGGGGGATATTCACGGGCACTTGCTGAAAAAGGGGCAACTGTTACGGCAGTTGATTGCTCGGAAGCATCCTTAGCTTATGTTGCAGACAGAGCTGTTAAAGAAGGAGCAAATATAAGAACCCTGCTTAGAAATGCCAGTGAGTTATCTGGTATACAGAACGCAGAATATGATGTTGTCTTATGTTCAATGATGTTGATGGATGTTGAAGATCTGGAGGGAACCTTAAGAGAAATACATAGGGTACTAAAATCAAAGGGTAAAGTATTTATCTCTATTCTCCATCCCTGCTATAAACCAAAAGAAAGCCAGTGGATTATGGAGGAAGAGGGAATTACGGTTACTGTTAAAGATTATTTTAAACCAACAGAATGGGTTGATAATATTAAAGGTATCGATGAAACGGTTATTTACAGGCACAGGACGTTGTCGGATTACATTAAGGCCTTTAACAGGAATGGTTTCCTATTGACCGATATGAACGAGCCTGTTCCCACAAAGGAGCAGATGATGCAATCTCCCAGAATTGAATGGCTTAGCAAAATACCGATGTATCTTTTTATGGAATTAGAAAATAAATAAATACTACCCATGTTTCAGTTAGAGTTCATGAGGGGTGTACTGTGAAAATGGTATCGTTATGCAGGCACCCCTTTTTTGTTTTCTTAGGTATTCTTTCTTTATAAATCAAAAATAATCTGCAGCTACCCCAAAAAAATTAAAATACTTGTCGAATAAAGTAATAGTAGGGATAAATACAACTCAGTTTAAATCTGTTAATTGCAGCCTTAATAGAATATCATAGCTGCCTGACATAAAGTAGTATGAAAATGGTAAGTATATTCCGTCATAAAGCAGAAAAAACTGATTAAATAAAGTGGTTTTAAGTTGTATAAAGGGAGGGATAATCCTGAGTGAATTAAATAACCTTGCAATTGAAGCATCTCAAAATGAAAATACATTAAATTCTTTTATTAAACAACATGAAAGATTTATTTTAAATACAGCGTCTAAATACACAGGTCATTATATTACTAAAAGCGATGATGAATGGTCAATTGCTTTAACAGCATTTGTGCAGGCAGTGAAAGAGTACAACCTGGATAAAGGGAGTTTTTTAAGTTTTGCCAAATTAGTCATTCAAAGAAGATTAATAGATTATACAAGACAACAGAACAAATACAAGTCTGAGGTAATTGTAAGTCCGGTTATTTTTTATATGAATTCCGACGAGGAAGAGGACAGGACCTATCAAAACGCAGTAACAAAAAAATCCCTGGAGGCTGTCAGGCAGGAAAGCCTGGGGTTGGAAATTATAGGGGTTAATGATAATTTAAAGGAATATGGTTTTACTTTTTATGATCTGACAAAAAGTTCCCCCAAAGCAGAAAAAACCCGGCTTGCCTGTGGGAAAGTCATTAATTGGTGTATGGAAAATCCCATAATCCTTCAGGAATTAAATAAAACAAAGTTATTACCTGTAAAATTACTTGAGAAAAATTCAAAGGTACCCCGAAAAATTATTGAACGCCACCGAAAATATATAATAGCAGCCATAGTGATATTATCCGGAGAATATCATGAACTTGCAGAATATTTGCGTTACATCAGAGAGGAGAAGAAACAATGAAATCAGTAGTAGTTGAAATAAAAGGTAAATTTGCAGCAGTTCTGTCTGATGATGGCAGCGTTTTAAGAATCAGGAACAAAGAATACACAGTGGGTCAGGAGATTCAGCTTGCTGAAGTTTACCAGCAGAGATTAGGCAGATTATCTGGCTTATTGCTAAAAGAAAGAAAAGAGGAAAAATTAATGAATAAACTACATATCTCAAGAAAGCTGGCATTTTGCGCAGCCTGTGTTGCATTTTTGCTATTAGGTACGGGTACAGGGATATGGGCATATGCCTCACCCTATTCCTATGTCAGTCTTGATGTCAATCCATCTATTGAGTATACACTGAACCGCTTTGATAAGGTAATAAATGTAAAGGCAGTCAATGATGACGGACAAACAATATTAGACGAGATTAACATTGAAGGTCTAAAGTACAAGTCTATTGAAAATGCCATTCTTGCAACGGTAGAACAGATTTCTAAAGAAGGATATTTCACTGGAGGAAATGTAGAGACGGTTACAGGCTCTGCAATAGAAATAAAAGATAATGATGGCATAGAAGATAACAATAATATAGAAGGTAACAGTGAGATAGAAAATAACAGTGACTTAGAAAATAACAGTAACATAGAAAATAACAGTGACTTAGAAAATAACAATGACATAAAAGATAATAATATCACAGAAAATAATACCGATACAGAAGTTAAAACAGTTACTGGTTCTGCAATCTCTGTAAAAGGCGGGATTGTAATTACAGTATCAAGCGGTAATGCAAAATTATCCGATGAACTGGTTAAGGAAATTAAAAAAACAGTGAAAGCTTTTGTAAAGGAAAATGTAGAAATAGAAGTTTCAAGTGTGGGACTCCAGCGTGTTAAGGAAGCAAGAGAGCTGGGAGTAACCCCTGGTAAACTGAATCTGGTAGAAAAACTGAAGGAAAGTGCAGCAGATCCAGGTAGTATTGTAATGGAAGAATGGTTAAAGAAACCTGTTAAGGATATAATGAAAGAAATCAAGAAGTATAAAAAAGCAGAAGCTTCAGATACAACCTTACAAAATGAATCAACCAATGAATCAACAGATGGCGCAACTGGCCAATCCGTTATCTCTGAGAACAATGAAAGTACAGGAACTGTAAATGCATCAGAGACGAAAGAACCGGATAAAGCTAAGAAGGATAAAGAAGATAAAGTAAAAGAAAAGGCCGATAAAGCAGATAAGAAGAACAATAAAGCAGCAGAGAAAAAAGAAGCTGCCAAAACCCAGAAAGAAGATAAAACCCAGAAAGAAGATAAAACTCAGAAAGCAGATAACATAAAGAAAGAAAAAAAAATCAGTACAAATAACCAGAACAAGACAGGAAAAGAAGATTCAGAAGCCAAAGAGCAAAAACAAGAAAAAGAAGACCAAGGGAAGAGTGAGAAAACTAAAACAAATAACGGAAATAATAAGTCAGAGAATAACCAATTGAAGAATTCGAATTCGGTAAAAGATTCTCAGAGCAACAATTCTTCAAATTCAAATGCTGAGAAGGATGATAAGGCAAAGAATAATAAATAGCTTTGAAGAACAGTTTATGATAGAAGAACCAATCTTGCTTCAGGTAACATAGTTCAAATTGTAAAGGCTTTTATAGCAAAAGAGGGACTCAAGTCAGCATTTGTAAGACTTTTGCTCTCTCTTTTTCTATATTAAATACAGAGAATATTTACTTTCGTGTTTGTAGCAATAACTAGAGCTTGGTAATTAAGTTAAATAATACAAGTGAGCGTAAAAGTATTGACAACAAGCGTCGTATTAATGTTTAATAAGGAGTAAACCTAAGATAAAAGACACTTTATCGTTAGGTTTACTATTGGGGATATTAACATCAACTTAAGGGGTTTGAAATTTGTCAGCAAGAAGTATTTTAGAAAGGGCGGTTGCAAAATTTTGAACCAAAACAGTATAAGTAATGAAAAACTGTTGGAAATTATTAATGTACAGACTGAAGTAGCGCAGCAAGGAATGGATCTGGGGTGTATAATGGATTTAGTAACACAGAGAACACAGCAGATTACATATGCTGACGGAGCTTCCGTAGAATTAATTGAGGATAAGGAACTCGTCTATAGCGCAGCCTCCGGAATGGCTGAGAAATTCCTGGGCTTGCGTTTGAAAATAGATAATAGCCTTTCGGGAGAATGCATTAGGGCAAGAATTCCATTAATTAGTAACGATATAGAGTTGGATGACCGGGTTAATAAAGTTGCATGCAGGCAGATTGGTCTGAATTCTATGATTGTAGTACCATTAATCTGCAGAGGTGAGGTTGTTGGTATAATAAAGGTGCTTTCGGCAAAAGCAGGTCATTTCAAAGAGGAAGACATTAAGATATTGGAACTTATGTCAGGGCTTATCGCTGCTGAAATGTTTCGTGCAATGAGAAATGAAGAAAGTGAGTTGTTATTTAAGGCTACGCATGACAGCCTGACGGGAATATCAAATAGAGCCCTGTTCTATGACCGCTTACGCCAGAAATTAACAAAAGCAACAAGCAATCACGAGAATTTTGGAATTATAACGCTTGATATGGATGGATTAAAAGAAATCAATGATAAGCTCGGACATCGGGCCGGTGATGCGGCTATCAAAGAAACGGCTGCTCGAATCAACACGTCATTACGGGATACGGACTTGGTATCCAGGCTTGGTGGAGACGAATTTGGAATAATTGCTGCTAATGTATCGGATAAAAATGATATTGTAGCGATGATTCATCAAATTGATTGTGAAATTACAAAGCCCTTCGAATTTGAAGGCCAGAATATAAAGCTAAGAGCCAGTATCGGATATGCTCTTTTTAGTGAAGATGGCATAGAACTTGAGGTCTTAATTGAAAAGGCTGATAAATCCATGTACGAAGTGAAAAGAGAGCGCAAGGGACCAGAAAATGTGCGATAAAATAATATAATAGATAGGAATTTAGACGTAGGTGAGGA
Organism: Lachnoclostridium sp. UBA6558; assembly: GCA_002434335.1. Taxonomy (GTDB): domain Bacteria; phylum Bacillota; class Clostridia; order Lachnospirales; family Lachnospiraceae; genus Anaerocolumna. Next base: position 88,542 of record DJJW01000081.1, on the reverse strand, counting down.
ACTTACGTCTTTTATTTTATCCTACAGACCATTTAATACTATTCGTAATGAAATGAAAACGTGGTATCACAACGCAGGATAAAATGGAAAAGAAAACGGAGTTTACCTTGCCATACAGGTGAGGCTAATTACCGTAAACATCGCCAAAACATATGCCGTTGATTAACGTCGTTTATTTTATATAAAAGACATTTATTATTACCGAAGGAATAAATTTGGAAATTATGACTTGACATATATAGATTATCTATATATAAGGAGGTCAATAATGGCAATTGATAAAAGTTTGCTCTCAGGAAGTACAACCATGCTAATATTAAAGCTTTTGGAAAAGAAAGATATGTATGGTTATCAGATGATAGAAGAATTGCATCAGCAATCCAATAAAACCTTTGAGTTGAAAGCAGGTACCCTATATCCTATATTGCATGGATTGGAGCGTGAAGGAATGGTGGAGGCTTATGATGACAGTGCGGATAGCTTAAGGGTTAGAAAATACTATCATATAACTAAAAAGGGGAAGAAACAGCTTGCTGCTAAAAAAGAGGAATGGAACTTATATACCAATGCGGTAAATAATATACTTAACGGAGGTATAAGCTTTGGAATCAGTTGACAAAATAAAAGAATTCAAAGAGGAAGTGTGTAAGCAGATCAGGTGGAAGCGGGTTCATGAGCCTGTAGCCAGAGAACTAGAAGCTCATATGACAGATCAGATAGAGAATTATTTGAGACAGGGGGATACAGAAGAGACTGCGGTTTATAAGACTATTCTGGAAATGGGGGACCCTGTGGCAGTAGGTACACAATTTGATCGTATACACAGACCCAAGTCTCAAATTAGTATGATAATATTCACAATTTCCATGCTCCTGATAGGTTTATTGATTCAGACATTCTTAGTATATGACAGTGGCTATCCTCTTAATCTACCCAAGCAGATAGTGGCAGCTGTTCTTGGCATTGGCATTATGCTTCTGGCCTATTACGGAGATTTTACCTTGATAGGAAGGTATCCAAAAGCACTCTTAATTGCAACGGTAACCATATCAGTTGGTATGCTGATGGTAGCACCTGAAGTAAACGGGAGGCCGTATTTTACCATTACAACCTTCCTTTCATTTAGCCTTTCATGTATCTCTCTAATATTGCCTCTCGCGTTTACTGGAATTATATTTGTAACAAGAAAGTATGGTTATATCGGGTTGTTCCTTCTTAATCTTGTAATGCTGGGATTAACATTTCTTGCATACAGTACTTCATCCATAGGAAATGCAGTGATCTTTTACGTTACAGCTATGATACTTACCTGTGTTTCTATATTTAAAGGCTGGTATCCAGTTAAAAAAATAGCTGGCTATACAATACAACTGTTAACAAGTATATTAGTTGGTGTTATTGTTTTTTTACAAGACAGCTATTATATAATCAATCATATACAGGTAGTAATGAATCCTGGAATGGACGCATATGGAAAAGGATATTTTGGTGTTATGATAAGAGAGCTGCTTCATAATGCCAGATTTGTTGGAAAAGGGGTAATACCGGAAGTATATGGCCATTCTGCATTTCCGCTTCCGTCGATTCATTCCGATTTTCTGTTGACTTATTTAATAATTAATTGGGGGTGGCTAGTCTTCTGTGTTCTATTTGTAGTGTTAGCTGTCTTTCTTATCAGCGGATTCTGGCTAACCTTCCGGCAAAAAAGCCTATTGGGATTTTTAGTCTCCCTTGCAGTAATGTTAACGCTAACCTTTGAAACATGTAATTACATAGCTTGGAATTTAGGTCTTATGTTAGTATCACCTATTACACTGCCGTTGATTTCTTATGGTAATGCAGCCTTATGTATTCATCTGCTTTTGATTGGTATTATGCTGTCAGTATTTCGCAGTGATTTTAGCGTATCGGATACCGGACTCTGTTACCATAAAGGGAACTTTATCAAATGGAAAGACCGGTGTCTTACCATAGATTTCAATAAATACAGAGCAGATTAGAGTCTTTATGAGAGGAATAAGCTATCACTGATATTTCTACATAATAACCTGTAAACATTAGTAGTAAAAATACCTTGCAGAATCAAATAATTTGCAAGGTATTTTTGAAAATCAGGTTATCCTCTGAACTCGATATGTTCACCGTCGGGCCCTTGAAATAGCACCCTTTTCCAGCCTGTTTCCTCTGGGACTCTTGGGCTGGGGATATGAGGTTCAGATATAACCGGTACGCCGGCTGCCACCAGTTTATTATAATCTCCTTCGAAATCATCGCTGATTAGGCAGAAGTGGCATCCGGAGTTTACTTTGTTATTGGTCCAATGTTCAAGCTCTAATACGGTACTACCCAGCTTAAGATAGACAACTTTCTCAAGTGCGGGAACACCTGGTACCTCATGTTCAAAGTATTGTTTGAAGCCAAAGTTTTCTTCATAAAATTCAATGGATTTCTTTCTGTCTTTTACAGATATCGCAACATGGTCAATGTGTGTAAACATTATTTCTTCATCCTTTCCTTTGATTAAACTAATAAGTAAACTAATTCGGCAAAGCTATTTTAATCTGTAAGACCACCCAATTGAAGGAAGTTGTATTCTGAAATCCATGAAGCTCGTCATGAGGAGAATAAATAATATCATTTTCTTTCACTGACACAGGTTCATTATTTATGGTTATTGTACCGCTTCCGGAAATTACATAAAATACTTCGTCAAGATCAGTATGTTTATGATCAGGTGTCGTCTGACCGGGAGCATAAAGCAGGAGACCGGTATCCAGCTGTCCTTCTTTGAATATTCCTTTTCTGGCACTTTTATCCATGGAAAATTCTAAAATATCTTCTATATTAATTTTCTGCATTTATATTACTCCTAACTATAGTATTCTCTAATAGACAGCATTTATCAGGTTTCATTACAAGCGCTTGTATTTACTCATAAATTACTGTAAAATTATCATAGTATAGATGCATTCTTTTGACAAGAAGGCACTTTTTAGTTGATTACTGACCAAATGGTAAGTAATGATTAGGAATGGTAAGTAATAATTATTGATAGAAAGAGGTTTGCCTATGTCCTGTAATAAATCCTGCCCCATTGAGCACACTGTTAATCTAATCGGACACAAATGGAAGGTATTAATCATAAGAAATCTGATGAATGACGGAACCCAAAGATTCTCAGAGCTTAGCAAAGAAATCAATGGCATAAGCCAGAAGATGCTGACCCAACAGCTTAAGCAATTAGAGCAGGACGGAATTATAGATAGAAAAGTTTACCCGGAAGTTCCGCCAAGAGTGGAATATTCCCTGACAGAGTTAGGCAACTCATTAAAACCAATTTTGGATTCCATGAATTTATGGGGAGTTGAACATATGAAACAGCATGGAAGTAGAGAACATTAATTTCTATAGGATTGATCCAGTAAAAGGTCTGGCGCTGCAAGCTATGAATAATACTTTCCATAGCTTGCGGCGGTAACTGCATCTTGATTTATATAACACCTGATTTCAATCAAGTTAAGTATAAACAACAACCCCCATGCATAATATCAGGTTAACCTTTTCATTCTGCGAAAGTCTACCGGTGTAAATCCCGTTTCTTTCTTAAAGAGTTTTGTAAAATAAGAATAATTGCCATACCCTACTTTGTCCGATATAAGATTAACTGACAGCACCGTGTTGATAAGCAGATCCTTTGCCGTTTCAATACGTTTTTTAATAATGTAATTAACCAGGGAAGTCCCAGTTTCTTTTTTAAACAGCCTGGCAGTGTAGTCCGGATCCAGATATACAATTTCAGCCAGACTGTTACGGTTAATATCCTCTGCAAAATGTATGTCAATAAACTCACAGATAATAGAGGCTACTGACTTTTCAGAAGCTGAAAAGGCAGCATAATCCAGAGCGGTATTTACCAGATAAGTAATATAGAGAATCATGTTTTCAATGGATTTAGAGGATAACTCCAGCAAGGTGTCATTGGTTTTGCCCTGTATCAATTTATGAGCCAATATTCCTTTTTCTTTTAAGAAAGAATAAATAAGCTGTATGACATCTATCTGGAAACTGGCCAAAACCGTGTAATTCAATTTATCAGAATAAGCCAGCGTGGTCAGATAGTCTTTACAGTAGCAGGTAAATAAATCCCTTTTTTCCAATTGTAAATATTCATCCAAAAGCTTTAGGTTGGGTAAGGAGTACTCGGCCTGCACCGGTATGTAATCACCCAATAAAAAGACCTTATCCTTACAATCTATAATATTTTCATTCATGGCTTGTAATTGCTTCAGTCCGCTGTGAAACTCCTGGAAGGCGGCAGGGAGTCCTATATAACTGCTAAGGGAGGCATTATACTTTTTATTCACCAGTCGTATAAGCCTTGTACAGTAATCCGATAATCTGGGCAGCAATTCTTCCGTTGTGCCGTTGGTGGAGTTTATAATGGCAATATAACTTCCATTGACAGAATTTAATTCTAAAAGAATGTCATGAGGAGATAACACTTTCTCAAAGGTTTCCTGGAAAGAATTTTCAAAGCCCATCCTCAGCTTTTTAGCATCCGGATAAGAATATGTTATTTCATTTTTAGCAGACAACTTAATGGTAAACAGGTCAAAGAGAATAAGAATAAATTTGTCCGTCATTTTATAGGGTAAATGATTTTTAGACAGAAGGGTTTTCAGCTCCTCTCCGGTATAAGCGGCCTCACGTTTCAGATAAGCACTCCAGAAATGCTCTGAAATATTTACCTTGATATCCTCCCACAGGGTAGTAATATTGGCTGCTTTTTTTGCCTGATAACCTGCTTCTACTTTTATCACTGCTTTTTTTACAATTAGGGCGAGCTTGTCAAATTCAATGGGTTTTAAATAATATTCCAGACTTTGCAGTTCCACTGCTTTTTGTGCAAAAGTAAAATCAGCATAGTTGGTCAGAAAGATAGTCTGTATATCATAATTTTCTTCCCTTACCCAGGTAAGGAGATCAATGCCGCTTCCCTGGGGCATGTCGATATCTGTAATCAGAATCTGTACGGATTTTTCCATGATTGCTTCTTTGGCCTGGCTTATATTAGAGGCTGTGTAGACCTCATGAAGACCCAAAGCTTTCCAATCCATATTTTGAAGCAGGGCCCCCAGTACAAAGCGGTCGTCGTCAACAAGTAATATATTCATAAAATTCTTCTATATATGTTGAATCTTTGTCTTTCCGGGAATAGAAATACCTGAACATTAGGCATTTTATTTCTGAAAGAGGTATGGTACTTCATTCAACTTATATAATCCTCCTCTATTTATTTTCTGTATGAAAAGGCAATAAAAGCTCTATGCATGCACCCATATCTATATTATTGGAGAATTTCAACTCATAATCTTCACCATATAAAAAGGTGAGTCTTTCTTTGGTATTACTGATTCCAATTCTGTTACCATCTTCACCGGCAAGGGAATGGCGGCTGTTTAATACATGGAGGGCCTCATTGCTAAACCCCGGACCGGAATCTTTCAGAAGGATTTTCAGATAGTCTTTCTCCAGTCTCCTGCATTTTTGTACCGTTAATATGATCTTTAGGGTTATGGTAATGGATACACAGTGCTTAATGGTGTTCTCCATAAAGGTCATAAGGATAAGAGGGGGTATGACAGCTTCAGCTGCTCCGGCTTCTATATCACATTGATAGGAAAAGGCAGAACCGTACCTTAGGCCTTGTATATTTAAATAATCATTGACATGATTAAGCTCATATTCCAGCTTTATAAAATCCTTATTTGTCTGGAACAGGTAGCGCAGATATTTGGAGGTAAAAAGTGCCATGGACTCAATCTCTTTATAATTCTTTGTCTGAGCCATACTGTATATGGTCGTCAGGCAGTTTAAATAGAAATGGGGTTTGATCTGCTGCTGTAAGAAACCTATTTGAATGCGTTTCTTTTCCAATTCCTCTTCATATAGGGTGATTTTTAATTTGGTTATTTCCCGCATCAGATTCTTGAATTGCATACTAGCCTGTTCCAGCTCAATAATATTACCATCCTGTAAGTCCAGCAGATTGGAACCTTCATTGATCTTAGAGAGATTCAATGAGAAATTCCGTATTGGCTTAATCACCTTTTGCTGCATATAAAATAAAAATACAAATAAAGTTAAAGCCACAATAAAAGCCATAATAATGACAAAAATCTGAATAATAATAATCCGCTCATAGGACCAGTTATCAACATAAATATTTAAAGTAAAAGGCAGATTCGATTCTTCATTTCCAAAATATAAGCGGCTTAAAAAAAGCGGATTTCCCGGGCTGCGCTCCTTTTTGGAATCCGTATTGGCGAGGATGGTATGGTTTGCATCCTTCATAAGCATATAGCCATTGGCACCAAGATTTACATCTTCAAGAGGGGTCAGAATATCTCTGGCAGAAATCAGTGAAATAAAAGTACGGTTATTATAAGTAATAATATAGTAGAAGTAATAATTCTTACGTATCTTTAATATCTTCCAGTCGCTGCTGTTTTTTAAGGTCTCACCGCTTTCAATCTTTTTGAGAAATTCTTTCTTGCAGATTAGATAGTCTGAATAGGAGAGGTTAAGGGCAGAGCTGTTAAAGAAAAGGCCCTGCTCCTTCAAATACAGGAAATACTGATATTCCCTTCCTGTGGCATATTGATTGTCGCTTACTCTGGTACGAAAGGTCGAGATGGCATCCCTGCGTTCACCGAAATCAGTACTGGTCTCCAAGGTTTCTACCAGTGGCTCATGGATGGCTGTCCAACGGACAAAGTGCTCTACGGCCACGGTTTTTCGAACCGTTTCATTCTGGTACAAAGTTATGGTATTGGAAATATGAGTTACATTTTGCTGTCTGGTAGTGATAATGGAGAAAAAGCTAACCATAATGTTAATAACAATAATTGGAATGGACAAACTGATTAATACTTTTATATAATGCTCCAGTGAATAACTGGATCGGTATCTTTTTTTTCCCATGCAAGCTCCTGTAATGGTAATTTTATGATTGGATGTGTAAAGTCAGGTTACCATTTCGTACTACCCTGTAGTACTAGTTTATCACTATTATACAAGAATAGACTCTTAGATACTAGCAAATTTCCCAGGAAGACGAAATAGTGCTAGGGTAAAGTCGGAATTGTTCTATAGACCCTTGTATAAATGTGATAAAATTCCCACTAAAGGAGGACGCAAAATGAAAAAAATATCAAATGGTACCAAAGGGGCAAAAGTTTCTTTGGGCAGAGGGTTAAAGAAGAGCATTCCGCTTTATATACTTTTATTTCCGTCTGCTGTACTTTTGTTCTGCTTTGCGTATTTACCGATGTATGGTCTTATAATTGCCTTTAAAGATTATTCACCGGCACTGGGGATTATGGGGAGTCCCTGGGTAGGCTTCAAACATTTTATAAAATTTTTCAATTCGTACCAGTTTGCATTAACACTCAAAAATACATTATCTATCAGCCTTTACGGAATTATCGTCGGGTTTCCGCTTCCAATTGCTTTGGCGTTGTTATGCAACCAGATCAGAAACCAGAAATTTAAAAAAGTGTTTCAGGTAACAACCTACCTTCCGCACTTTATTTCCACCATGGTCATGTGTGGCCTGATTCTGATCTTTTTGTCACCCAGCAGCGGAATCATAGCTAATTTTTTCAGGCTGTTTGGTGTGGAGCTGCCAAATTTCATGGCAAGCGTATCGGCATTTAAGCATGTTTATGTATGGAGCGATATCTGGCAGCATTTAGGCTGGGACAGTATTATATATCTGGCGGCTTTGTCTGCCATAGATCCTACATATTACGAAGCTGCTACCATAGACGGTGCATCTACGATGCAGAAAATTCGTTATATCGATATTCCGTTGATTCTATCCACTGCCATGATACTGTTAATCTTAAGAGCAGGCGGTATTTTAAGTGTAGGGTTTGAGAAAGTACTGTTGCTGCAAAATACACAGAATTCCATGGGGAGTGAGATTATTTCTACGTATGTCTATAAAGTTGGTATGCAGAGCTTTCAATACAGTCTGTCGACTGCAATCGGTTTGTTTAATACGGTAGTAAATTTGGCGGTACTCTTAGTGGTTAACTGGTTTTCAAAGAAAACTACAGATACCGGTTTGATATAAGGAGGGGTTTTCATGAGCAGACAGAAACCCGTTAAAATGAAAAAGAGCCGTCAGGACAGAATAGTTGACTTTGCTATCCATGCCATTGCGGTTATCATGATATTGGCAGTTATTTATCCTTTATGGTTTATCATCATAGCATCCTTTAGTAATCCTGCAGATGTGGCCAACGGAAATGTATGGGTCTGGCCGAAGAAGTGGATATTGGACGGATACCGGGAATTGTTTAAACAGGCAGCCATCTGGCGCAGTTATGGGAATACGATAATTTATACCTTAACTGGTACGCTGGTTGCATTACTCGTTAATATTACCGCCGGATATGCCATGTCACGAAAAGATATGGTAGGAAGAAAATGGATAAATTTATTTTATATTATACCAATGTTTATCAGCGGAGGTCTGATTCCTATTTATCTGGTAGTAAAGGACTTTAATTTATTGGATTCCTTCTGGGTTATGATAGTACCTTTTTCGGTATCTACTTATAATATCATTGTTGCAAGGACATTTTTCAATTCAAGCTTACCGGAAGGACTATGGGAATCTGCACAGATTGACGGCTGCGGTACCATAAGGTATTTCTTTCGGTTTGCAATACCCTTATCCAAGGCAATAATTGCCGTAATTGGATTATGGACGGCAGTAGGTATTTGGAATTCCTGGTTTAATGCTCTGATTTATTTACAGAGTGCGAACTTACAACCATTACAGCTTTTACTGCGCAGAATCCTGATATCGAATCAGTCACTCCTTGGAGCTGCTACAGGGGAAATGGCATCTGAGCTTCGAAGACTGTCTGATATGATGAAATATGCATCCATTGTAATCTCAACCATTCCGATTATGTGCTTATATCCTTTTCTGCAGAAGTACTTTAATCAAGGGGTTATGATAGGTGCCATTAAAGAATAATTGGAGGAGAAAGTTATGTTTAAAAAAGCAGTGAGTGCCATCGTTATGGCAGCAATGTTAGCAGCCTCATTAACAGGCTGCGGGGGAAAGGGAGGAGATAATAATGCTAATCCGACCTCTCAGGAAAGTCAGGGAAAAGGAAATGAAACGGCAGATCAGAATTCTTTTAAGGTAGCTACCGTTCGTTGGGCAGACTGGGGTGAAGCTTACCATGAAGGTTTTGTAGATACTGCTGCTGAAAATGCCGGTATTAACATACAATGGGAAACTATTCTTAATTCTGACTGGGGTGATAAAAAAGCGGTATTAATGGCAGGCGGTGATTTACCCGATGCATTTTTAGGTTCCATCTGCTTTTCTGCGGCTGAAATCGCCTCAAACCAGAATTCCTTTATCGCTTTGGATGATTATATTGATGAAAACATGCCTAACTTTAAAGCTATCCTTGAAAAGGATCCGACCATGAAGGCTCTTGCAACTTCCTCTGACGGACATATTTACGGACTTCCCAGTAAAAAACCCTGCAGGCCGGTTGTAGCGAACCAGATGTTCATCAATCAGACCTGGCTTGATAACTTAGGTCTCTCGATGCCTCAGACTTATGAGGAATATTATAATGTATTAAAGGCGTTCAAAGATCAGGATGCCAACGGAAACGGTGATCCCAACGATGAAATTCCTTACGGACAGGGGTATGCCGATACTACTATGTTCTTCCTGCTTCCTTTTGGTATGACCATTGGTGCAGATAATACTTATTTAATGTCCATCAAAGACGGACAGCCGGCTTACCTGCCCACCCTCGACTCCTACCGTGAAGGTATTAAATGGATGCATAAAGCTTATAGTGAGGGCTTGATCGATCCGGAAGTCTTTACACAGGATACCTCCATGAGAGATGCAAAGCTTATGAATGAAACAGCTTTAATCGGTTCTGCACCCGGTTGGACAGCTGATGCAACTTTTGGTCCCAACTCTTCCCAGTATACAGCTTTGACAGCCTTACAGGGGCCTGACGGAGAGCGTTATATCTCTTCTGATCCGGAGCACTGGAATTACAGCAGAAATGAATTCATGATTACCAATAACTGCGAGGATCCCGGAGCACTTCTTCGCTGGATGGATCAGTTCTATACAGAAGATGCATCCATTCAGACCTTCTATGGATCCTTTGGCGTAGGTGTTAAGAAAGATGGAGATACTTATTCCCTGCTGCCTCCTACCAATGGAGATTCCGCAGATACCTTTGCATGGGTTAATTCACTTCGTGACTTTGGTCCGAAATATATAGCGGATGGTTTTAATGCTAAAGTAAAATTACCTGCAGACAGTGGTGACGGACTGAAACTTGAGCTTGATAAAGATTTAAGCCAGTATGCAAAGCCGGCATATCCCAATGTAAGTTATACCAATGAACAATTAAATGATTTATCAACACTTTATATGGACATCAATTCTTATGTAACTACCATGCAGGCCAAATGGGTGACAGAAGGCGGAGTGGAAGAAGAATGGAATACTTACATTGATACCTTAAAACAAATGGGATATGATGATTTTATGAAAATACAGGTGGATGCATTTGAAACCTATCAGGCGAATGCAAAATAAATTGATTGATATAGGATATCTTACCTGTCTTGTTTTGCAGTAACGGAAATGAACCTTGCTGCGGTATATGTCTTCGTAAGAAACTGCAGCATAATAAAACAATTGATGTGCCGGCAAGCCGATATCTTTAATAACTTGCCGGCATATTAAGGCTTGTCTGAAAACTTATGGACACCTTCCTGACTGCCCCATGTAAGCAGTTTTCAGACAAATCCCAGATAACATTAATTAGTATATCACATCAGGAGAAGATGCCCTATAGAAGAAGCGGAGTTCAGAATGTTTGGAAAAATAGTAAATTTTGAAGCAAAACAGCAAGATGTAGAAATCGTATTTGAAAATGGCAGAGGTACAATTTCTATAATAAGTGACCTCATAATACATGTGTTTTCAAAATTTGAAGATAACGGAAAATCAAAAGCCATTGAGGAGCCAGTATTATGGGATACAGAATTTAGCGCTGCCATGGCAGAGGACTGTCTGGTTATAAGTACGGCAAAAGTTACCATCAAAGTTTATGATGATTTTCTGGTGGACTTTTATAAAGAGGACGGTAGGATTTTATGCAGAGATTACCGTGGTGAGCGTAAGCTGCGACTTGTACTTAGTGAAGAGTTAATTGAACTGATGGCAAAAGAAGGACATCAGCTTAAGAATGAAGTGAATAACCATAAGATTCAGGTGATGAAAGAACTGGAAGGTGATGAATATTTCTATGGGCTTGGAGACAAGACCGGGTTTTTAAATAAAAGAGGCTATGATTATGAAATGTGGAATACAGATGACCCCACACCTCAGGTAGACAGTTACAAGACTTTATACAAAACCATACCCTTTCTGATTACGACAAAGACTAATAGTGTCTATGGTATATTTTTTGATAACACCAACCGTTCTTACTGGGATATGGGAAAGGAAAGCAGTGATTATTTTTATTTTGCTGCTGACAGGGGAAACCTTGATTATTACTTCTTTACCGGGGAAGATATGAAGGACATTCTAAAAGGCTACACCGCCCTTACCGGCAGGGTTAACCGGCCTCAGCTGTGGAGCCTTGGGTATCATCAGTCAAGATGGGGCTATGAAACGGAAAGCGATGTCAGAAAACTGGCAAAAGACTTAAGAGCTAATCACATTCCCTGTGATACCATTCATCTGGACATTGATTATATGGAAAATTATAAGGTATTTACCTGGAATAAAGTTTCCTATGATGCTCCAAAGAAAATGCTTCAGGATTTAGGGGAAGACGGTTTTAAGATAGTTACAATTATTGATCCCGGAGTGAAAGCAGAAGAAGGTTACAAAATTTACGACGAAGGTGTGGAAAAGGATTATTTCGTCAAAACACCGGAAGGTGAAATCTATGTGAATCAGGTATGGCCCGGTGATTCTGTTTATCCGGACTTTGGAAATGAAAAGGTAAGACAGTGGTGGGCAGATAACCAGAAGTTTCTGTTGGATTACGGAGTTCGGGGTGTATGGAATGACATGAATGAACCTGCCAGCTTTCAAGGTGAAATTCCTGAGAATATTGTATTTTCCGATGAAGAGAGAACTTCAACCCATGGTGAAATGCATAACGTTTATGGGCACCTTATGTCCAGGGCAACCTATGAAGGTCTAAAGAAGCATGATAAAAGAAGACCATTTGTTATTACCAGAGCCTGCTATAGCGGTAGCCAGAAATATACCACAGCCTGGACGGGGGATAACCACAGCATTTGGGCACATTTACAAATGGCAGTTCCCCAATTGTGTAATTTAGGCTTAAGCGGTATGAGTTTTGTGGGTACGGATGTTGGGGGTTTTGGTTCTGATACTACAGCCGAACTCTTAACCAGGTGGGTTCAGGTGGGATGTTTTTCACCGCTGTTCAGAAACCATTCCAATAAAGGCAGCTTCTATCAGGAACCCTGGCAGTTTGGAAAGAAGACTATGGATATTTACCGTAAGTATGTGGAATTAAGATATAAGCTGCTGCCATACTTCTATGATTTATTTGTGGAAGGGGAGCAAAGCGGACTTCCTGTCCTAAGACCTCTTGTACTTCATTATGAAACTGACTTAAGAGTCCGTGAATGCAACGACCAGTTCCTGGTAGGTGAAAGTCTTCTGGTTGCACCTGTGGTTATGCAGGGAGCTCTAAACCGTATGGTATATCTGCCAGAAGGAAATTGGTTGGATTACTGGACTGGCAATGAAGTAGAAGGAGCAAGATATCTCATTGCAGATGCACCTCTTGAGGTTTGCCCCATCTATGTAAAGGAAGGTTCTATCATACCCAACTATCCGCCACAGGAATATGTAGGGGAAAAGGAAATTACATCACTGATTCTGGATATCTGTTATGGGGATGGGGGATATACCCATTACCAGGATGACGGAGAGAGTTTTGATTATAATGAAGGTGTGTATAACCAATATGAATTTTCAATCACAAAAGAAGGAATTTTTACGGCAGAGCTTTCACATAGAGGATATGAGAAGCTTTACCGTTCTTTTATCCTAAAGGTTAACGGTAAAGAAAGAGAAATACCTTTTGAAGGAAGAAAAGTGGAGATAAAATTAAAGTAATAACACCGGAGTATAACGAACGAAATGACTCAACCCGGAGGATTTGCTCAGTGGTCCGGTGAAGTGAATAGGGAAATAGGAATTCATAAAGGTGTTTCATAATACGATTGCAGATTAGATTCCACAGGAGGATTGGCTGGTGCAAGTTCTGACATTATGTATTAGGAACACCTTTTTCTGTACTTAAAAAACCTAAGGAGACGAACCCTGAAACAGTTATATCCGAGACCTTACCGGAACAATAGGCTATGTTTTCTAAGGAGAGGAAGAGTGAAAGAAAAATATAAATTGAAAGGATGTCACGCCAGGATTCTTTCACTTCTTATTATTTGTGGCAGTATCGCAGGCCAGCCTGCAATATGCATTGGGTGTAAATTATGAAAACAAATAGGAAAAAATTATTAATAGTAATATCAACTATCTGCGTACTATTCCTAACTATCACAGGTATTATGAGCTTTTGGGGTAAAAGGTTCGTTAATAGGAATGATTCAGTTTATTTACAGGAGGAGGCCTATGTATTTGATACTGCCTATACCTATGGAGTAGGTGTTGAAGAGGAGGGAGAATATACCATAAAAATAAACGGGGATAGATTTAAAGCGGTATCTTTATCTGTAAATGGTATTCTGCAGTCACAGACTCAAAAGGGAAGGGAAACCATCATTCGATTAAATAAAGGAATTAACAGCATAACCCTTGATGATGGAAGTAGTATTAAGAAGCTGACCATTAAAGAGAGTGGTAGAAGAAACAAGGCGGGGGCCTTTGTAACCTATGACAGCTACGAGGCTGAAAAGTGTGAAACCAAAGGGGAAATCAGCGAGGAAGACCGTACATACAGAAGCTTTGCAAGTGAAGCTTCTGAAAGAAGTTATGTAACCTTAAGGAATACAGGAGATTATGTTTCACTGCAGTTAAAGGAAGCGACAAATGCTCTGGTATTAAGATATTGCATTCCGGACAGTGAAGATGGAATAGGCCGGACAGACAGTATCAGTTTATATATGGGTGAAGAGAAAAAGACTGTGGAGGTCACCTCAAAGTACAGTTGGGTTTATGGTAAGTTTCCCTGGAATAATGATCCTAAGACTGTTAATACAGGTGGAGGGCATATGTTTTTTGATGATGTCCGAATTATCCTTAATAAAACCTATCCGGCAGGTACGCAGTTAAAATTCATGAAGGATAAAGATAACACAGCAGAATATTATCTTATCGACTGTATTGAAACGGAAGAAGTTCCAGGATATCTTCCCATGCCGGGAAATGCCTTAAATATACTGGATTTTGGAGCCGTAGCCAATGATGGCAGAGATGATGCCAAAGCAATAACAGCCTGTATCAAAGAGGCGGTTAAAGAGAAGAAAGAGGTGTATATTCCGGCAGGAGTATTTGAAATAATGGATCCGGTATTTGTTAACGGAATTGTATTAAAGGAGAACGACATTACTATCCGGGGTGCCGGAATGTGGCATACGGTGCTTCATGGTAATGCGGCTGCTTTCACCATACGGGCAGGAAATATATCCTTTTATGATTTTTCGCTTTTGGGAGAGGTTACCAGCCGGAGGGATACCCTTGATCCGCCGGCTTTCTCTATGATAACGCCTGTAAAAGGAATGGCAAACATACGGTTACAGAATATTTGGATGGAACACTGGAAAGTCGGATTATGGGCAGACGTTACGGATGGAATCAATATTCTGGGATGCCGTATCAGAAATACCTATGCGGATGGAATTAACCTATGTGCTGGTACCTCTAATTGCGTCATTACACAGAATGATATCAGAAATACTGGGGATGATGGTATTGCAATGTTTAACAGAGGGGTTCTTGCGGTAAATAACAAAGTACTATATAATACAGTGGCACTTCCCTGGCTGGCCAATAATATTGCGCTTTATGGAGGCAAGGACATTACGATTAAAGGAAACTGGTTAAAGGATACCATTTGCTTTGGTGGAGGAGTTAATATCAGCACCAATTTTAAACCTCAGGTGTTTGAAGGTACCATTCTGGTGGAAGACAATAAACTGGAGCGGTGTGGAAGCAGGGAGAATAATATATATGCAGACTATGGGGCTGTCTGGATCAATACAGTGGAAGGCTTTAACAACCAGGCAGAATGTATTATCAGAAACAATGAGATTATGGATAGTACTTATCAGGGGCTCTCTTTTTATAACGGTGGGCTGCTAGAGAATATGCTGATTGAGAAGAACCGGATATTCCACAGCGGTACCTATGGTATTGAAGTTGGAAAGGAAGCAAGGGGATTTGCCATTATTCGTAACAATCAGATTACAGAAGCCAAAGCTGGTGAAGTTAAAACCAATCAGAATGAAAATTTTAAGATACGCAAGAAATAAGGGGAACTAAACCAAGTTTCTTTCTAATAGTTGTTATTATTCCTTGGCTGAGGCTTGTACAGCTCAGCCAGTTGCCAGCTTAGCTTTTATCTAGCTGCACCAACAAAAAGCTGTATACTGTACAGAAGTAGTGTTATTCTTCGTAAGGAATTATCTTTTGAATTGTACCGTCCGTGTTGTACTTTAACTCTGCATATTTGACGCAGCGCTTATGGTTAACACCGCCGGATAAGGAACTGTCATGGTAGAAGAGATACCATTTATCTCCAAACTGAACAATGGAATGGTGTGTCGTCCAGCCAACAACAGGCTCTAAGATTCTTCCCTGATAGGTAAAAGGACCCTGGGGATTATCACTGATAGCATAAACAATGTAATGAGTGGTACCGGTAGAGTAGGACAGGTAATAATTTCCGTTGTACTTATGCATCCAGGGGCCTTCAAAATACCGTCTGTCTTCATCCTCTGCCGTTATCCTGTTTCCGTGTTCATCCATGATTATGATTTCCTGAGGTTTATTCTTAAAGGAAAGCAGATTCTCACTTAGCTCACCCACCATTGGCCCTAAGGCTGGTGAAATACCGGAGGGGGCTATGGCATCTGCAAGAAAATCCCCTGTCTGCCATTTTTCCAGCTGACCACCCCAAAGACCGCCAAAATACAAGTAGGTCCTTTGGTCCTCATCGGTGAAAACAGCGGGATCGATACTAAAGCTTCCGGGTATATAGGTTGTCTCTGCATGGAAAGGTCCGTCAGGACTTGTACTGGTCGCAACCCCTATTCGGAAAATGCCATCTTTATCTTTGGCCGGAAGAAACAAATAATAGATACCGTCTTTGTATGCAGCATCAGGAGCCCATAATTGCTGGCTGGCCCAGGGTATATCTTTTAGATGGAGTGCTTCACCATGATCAGTGCAGGGAGAAGATATGTTCTCCATAGATAAGACATGGTAATCCTCCATCTTGTATTGGTCACCATTATCATTATCCGGATCGTTATGTTCAATGTCGTGAGAGGGATAGATATAGAGTTTATCTTCGAAGACGTGAGCGGACGGATCGGCTGTATAAATATGTGTGACTAAAGGTTGTTTCGGTTTGGGAATATACTTCATTTTTTGCCCCCCATTATGATTTTACTATTATGATTTTATCAAAATAGTAAAATCATATCTTCCCAAAACTTGCGGTTCGATTATCACTTATTGCGATTTTCTATTTCAGTCTTTTTTTCTGAAAATAATAGTTGTACAAGAAACTAATTGATGGTAAGATAAAATAGTTTCAAAGGAAACCAATTGGAAAGGAGTGAAGAAAGTTGGAGAGTATAGGAAAACTAAATGCAGCCATTTATAGAAATCTGCAAAGTATTATAAATGCAAAATTAATAGATATATCGATACAAAGCGGACAGCATGATTTTTTTTATGTAATTTCTAAAAATGAAGGCATTAGTCAGAAAGAATTAAGTGAATTCCTGCTTGTTGGCAAATCTACTACAGCAAAAGCTGTAAAACATATGATGCAAAACGGTTATATACGTAAGGAAAAAGATGAAAAAGACAGGCGTATTGATAGATTATATCTGACAGAGGCGGGGAGGGAGATTGCTCCCAGCTTACAGAATACCTTTCATGAATTGGTAAGCATAACTACAAAAAACTTATCAGAGACAGAAGTTGAGCAAGTACTTATGCTTCTAAATAAAATACTGAAAAATGTAACAGATGAAAAAATGGACTTAGTCTCTAATACGGACTGATTTGATTAGAGGAGATTAATTTTACTTTATTTATTGTTATGGCTGCTATTTTATATTTCTTTGGAAGCAGAAAAAGTAATCAAAACCACAAACTAATTTAGAACAATCAATTAAAGGGGGATTAAGAAAGATAAATCCTTAACTCCTCCTGATTTTATACGCGTGCTAATGCACGCAGATGGGAGCAATATATGAATTTTTGCTGGGTTACTCTACAAGTAATGAATTTGGAAGAAGCACTATCCTTTTATAATGGGGTTTTAGGTCTGCAAGTTATTAGTCGTCATAGCGGGAATGGAATAGAAATGGCCATGTTAGGTGAGGAAAATCAAGCTAAAATTGAATTGCTGCAAAATACCGTCAGCGAGAAGAAAGTGCTCCATTCTGATATATCCATAGGCATAGCAGTTGAATCCTTAGAGGATACTATGGAATATCTAAAGAGCAGGAATATACCTATACTAAGAGGTCCAATTGCTCCGAATTCACATACAAGATTTATATTTATTAAGGATCCCCAGGGATATGAGGTTCAATTAGTAGAATTGTCATAGTAATGTGTTTTGTGCTGTAGCGTAAGGAATAAATGGCTGAAAGAAGCTGCATGGTTTTCTGTCAAACTATTTTAAGGCTACGGACGGTAGGAAACAGAAGAAATTACACTCTAATTAGGGGAAATCAGAATCTGTAAACTGATCAGATAAAATAAATTAGTATTTAATAAAATGAGGTTTTTAATGGAATTTAATAGTTTTCAGGATTTTAGATTAAGTGAAGAAATAAAAAAGGCATTGGGTGGCCTTGAATACAATATACCTACCGAAGTACAGCAGCAGGTGATACCAATCGCATTAGAAAATAAGGATCTGCTTGTAAAAGCACAGACGGGCAGCGGTAAAACAGCAGCATACGCAGTACCCATATGTGAGCAAATTGAGTGGCTTGAAAATAAACCCCAGGCACTTATTCTGACACCGACCAGAGAACTGGCAGTTCAGGTGAAGGAGGACTTTACCAACATCGGCAGATTTAAAAGAATAAAAGCTGCGGCAATCTATGGCAGACATTCATTTTCCATAGAGAAGACGGAACTGAAGCAAAAGTCTCATGTTGTTGCCGGAACCCCAGGTCGTGTTCTGGATCATATCAGAAAAGGGACCTTACCTTTAAACAAAATAAATTATCTGGTTATCGATGAAGCTGATAGAATGCTCGATATGGGATTTTTAGAACAGGTTGAAAGTATCCTAAAAGAGCTCCAGACAGAGCGTGTAACAATGATGTTTTCTGCAACAATACCAGAAGAAATAAAGAACATCACCTCTAAGTATATGAGAGATCCTGACTATATAGATATCAGTAAGTCGGATACTCCGGCAAAGGATATAAAGCATTCCCTTTATTACACGGATAACGAAGATAAATTTGAGCTGCTGAGAGAGGTTACGATTATAGAGAATCCGGATAGTTGTATTATATTTTGCAGAACCAAAGAGCAGGTGGATTTGGTATGTAATCACCTGTCTGATATGGGATATCCCTGTAACAAGATTCATGGCGGGATGGAGCAGGATGAACGTTTGTCTTCTATGAATCGCTTTAAAAGAGGAGAGTTCAGCTATTTGGTTGCAACAGATTTGGCAGCCAGAGGAATTGATGTAGAGAATATATCATTGGTCATAAATTATGACCTGCCATTTGAAAGAGAAGTTTATGTTCATCGCACCGGAAGGACTGGACGAGCAGGTCAGAGGGGAAAGGCAATATCCTTTGTAACATCATCGGAAGGCAGATATTTAAAGGAAATTGAGAACTTCATTGGGTTTGAGATTACCGAAGCTGTCAGGCCGGCAAAAGAACAGGTTGCCCTTATGAAACCTGTTTTTGATAAGAAACAAAAAGCAGCTCCTGTTATCAAGAGAATGAAAAGTGATAATCTGAATAAGGAGATAATGAAGCTTAAGTTCTATGGCGGTAAGAAAAAGAAACTTAGAGCAACAAATTTTGTTGGGGTTATTTCTAATCTGGATGGCGTTACAGCAGAGGATATCGGGATTATCTCTATTCAGGATACACTTACCTATGTAGAAATACTTAACGGAAAAGGACAACTGGTCTTGGAAGCAATGCAAAATACCATGATAGGCGGTAAACAATTAAAGGTAACAAAAGCTTAATACCATGTAGGCGGTAAACAATTAAAAGGTAACAAAAACTTAATACCATGTAGGCAGTAATGAATTAAAGGTAGCATATGATTAACCAGACAGGAAAGTCCTAAGAAAATAACTCCTTACTATAAGTCTAATTGTAGATTTATCTTTTTATAGGATGAAATGCTTGACTGCATAACATTACCAGATAGGAAGAAGAAGTCTGACTCAACTTATAGTAAGGAGTTTTCTTTTATCGCCCATAGTCATCCCAGACTGGGCTGCGAGACTCTTATGCTTTTATGGCCCAGCGTAGTTTTGCAGAGCGGGCACGGCTGTTGGAATTACACTCTTCTGCTGAAGGACGTATGGCATCAGGAGCAATTTCACGGTAGACACCGGCACGGAGTAATTGTTTGAAAGATTTTTTTACCAGGCGGTCTTCTCCTGAGTGGAAGGTAAGTATGGCTACACGGCCACCCGGAGCAAGAGCTGCCGGGAGCTTTTCCAAAAAGTCATATAAAACTTCAAATTCATTGTTAACGTCGATTCGAAGAGCCTGAAAACATCTTCTGCAAGCTTTTTTGATTTCTTCCTCACGGGTATTTTCTGGCAGGAATTTAAGTGTATCTTTAATTATCTGTGTTAACTTATTTGTTGTTGATATATCATTTCCTTTTTTGATTTCGGTAACCACAGCTTTGGCAATGGCAGCTGCATTCGGCTCATCTGAATTTTCAAAAAGTAATCCTTCTAATTCATTTTGAGTAATGGTCTTTAGTCGTTCCGCTGCGGAAATACCGTGGCTGGGATTTAGACGCAGGTCTAATGGTCCATCGTACTTAAAGGAGAAACCCCGGTCAGGATTGTCAATTTGCATGGAGGAGACACCTAAATCAGCCAATACAAAATCTAATGGGCCAGAAAGGTTTACAACCTGATCGATACCGGAAAAGTTCATATGCTTTATAGTCAGGATTTCAGGACCATAACCTAACTGCTCCAGGCGGGCTCTGGTACGGGGAAGCTCAATTGTATCTACATCTGTTGCATAGAGATGCCCTTTGGATTCCAGACGTTTAAGCATTTCCAAGGTATGACCGCCGTAACCTAAGGTAGCGTCCAGCCCTGTTTCACCAGGAGTAATTTTTAGTATCTCCAGGATTTCCTCAACACAGATGGAACGATGCATTCCGGCAGGTGTATTGCCTTTTTGAATTACTTTTTCTATGGTATCTCCGTAGTTTTCCGGATTTAATTCTTTATATTTTTCACTGAATTTCTTAGGGTGGGTTCCTTTATAACGAACACGTCGTTGATGTTTTTGTTCTTGATTATCCATTGAATTATCCAATTTCGTTCTCCATTCTTCTATATAAATTAAATATTTTGTAATTCCGTATGGCAGTTCAGTGGGAGTCGCAGACTGATGACAGCCCATAGTGGCAAATAGAAAGTAGATTTTGCTGACTGTAAATGGTATATTACATTGTCTGTTTGTAAAACTATATAGATTATATGATACCAAATGTACTTCATAAAAGCAAATTATAAACGGGTACAGAATGGCCCCCACAGCGCTTGTCTAAACACGATGGATAATTAAAAGTTAAAACACAGATGGTTTCTGTTTCTGCCAGGCATTTTCTGATTCTTTTGCTGTAATTTAAGCTTCTAGGAATAACAGTTGGAATTTTAGAATTGGAACAGGAGCAGGCAGCTCCCAACAAGAAAATGAATAAACGGAAGCAGAAACTATCCCCCGTTTCTAAAATTTAAAGTATTAAGAAAACGGAAAAGTAACGGTGTAATTAATAAAAAACATTGTTTAGATGCTATTATTAATATTGTGTGATATAATGGTGGTCTGTGTTTAATAATGTTAACTGAAATAGGAGCGACCATGCAATTTAAAGAATTAAATATAATACCTGATATATTAAAAGCCTTAGAAAAGGAAAATTATGAAATACCGACACCAATTCAGGAGAAAGCAATTCCGATTGTGCTAAATGGCAGTGATCTGCTGGGCTGTGCACAGACCGGAACCGGCAAGACAGCTGCCTTTGCCATTCCGACACTGCAATTGCTCTGTCAGGATAAACAACCATATTCAAAGAAAAGAGAAATAAGGGCTCTTGTATTAACACCTACCAGAGAGCTGGCCATTCAAATTTATGAAAGCTTTACCACCTATGGAAAGTATACACAGCTTAAAACCTGTGTAATCTTTGGCGGAGTCTCACAAAAACCCCAGGAGGAAGCTCTCAATGAAGGAGTAGATATTCTGGTAGCGACTCCTGGAAGACTGATTGACTTAATGAATCAGCAGCAGATAACTCTGCAGCATATCAAGATGTTTATTCTGGATGAAGCAGATCGAATGTTAGATATGGGCTTCATAAATGATGTAAAGAAGGTCATAGCCAAAACTCCCGCAAATAAGCAGACCTTGCTATTTTCCGCTACCATGCCTTCTGATATAGCGAATCTATCCCGTTCCCTGCTGAAAAATCCTGCCAAGGTTGAGATAACTCCGGTATCTTCCACCGTTGATACCATAGAACAATATCTTTATTATGTGGATAAGAAAAATAAAAAGGATTTAATTGTACACCTTCTAAAGGATAGTTCCATATCCTCCGTTCTTGTATTTACCCGCACCAAACACGGGGCGGATTATATCGTCCGCCAGTTGGCTAAGAAAAAAATTACTGCCCAGGCAATCCACGGTGACAAATCCCAGGGAGCACGTCAGCGCGCATTGAGTGATTTCAAGAACAAACAGCTTCGTGTACTGGTTGCCACGGATATTGCTGCCAGAGGCATTGATATTGATGAGTTGTCCCATGTAATTAATCTTGACCTGCCGGAAGTACCTGAGACCTACGTGCACCGCATCGGACGTACAGGCCGGGCAGGGCTTGCAGGAACAGCAATATCCTTTTGTGATTTTGATGAGAAAGAACTGCTGGCACAAATTGAAAAATTAATAAGGAAGCACTTAATTGAAGTAAAGGAACATCCATACCCGTTAATGAATAATTTCCCTTCAGAAAAGAAAACACAGCCCAGAAGAAAAGAAAACACACAAAGGGAAGCTACAGGGAAAAGCGGCAAGGGAGCCAATACTTCCAATAAATCCTTAAGAACAGAAGGAAAACAAGAAGATACAGCACCTAAGAAGTATCGTATGACAGCAGATGGAACTTTGAAAGAGAAAAGAGCCTATAATAAATTTCCTAAACAGGGTAAGAGACGAGATAAATAATAAAAAACTTAAAGGGTATCCTAATAGCAGCAAATAATATTTCCATATCAGCCTTCCATGGAAGAAGCTGAGAAGTGAAGCTATTAGGACCCTTATTTTGTTGTTTATCCGGCTATCAGGTATAAGAGGCTTTGCCGCTGATAGCAGTATTAAGTATTAAATCAGCTATTTCTCTGGAGGACTTTTTCATGCCTTCCTTTAACCACATTTGAATAACACCGATGGCACCACATGCCAGAAAATGAAAGATATATTCAGCATCTTCTCTGTCGATAGACTCATTTCCTATCATAGGGATGAAATGCTGTTTTCCGATAATATTGATAAATTCCTGTTGAAACCTGATATCCCCGTTGGAATTCAGCAAGAGGTCAAAGAGCTCTGCGTTTTCTTTGACATAGTCCAGAATTTTTTCTGTGGTTTCCACAGTGACAAGGGTATCCTCTTTAAAGTCGCAGCCGCTTAAAAACTGGTTAATGTTATCGATTACCTCTTCTTCGATTTTCCGGAGCAAATCATATTGATCCAGATAGTGTGCATAAAAAGTAGCCCGGTTAACATCAGCATTTTCGCAGATTTCTTTTACAGAAATCTTAGTTATGGGTTTTTGCTTCAGAAACTTTATCAGGCTGTTCTTAATTACCATCCTGGTATACTTTACACGTCTGTCAGTTTTCTTAGCCTCCATTCGAAGCACCTCCAACAAGTAAAATTATTATAAACTTCTAAACATATCCTGGTTTTATGTTGAAAAACTTTCATATATAAAAGTTTTGATTATTGTAATTGTTTCACAATGTCAATATAATGTATCCGAGTCTGATTGTCAACACAGTGTTTACTAAAATGGAGGTATAAATGGCACTCATAGAATTTGAAAATATCAAAAAAGAATATGTTATCGGTGATGTAAAGATTTCTGCAGTCGCTGATTGTTCTTTTTCAATAGAAAAAGGCGAACTGGTTGTTATACTTGGTCCCTCTGGAGCCGGTAAAACTACCGTATTGAATCTGCTGGGAGGCATGGACAGTCCAAGCGGCGGCAGTATTAAGGTTGATGGTAAGGAAATTCATAAATATAGTAAGAAGGAACTGGTTAATTACAGACGCAGAGATATCGGTTTCGTATTCCAGTTCTATAATCTTATGGGAAATCTGACAGCACTAGAAAATGTTGAGCTTGCCTGTCAGATATGCCCGGATTCTTTAGATCCTGGCACAGTACTTAATCAAGTGGGATTAGGAGAGCGATTGAGTAACTTTCCGTCCCAATTATCCGGAGGAGAGCAGCAAAGGGTGGCCATAGCCAGAGCTATCGCTAAAAATCCAAAACTGCTGTTGTGCGATGAGCCTACAGGAGCCTTAGACAGTGTGACCGGACAGCTTATAATAGAGCTGCTGCAAAAAAACTGTAAAGAGATGGATATGACAACTGTCCTGATTACCCACAATGCCGTAATAGCTGAGGTTGCGGATAAGGTAATAAAAATTAAAAACGGCACTGTCAAAGAAGTAATAGTAAATGAAAATCCGAAAAAAGCGGATGAGATTGTGTGGTGATTGGCTTGCTGTATAAAAATTCGCTGGTAAAGATAAAGAAATCATTCGGAAGATATATATCACTGCTTATTATGGTTATGGTAGGCGTCGGTTTTTTTGCAGGGATACAGGCAAGTGCACCGGATATGTCAGCCGTTGCTGACAAGTATTACAGAGATTATAATTTAATGGATTTTAAAATTGTCAGTTCCATGGGACTTACAGAGGAGGATGTAGTGGCTCTGAAAGCCCTTAGTAATGCAGAGGCTGTAATACCTGCGTATTCCCTGGATGTCCTGGTACAGGAGATGACTACAAGTATTCAGACGACAGGGAACCAGACTGCAGGGAGCCAGACTACAAGTGGTCAAACTACAAGCGGTCTGACCGTTAGGCTTCATGGTCTGGAATCAGTAAATAAAGTAAAACTGGTTGAAGGACGAATGCCTCAGAAGGATACGGAGTGTATAACAGATAACAAGTCTTATAAAGTCGGAGATAAGCTAGTAATAACCGATGATGTCAGTGACAAGCTTAAGAACAAAGAGTTCACCGTAGTAGGAACCGCCGAATCGGTGCTCTATCTGGCAGAGGAATATGGAAGCACTACAAATGGAGATGGTAAACTATCTTCCTTTATCTTTATAAACAGCAGTAATTTTACTATGGATGTCTATACGGAAATCTATCTGACAGCAGCAGGCGCAAATGATGCTGTTGCCTATTCAGATGCTTATGATGAGGCAGCAGAGAAGCTTCAGGAGCAGCTGGTGAGTATAAAGGCAGAGAGAGAAACTGCCCGTTACAATGAAATCTATAATGAAGCAGATGCTGAAATCAAAGAAAATGAAGATAAATTGAATTCAGAAAAAGTGAAAGGAGAAACAAAGCTTAAAGACGCTAAGACAGAACTTGACGATAACGCAAAAAAACTGGAAGACGGAAAGAGAGAGCTTAAAGAAAACGAGCAGATGCTAAAGGATAACAAGGAGAAGCAGAATCGTGAATTTGCTGCTGCCAAGATCCAGATAGCTGATGGTTGGGAGGATATTGACGCAGCACTTACCCAAAGCGGAACAAACCGGAAGGAACTGAATGCCAAAATAGCAGAACTGGAGACTGCACTTACGCAGCTTAAGGGGCAGGCAGCACAGCTCCCGGAAGGCAGTCCCGAAGCAGAACAGCTTCATGCATCCATCCGGCAATATTCGGAAGGCTATAACGGTATGTTAGCATTAAGAGATTCTATTGATACTTTAACTGCAAAAGAGAAGGAACTGAATAAGGGTATTGAAACCTTTCAGACAGAGATCCAAAAAGCTGAGAAAGATATTGCCAAAGGAAAAGCAGAAATAAAAGATAACGAGAAGAAACTGGCTGATGGCTATGAGAAGTACAATGAAAATCTTGATAAGTTCAATACAGAAATGGCAGATGCTAAGAGTAAGATTAAAGATGCCAGAGATGAACTTTCCAAACTGGAAAGACCTAAATGGTATATACAGGACAGAGATGCCGCAGTAGGTTACACTAGCTTAAAAACTGATATTGATGTGGTAAACTCAGTTGCCGCAGTATTCCCTTTCTTCTTTATATTACTTGGAATGCTTATGACCTCTAACTCCATGACACGTATGATAGCAGAGGAACGCAGTGAACTGGGGACATTGACCTCACTTGGATACAGTGATGGCAAGATTATTTCTACTTACCTGTTCTATATCCTCTCAGCTACGGGGCTGGGCTCGATAGTGGGATTTTATGCAGGCTGCAGTATTATTCCGCCGCTGATTTATTCCAATTATCAGTATATACTGCCCTCGCTTATCTTAAAATTTGATCTGGTGACATTTATTCAGATATTGGGCGTGGCAATAGTGCTGATGACCCTGGTTACGGTTGTTTCCTGTAATAAAGAATTAAAACAGAAGCCGGCAGCCCTGCTGCGTCCGGTTCCTCTTGCCAAAGGAAAAACGATTCTGTTAGAGCGAATCACTCCAATCTGGAAACGTCTTTCTTTTACCTGGAAAGTTACCATGCGTAATATATTCAGATACAAGAAAAGAGCCTTAATGACTATTGTGGGTGTAGCCGGTTGTACAGCTTTGCTGCTTGTTGGTTTTGGCTTAAGGGATAGCATGCAGGGAGTGGCACAAAGACAATACGGTGAAATACTGCGCTATGGAAATATGATGATCCTGAAAGATGAGACAAAGAGTATTTCCGGAGAATTGGAAGAACTGCTGTCCAAAGAACAAGTAGAGAATCCGCTGTTGATAAGACAGACAGCATTCCAAAGCAGTAAAGGAAGAGTGGATAATGCAGATGGCTCTAAATCAAAAGGAAAAGTCCTGGATTCTTATGTTATTGTACCGGAGAATCAGGAAGGATTTTCTGAATACTTTAACCTAAGAGATTCTAAAAGCGGAGCTGAAATTACCCTTAATGACAGCGGAGTCGTCATAACAGAGAAATTAGCAGAGGTACTTAGGCTTGGCAAAGGAGATACCTTATCAGTGAAAGATACGGATAACAATTTATATTCCCTGACTGTCAGTGCAGTAACAGAAAACTATACCTCCCATTATATTTATATGAGCAATGAACTGTATGATAAGATTTTTGGTGAAGCTCCCTCCTATAATACCATTGTATCTGATTTTACGGGGGATAAAGATGCCTTGTCTGAGCATCTGATAGACAGTGGCTTTGTACTGAATGTGGTCTATACCGGTGATGTATTGGAGAAAGCCATCGAAAGCAATGATAGCCTGGACAGTATCATTCTGCTCATAGTAGTGGTAGCATCGCTGCTGGCTATTATTGTTCTTTATAACCTGACCTCCATTAATATCAGTGAGAGATTACGAGAAATAGCTACCCTTAAGGTGCTTGGCTTTACGGATCAGGAGGCCAATGGTTATATCTATCGAGAGGCCATAATTCTCACAATTATCAGTGCCTGTGTCGGCCTGGTGATGGGAATCTATCTCCATGATTTTATCGTTGGAATCGTAGAGAGAGACCAAATGATATTATCAAGAGAAATCAGTTGGATCAGCTATGGCTTATCCTGGCTGATTACCATGGTATTTTCACTGGTAATGCAGATGGTAACTTTTTTTAAGCTTAAGACGATTGAAATGCTGGAATCATTGAAATCTGTGGAATAATGCATCCGCTGTAATAAAATATGCATATATGAAATGCTAGAATCTGCAAGAAATTATCTAAACAAAAAATACTGTACTTTAGATAAGCCACATATTTAAGGTAAGTTATTATAGTAATAAAGCTATAAGAAAGTATAAATAATTTAAAAAGTAATCTTTAATGGCTGTATACTGACCTGCTATGCAAGAGGAAGTATACAGCCATTTTATATCACAAACCTATAAGGTGAAATAGAATATCAGATTCTAATTATAAGTTCAACGAGCAAGTACCTTAAAACCTAATCCGAGAAAAGTGCTTCGTACTCAGATTGACTAACCGACCTGCCTTGAGCTGTCAGTTTAATTACATCCTTCTCAACAATAATATTACCTTCCTTCATTAACAGCTTAACAATTCTGTCCGTTAATGCCTCATCCCAGTGAAAGTGACCGGATATTGTAAAAATACCAGCTTCCTGAGATTCATCTTTGCTGCCTTCGTGATTGTATAAATGAAACAGAAGGGTCTTTTTGCTGAAATCCAATCGCTGTCTGCTGCGTCTTCTTAGGGAACTTATAAGCCCTCTTTTCGGTGCTGTTATAAATACAATCAGGAATACAATCCCTGTCATAACCGCCATGCTGCCTGAAATGGATACATCAAAGAGTACCGCAAGGTTGAAGCCAAGAATTCCGTTCAGAGCACCTATTCCTCCGCTTAAGAGAAGCATATGCTTTAAATTATCTGTCAGGAGATAGGCCGTTACCGGAGGCCCAATCATAAAGGCAACTACCAGTACAGAACCAACCGCTTCAAAGGCTCCCACAGTGGTCATGGATACCACCATCAGAAGACCATAATGTATCAGAGCCGGTGAAATACCAAGTACAGAAGCCAGCATAGGGTCGAAGGTTACCACCTTCAGCTCTTTAAAGAAAGTAATTATGAAAATCAGGTTTATCATTAATAATGTAAGAGTACTGTATATCGCCTTAGCTCCGAGATCATAGCCGAATATTGTCATTCGGTTAAAGGGAGCAAAAGCAAGTTCTCCTAAAAGCACAGAATCTGTGTCCAGATGGACGGAGCCTGCATATCTGGTAATCAGTATAATTGCAATGGAGAAGAGGAAAGGAAATACGATGCCAATGGCTGCATCTTCTGACAGAAGCCTCGTTCGATTCAAGGTCTCTGTACACCATACCGTTGCAAGTCCTACTAAAGCTGCACCAGCAATTAACAGGGGAGAAGATAAGTCGTGGGTCAGGAAGAAAGCCAGGACGATTCCAAGCAGGATGGTATGGGTAATGGAATCAGACATCATTGACATTTTCCTGAGTACCAGGAAGACTCCCGGCAGGGAGCAGGCGATGGCTACAATTACTGCGATTAATTGGATTTCAAATTGCGGGGACATCAGAATCACCTCCTCTGTTTATTAGTAACAGCTTTAGCTTCCTCCGGTGTAACAGCTTCTGGAGGATTCCCCTTCCCGGAGCAAAGAGAACACTGAATATGACAATGGTACTTACGATGACAACAATTGCAGGACCTGTTGGAAGTTTAGAGGTAAGAGAACTTCCTACTGTACCAGCGATACCGGATAATGCGCCAAAGAGTGCTGACAGTGCTACCATAACCCAGAATTTATTTGTCCATTGTCGGGCTGCTACAGCCGGCGCAATCAGCATGGCACTCATCAGGATAACACCTACGGTCTGAAGACCGATAATAATTGCCAGAACAATCAAAAAGGAAAGCAGAAGATTTAACTTCTGAGCTGGAAAGCCAAGGCTTCTGGCATATTCGCTGTCAAAGATAAATAACTTGAACTCCTTCCAGAATAAAAGATTAACGGCAAGCAGGATTATCCCGCAGATAATCATAAAGTAAACATCCCCTTTTAATAAAGTGGAGGCCTGCCCGAAGATAAATCTCTTAAGTCCGGCCTGGTTGGAATTGGGTATCTTTTGTACATAAGTTAACAGTACAAGACCAAGACCAAAAAATACAGACATAACCAGCGCCAGGGCACTGTCAAATTTAATTCTTGTATGTTTTACTATACTTAGCATAAATAAGGTGGCCAGGAGTCCGAAGATCAGCGCACCTAACAGAAGGACTTCTGTGTCTTTGGAACCGGTCAGTATAAAGGCCAGTACGACGCCGGGAAGTGCCGCATGGGATACACCGTCCCCTAATAGACTTTGTTTTCTAAGTACGGCAAAGCTTCCTAAAACTCCGCTGATCAGACCCAGAATTGCAGAACCAAGGGCAACTGTCTGAAAAGTATAGTCTTTCAGCAGATAGATTAGATTTTCCATAACGATACCTCCTTAAACTGCACTTTTTAACAGGTTGCCGGAACTGCGGTATGCTTTTTTCAGGTTCTGTTCGTGGAAGACCTCCTCAACGGGTCCGCTGGCAATAACTTTGATATTAATGAGGGTAACCCAGTCAAAATACTCTGGCACAGTCTGCAGGTCATGATGTACCACGACTACAGTCTTACCAGAAGCTTTCAGTTCCTTTAGCAGTATTACGATAGCTTTCTCTGTCTGGACATCCACACCTTTAAAGGGTTCATCCATAAAGTAAATGTCTGCGGTCTGCATCAAGGCTCTGGCTAAGAAGACTCTTTGCTGCTGTCCGCCGGATAGCTGGCTGATCTGCCTTGTGGCATACTCCTCCATACCTACTTTTTGAANNGCCATTTTCTTTATCCTTCTTACCTGGACGTTTAAAAAACCCCAGTCTGCCGTAGCAGCCCATCAGTACAATGTCTAATACCGTTGCCGGAAAATCCCAGTCCACGCTGCCGCTCTGAGGTACATAAGCAACCTTATTCTTTAGCTTGCGAAGACTGTTTTCTGTTTCTTCAAAAAATCGAACCGATCCGGATACCGGAATCAAAAGTCCGAGCATAGCCTTAAGCAGAGTAGTCTTTCCTGCGCCGTTAGGGCCGATAACTGCCATTAATTTGCCTTGTGGAATATTTAAGTCGATGTCCCATAATACCGGCTTAGCATCATAAGCAACGGTTAAGTCTTCTATTTGAACTGCAATATCAGATTTGTTAAATTCCATAATTGTAACCTCCTATCAAATTATTCTTATTTTAATGCGTCTGCTATGGTATCTATATTTGCTTTTACCGTTAGCAGATAGGTGTCAGCACCAGAGGCTTTCCCGCCTAAGGAATCAGAATATAATTCACCGCCGATGCTGACATCAAAACCCTTGGCTTTCACGGCAGCCTGTAAGGCTTCGATGGTTTTGGGTGGTACGGAAGATTCTACGAAAATAGCTTTGATCTTACGTTCCGTAATAAAGTCTGCCAGTTTACTTACATCAGCGGTACCAGCTTCAGCGTCAGTACTGATTCCCTGCAAGCCTTTTACCTCAAAACCATAAGCCCTGCCAAAGTAATTAAAAGCATCATGAGCAGTTACCAGAACTCTTTGTTCCTTCGGAATTTCAGATACTCTATCCTTGATGTATGTATCCAGGTCATCTAATTCCACCAGATACTCTTCTAAGTTATTTGAATAAGCCTCTTTGTGAGCACTATCTGCTTCTGATAACTTAGCAGCTACGGTTTTAGCTGCATCTTTCCAAAGAGAAACATCAAACCAGATATGGGGGTCATGAATGGAAGGATCGCTTTCCCAGGAGAGCAGCTCATCTTCTGAAAGTCCGTCCTCCATACGGATTACAATGCTGCCCCGGTCTGTCAGGGATTCGAAGATTTCACCCATTTTACCCTCCAGGTGCAGACCGTTATATACTACAACATCTGCTTTTTGCATCAGGGTAACATCACCTGCGCTTGCCTGGTAGAGATGGGGATCAATACCTGGTCCCATAAGTCCGTTTACTGTAACATGTTCGCCACCGATAACCTCAGCCAGATCTGCCAGCATGGTAGTGGTTGCTACAATATTTAACGTATCAGCATTTTCATTGGTTTCCGCTTTTTGGCACCCCGTCAGGAATAAAGTGATAGCGAGACTTAACACAAGTAAATTTCTGAAATTCTTAATCATAAAAATCCTCCATTCTTTGATTTTCAATTGTTTATATTTCCTTGGGTATTTTTTGGTGAAACAAAATGTTAACCACTTTTGTTTTATTTCGAATGTTAATCCCTTGGTTTTGCAAAATATTACGTATCTGACAGTTCTTTTATTACGAGTACCTTAGTACTTCGTATTAAGTAAATGTGTTTTATTAATTAATTAGGATAATAATGTTACTGTCGCTGTTATTTCTCATAGTTCATTATTTTGCATCTTAAGGGTTTTAAATGTTTGTCAGTTGTATTTAGGTTAACCTAAATTTATTTTATTATAATCCTAAAACAATAAAAATGCAAGTGATTATTGTTATCAATTACAAAAAAGTCAATATCCCTTGATGCCTGAGCTTATGGACGTAAAAGTTAGATAACACTAAAAAAGTTTTATGCAACTAATATATTACAAACTGGAAATAATGTTACAATTCTTATTGATGAAGGAAGTTAAGAATGATAATATAGATAGAAATGAAAGGATAAGAAAACGTATGAAAAAAATATTTGATAAATTTCAATACAATTCTCCGGTAACCCTTACCTTTGCTTTAATATCCCTGGCAGTACTGATTCTTGGCTATCTGACAGGAGGCTTTACTACCAATTTACTGTTCTCCGCACATCGTACTTCATTATTAGATCCTTTTACCTATTTCAGGCTGTTCGGCCATGTGCTGGGGCATGCCAACTGGAGTCATTACAGCGGAAACATGGTGCTGTTTCTGGTATTGGGTCCCATGCTGGAAGAAAAATATAAATCCAAAGCCTTTTTGACTATGATTTTGATTACAGCATTTATATCAGGATTGTTTTACATCGTATTATTTCCGGGCAGCGTATTGCTTGGAGCAAGCGGAGTTGTATTTATGATGATAGTTCTCTCATCAGCTGCCGGTGTAAAGGATGGAAAGATTCCTTTGACGCTGATATTGGTACTTATTGTTTATCTTGGAGGGGAAATATTAAGTATCGGGTCTAGAGACGGAATAGCACATGCAGCTCATATTCTGGGTGGAATCTGCGGTGCAGGCTTTGGTTTGACCCGCAGAAGACTGTAAGGGCGGAGTAGACTTATATAGAGCGAGCTGCAGGGCTTTCAAGGTAATAGTTTTATGTTGATTGCTTCCAAAAATTGCCTTATAATATTGGAAATAGACATAATGTAATTTAACATGCACGATACTACACAGATTTTGAGAGTAAAATGTGGGAAAGAAATTGTAAATCAATAGGCGAGGAATTATGTATATCAGAAAATATAAAGAAACAGACATAGAAGAAATAGCAGCTCTATTTTATGATACAGTTCATCATATCAATACGAAAGATTACACGGAGGAACAGGTAAACGTATGGGCTTCAGGCGATATTGATAAAGCAGCATGGAACCGTTCCTTTCTGGTACACTATTCTATAGTAGTTGTAGAGAAGGGGATACTATTAGGCTTTGGAGATATAGATAACACCGGTTATTTAGACCGTTTGTTTGTGCATAAGGATTTCCAGGGGAAGGGTGTTGCAACATGTATATGTAATGAACTTGAAAAGCACATCAGGGAACAGGGTGTGGGGAAGATGGTTACGCATGCTTCAATTACAGCCAGACCTTTTTTTGAAAAGTTCGGATTCAGAGTCATAAAAGAGCAGCAGGTTGAGCGGAAAGGCATTCGCTTAACTAATTTTAGTATGGAAAAGCTGTTTTATAAGTAAAGAAACAGTGAAACAGGAAAAGCAGGTAATAAGAAAAATGCTATAGGTGCCAAGCTTGTAGTGATAGATAAGAATAGCTATAACATAATAAATTAGTGTAAGCAGTGTAAAAAGCGGGAGGTTGCAGCATGGTTAAGCATATGATAGATTTGGGGGATATTATAGCAAAAGGTCGTGTTGAATGTGAGCAGGTGGAGGACATGCTCCAAGTTAGAACAAAACATGCAATTCCAACACAGCGTTTTGATGCAGAGCATTTATCGGTTAATTCATATATTGCATTACCTGGAACTTATAAATTACCTTTGCGGATTGATATGAACGTCCAACTAGATGAACCCGGTCTTTATCTACTTGTGGGTAAGGGGCGTATCAACTTTGGTACCTTGTGTTCGGACAACCGGAGAATGGATGATATCGTAAAGCCTGCCAGAAAAGTTTTCTTTTATCATAACCAAATGCCTATGAAGGAATTTACGGATCTGTCTGTAACCTATGATCTAAAGGAAATGCAGATTCTCATTCAAGGAGAAGAGCGATATTATTCCCAAAAAGAAAAGTATATGAAAGCAGCAGAATTTCGTGAAAGGAACGAAGAAGGTTTTACCATTAGGATAGCCAGTGATAAGTTTGTAAACCTACTGATAAAGTCGATAATTGTCACGGAGTTCGAAGGGGATTGTAAGATAATCCACCAGGGGAAAGAACTGCCCATTGCCATTACTACGAACCAGTGGGGAGCTCCAGGTGAAAAGCTTACTTTGGAAGCATGTATTGACAGGCTACCGGAGGAAATACAAAAGAGTATCATTCGTATGGATGACTATTTAAAATCTCTAAAGATTCTCAAATTCAAAAGAATTCTTGAAAAAAACGGCAATAAAATAACTTATGTTTCCTCGGACTATGGTTTTTCCTATGCCATTTATCTGGGCAATGAGTTGTTTAAACATTCCTTGCAGTGGTATTTGATTACCAAAGGAAAGCCGGAGACCTGGCATAGAAAGGCTGACTTTATGGAGGAAACCTTAAGCAGCCTGGAGGCAGATAATCAGGAATTTGCCCAGCGGATGTACAATGATTTAGAGGAGTGTGTAGGCTGCTACGGCCTTTGCCTTGCCAGAACACGTTATAGTTTCGGAGACAGAAAAAAGTATGTATGTCACGGTAAATTATTTTTTCAGATGAATAAGGATGGTTTTGATGATGTCCGTACATTTGTCGATGAAATAAACCGGGTCGTGCAAAAGAAAGAAGTATCCTCAAAGAGCAGTTAATTCATCTATCCTTTAAAAGCTTAATAAAATCCATGGATTATGGAAGGGACCTTTTCCGGTCTTTTCTGTAATTCATGGATTTTTTATAATAGGAAATATATCGAAAGAAAATATTGTAAGGATATGAAATGAATAATTCTGGAAGTGCGGCAATTGTGAATATTGAAAATGATAATATTTCTCAATAAAATAGTATGAGTCTGTTTTACAATAATTTCAGAGTAATAGGAAGAAAGGCTTATTTACTGCGATTCTTTGCAATAAGGTCAAATCATATTTGCCCAAAATTCAAATTTCATAAGTAGTTCGCCAATTTTCGGCCACTTGACAAATAAGGACTCCTTTGTTAACCTAACAAAGTTAGAAACGACTAACATAATCGAGACGGTACATAACGAAAAGAAAGAGGAGTTAGAATATGAAATTAAAAAAACTGAGTTCTATTATAGCTATAGCATTGGTTATGACACTAACAGCCTGCTCCGGTAAATCCAATAACACATCCGGAAGCAATAGTGAAGCTGAGACAACGAAGGCACCCACAGCCGAAGCAACAGAGGCTGCAGAACCAACAGATGCAGCTAGTGAAACTACGGTTGAATATCCTATAACAATAAAGCATAGNNTTGAGAGCAAGCCTGAACGTATTGCAACAATCTCCTGGGGAAATCAAGATGTTCCTTTAGCTCTAGGAGTTGTTCCGGTTGGTGTTTCAGAAGCTAATTACGGAGTGACAGATGGCAGCAAGTTATTACCTTGGACTGGTGAAGGCTTTAAGAATCTGGGTGAAGAAAATCCCGTTCTTTTTAATGATACAGATGGTTTGAACTATGAAGCAATCAGCGATGTACAGCCGGATGTAATTCTTGCAGCATATTCAGGAATTACAGAAGAAGAATATAATCTATTAAGTGAAATAGCACCTGTTGTTGCTTATCCTGCACTTGCATGGCAGACACTGTGGCGTGACCAGATTACCATGGATGCAGCAGGAATGGGTATGAAAACCGAGGGTGAGAAGTTAGTAGCTGATCTTGATCAGTTAATTGCTGATAAGTCAGCTGCATATCCTCAGATAGCAGGAAAGACAGCAGCCTTCTTCTACTTCAGCCCTACAGATCTTGGTAAATTCTATATTTACACTTCAACAGATCCCCGTGCTGCTTACCTCAACGATTTAGGCTTGGTAGAGCCTGAAAGTGTTAAGAAACTGGCAGAAGGACAGGCAACCTTTGCACTTGAAATCAGTGCTGAAAATGCAGACGTTCTTTCAGACGTAGATATTATAGTTGCCTATGGTGATGACGCATTATTAAAAGCTATGCAGGCAGATTCTCTTCTTGGAACTGTTCCGGCAATAAAGAGAGGTTCTGTAGTATTAATTCAGGATGGTACACCCCTGGCTGCCTCTGGTACACCCAGTGCCCTTTCCATTCCTGCAACTATTGATGAGTACTTAAAGTTAATCGGAGAGGCAGCTGATAAAGTGCAATGAAACGTGAGAGAATAATAATACTGATATTTGCCGGTGTTGCAGGACTTGCGCTGTCTATTTTCGCTTCCCTGGCACTTGGTTCAAGAAATATAGGGCTGTCTGAAGTGATCGCTGCCCTTCTTCATCCAAACAGCGGGTCATTTGAATCACTGGTAATCCGTGAGCGTATTCCCAGAACTGTATTCAGTATTATCGCCGGAGCTTCCCTTGGGGTCTCCGGCGCTCTGATGCAGGCGATTACCCGTAATCCGATTGCAGATCCCAGCATTTTAGGTGTTAATACCGGAGCCTCCCTGTTTGTTGTAAGCGGAATTGCTTTTTTCCATATCAGTTCGGCTAACCAATATATCTGGTTTGCGCTGGCAGGAGCAGCAGTAACGGCTGTTTTTGTCTACAGGATAGGTTCTATGGGTTCAGGAGGTGCAACGCCTATTAAGCTTGCGCTGGCAGGTGCAGCAACCAGTGCTGCTTTATCTTCCTTAGTCAGTGCGGTAATTCTTCCAAGGACTGATGTTATGAATGCTTACCGTTTCTGGCAGGTGGGCAGTGTAAGCGGAGCTACCTGGGAAGGAATCCTGTCGGTATCTCCTTTTCTTGTTATTGGCTTAGCCATAGGAGTGCTGTCAGCATCTGCTTTAAATGCTCTAGCCTTAGGTGACGATGTGGCAACGGGATTAGGTGTAAAAACCTGNNATAGGTGCCTTAGCCGGCGTACTATTATGTGGTGCAACGACTGCTCTTGCAGGTCCCATAGGATTTGTCGGTCTTATGATTCCTCATATTATGAGAATGCTTTGCGGTCCTGATATGAAATTCGTTGTACCTATGTCAGCCTTAGGTGGAGCAATTCTTTTAACGGTATCAGATATTATAGGAAGACTTATAGGACAACCCGGAGAACTGGAAGCCGGAATTGTTACGGCATTTTTCGGTGCACCTATTCTGATTTTGATTGCTATGAGAGCGAAGGTGCGTTCATTATGACAAATAATAACTTAAATATTGTACAATTGGGTTTTCATAAAAGAAGAGTCCGTTTTATCACGGTAACAGTGATATTGACGGTTATTACGGCAATCCTTTGCAGTATAATGCTTTATCTTGGAAATACGAAGTACTCACCGGAAATAATCCTTCGCGTTTTATTAGGAGAGGAGATGAAAGGTGCTACCTTTGCAATTGAAACGATAAGGCTGCCTCGTATGCTGGCAGGACTTTTAGCAGGCATGGCTTTTGGTATGGCAGGAAATACTTTTCAGACCATGCTAAGAAATCCTCAGGCAAGTCCGGATATCATTGGTGTAACCTCCGGTTCCAGTGTTGCTGCGGTTTTCTGTATTCTGGTCCTTAATGTCAGCGGAGCTGTTGTATCTATTTCTGCTGTAGTATCCGGATTAAGCGTTGCTTTCTTAATCTATATGCTGTCCAGAGGTGGAAGCTTTTCCGGCGGAAGACTGATACTTATTGGTATCGGAATCCAGGCTATGTTAAATGCAGCAATTTCTTATCTTCTCTTAAGAGCCAATCAATATGATGTGCCTGCGGCCATCAGATGGCTCAACGGAAGCCTGAACGGAATGCAGATGAAGAATATTCCGGGTTTATTTATGGTTGTACTGATATTTGGCTGCTTACTGGTGCTTCTTAGTAAAATGCTTAAGATTCTGGAGCTGGGAGAGCAGTCAGCCATAACCCTGGGCTTAAAAACTGATATCAGCAGACTGCTGCTGGTTTTGGCAGCTGTATTCTTAATTGCTTATGCAACAGCGGTTACCGGTCCTATTGCATTTGTGGCATTTCTTTCAGGGCCAATCGCAAGTAAACTGGCAGGGTCCTCTAATACCATTACCGCCGGATTGACCGGAGCAGTTCTTGTGCTTCTGGCAGATATTATAGGGCAGTATGCTTTTGATATCCGCTTTCCTGTAGGAATCATAACGGGAATTCTTGGTGCACCCTATTTAATTTATCTACTGATACGTATGAATCGAACCGGAGGAGCAGCATGAAACAATCACCTAAATTTTCGGCAAATAAAATTGTTGCCGGATATGACAAAAAAATTATTATCAATGATGTAGATGTGGTTATACCGAATAATAAAATCAGTGTAATTATTGGTGCCAATGCCTGCGGTAAATCCACACTGCTGAAGACCCTGGCAAGGCTTATAAAACCTGTGTCCGGTGAAGTGGTATTGGACGGAAAACAGATTAGTGAGATACCGCCAAAACAACTGGCAAGGGTTCTTGGACTGCTTCCTCAATCACCGGTGGTACCGGAAGGCATCACTGTATCAGATCTTGTATCCAGAGGTCGTTATCCTTACCAGAACTTCTTAAAAGGCCTTGGCAAAAAGGATTATGAAGCAGTAGAAGAAGCGTTGGAAATCATGGGAATTACGGAACTGGCTAACCGCAGTGTAGATGAATTATCCGGAGGACAGCGCCAAAGAGTATGGATTGCCATGGCTCTTGCACAGCAGACAGACATTTTACTGCTGGATGAACCTACAACTTTCCTGGATATTACTTACCAGGTTGAGATACTGGATCTCTTAACGGATCTAAACCGTAAAAGAGGTACAACAATTGTAATGGTATTACATGATATTAATCTTTCTGCCCGTTATGCAGATTATATCTTTGCAGTACAAAAAGGTAATCTTATTGCCCAGGGAGAACCTTCCGAGGTGATTTCAGAAGAATTAATGAAGCAGGTTTTCGGATTGGATTGTGCTGTTATTAAAGATCCTGTCTCAGGCTCACCTTTTATCGTTCCGAAAGGAAGATATCATGTGGTAAATGCATAGAATTCAGAAAACATGAAGTATCAAATCAAGTGAATGAAAAAGAATTATTACACTTGGTTTAATGAAAATTATATTTTTTATACGAAAAGGCTGAATACAAAATGTATTTATGCCTTTTTTTGATTTTATTTATGTCACACTATAAATCCAGGATAGGATACATACCAATTTGCTCCTTTCAATATTCTGCTTTCAGACAACCCTGACTACTACTTGATGGGTTTATAGAAGATAACCATGATCGTGACCGCGCAGCAGCTAATTTTTATATGCGAAAAATCGGGATAATAAATAATCTTTGAAATTGAATCCAATAAATTTTATAATACAAGTTAGATGCAGAAAAATTCAGGAGGTATTTGTATGGATGGAAAACTAGAACCTTATAAGGGGATAGCAGTAACTTACGAAGAAATTCGCCCCAGTTATCCGGAGCAGCTTATTGAAGATATTATTCTCAGGACAGGTCTCAATAACAGTGACAGGCTTCTGGAGCTGGGAGCAGGTACCGGGAAAGCAACCGTACAATTTGCCGAAAAGGGTTTTCAGGTACAGGCCATTGAAATAGGGGAAGATATGGCGGAAATATTAAGGAAGAAATGTTCCGCTTATGAGAAGGTACAAATTGATGTTATAGCTTTTGAAGAATGGCAGAATAACAGCAAGGTCATCTACGATATGATTTACTGTGCCCAGGCTTTTCACTGGCTGGAGCCCTCCATAAAATATAAAAAATGTCATAATCTCTTAAAGGAGGAGGGATATCTTGTACTATTCTGGTACAGTCCCGGTGAAGATAATTCACTCATGGCACTTAAGCGGCAGGTCAAAATAAATGAAGTTATTAATCGCTATAAAGATGATTCTTATATAAAAGCAGATGCACCACAAAGAAAAGAACATGACGGAGTATACAAAGAGGATGAACGGATGAGGGAAATAGAAGCCTCGGGTTTATTTACTGTAACGGACATACTGGAATATGTACAAGAAACCAAAAATGATGCAGATATGTACATAAAGACTATGGTGTCAGTACCTTCCTTTGCAGCCATCCTGGACGGACTGGAAAAACAAGACGCAGAGAGTATGATGACAGACATCAGAAATGTTATTATGGAATTCGGCGGATATGTTCGTTCTTATTTAAACTTTTCTTTGTACATTGCCAGAAAAACAGCACATGAAGCTTAATAAATAGTGTCCTAATTTAGCTTATAAATTTAGCAAGTACAATTTGCTGTAGTAACTTATATTTAACAACTATACAGGAAGAAAAGAGAAGCAGAGGGTGAAGGAGATAATAACAGAACGTTTAATGATAAGACCCATAGAAGTAAATGATTTCGAGGATATTTGCGAATACGGTACGGATGAAGAAACCGGAAAGTATATGATCTACTGGCCAAAAACCAGAGAAGCTATAAGAACCTTTATCAAGGAATGTGAAGCAGCGGCAATGCAGGAGATTCCAATGTGGAGAGAATATGCGATACAGTTAAAGTCCTCCCGAAAGGTGAAGAACCTAATCAAAAAGGTATGAAAAACGGAGAAGAGGTAAGTTATACAAAACTGACCTATTGTATTACAAAATAAAAATTGATTAGTAAGTATTTTTTATTGGATGAGTAAGGAGAAGCATAAGGATGAATATCGATATTAAAATGACAGACAATACGAATACTGATTTTGTAAAGCTTATAAAATTACTGGATGAAGACCTTGTAAGCCGGTATGGGGAGAGCCAAAAGCAGTACGATAAGCATAATAAAGTGGATAAGATCAAAGATGTAGTTGTTATCTATGCAGATAATATACCGGCAGGCTGTGGTGCCTTTCAAAAATTTGACGATAATACGGTAGAGATAAAAAGGATATATGTCAGTAGTGAATTCAGAGGACTTGGATTATCAAGAATAATAGTGAAGAGGTTGGAGACAGAAGCGCTTAGCCAGGGGTATCGCTATGTTGTACTTGAAACCGGGAATCAACAGCAGGAGGCCATAGGTTTGTATCAAAGCTCAGGATATGAGATTACTCCGAATTATGAACCGTATGTTGGCTTAGAGACAAGTATATGCATGAAAAAGGTATTGTATAATCCGTAGAAAGGAGAAATTATATCAGTATTGCAATGCAATCATATATGATATAATCTGCTATGAATTAATAAAGGACTATAAAAATAAAGGGCTATAAAAAT
The DNA here is from genome assembly GCA_002434335.1 of Lachnoclostridium sp. UBA6558. Lineage (GTDB taxonomy): Bacteria > Bacillota > Clostridia > Lachnospirales > Lachnospiraceae > Anaerocolumna. The sequence goes on along the minus strand of DJJW01000081.1, from coordinate 47,469 downwards.
AAAGGCTATAAAAATAAAGGCTATNNAAATAAAGGCTATAAAAATAAGGGTTATATAAATAAAGGGTATACATAAAAGAAACAAAGAAATCAAAATAAAAAATACATAAAAGAAACAAACAAATCCCCAAATACATAAAGAAACAAGCAAGATATACGGAAAGGGCTTATATGAAAGCAGAAAGATTAAATACGTGTGATAGTAAGGAATTCAGCTCATATTGTATCAAACACAGAAATGAAGTAGATGATTCATTTCTTTATGACCATCACCTCAAAAACTTCAAAGCCGATGAAGAGAATCCAACTTTTATTGTAAAAGATGAGGGCAGAATAGTTGCAGCAGCTTCATTGATTATGGATGATTATCACAAAAGAGGGGGAAGCGGACGATTTAGGATTTTTCATTCGGAAATACAGGATATCGCAATCTATTCATCTTTATTAAAGGAAGTGTTGAAAGTAGCGAAAGAACTAAAAAAAGTATCCATATTCATTCCTTTTGTTAATAAAGAAATGGAAGAATATGTTGAGAAGCTACATTTTACGATTGATAGATATATATTTCTCTTAGTCAATGATATGGCAGAAGTCTCTGCCATCAACCTGCCGGAAGGATATTCAATCAGAGCTATGGAACCCGGTGATCTTGAGGACTGGTGTATTATCAGAAACGAAGCATTTGCCCGGTTAAAGGGAAACTCAGCACCTATAACACCTGAAATGGTTCAGAAGAATATGGAGCAGCCGGAATATCTTGAAGGAGGTTATATGCTTATTCTTAAAGGGGATAAACCTGTAGGGCTTATCAGAGGTGAAAATGATGAATACGATGGTGCCCCGGCCATATACATCGGACCAATTGCAGTCCTTCCGGCCTATCAGGGAAAAGGTCTTGGCAGGCAGCTGCTTCGAGCAGCTCTTCAATTTGCAGATAATTTAGAATATAAAAAGGCTGTACTCTGCGTTAATGCTGATAATGAAAGGGCAAAAGAGCTTTATCTGCAAGAAGGTTTTAATCAGACAGAAGGCGTAACAGCCTATGAACTATACCTCTAGGAGCAATAAGGTGGATTGTTATAAATATACACATTGATTTGTAGAATACCGCATCTGTAACAGATGCGCATGCAATAGTGTAATTCGGAAATTAGAAAGCAATAATCTGATTATACAAAAAATTTACTTGAAAATTAGCAGAACAAACTATATAATACATTAACTAATATTAGTAGAATTCGACAAGAAAGGACTTACACCATATGCTTTGGAAAGATAAGTACGAGCTGGGAGTGGATGTGGTTGATGCACAGCACATAGAATTATTCCGTCGTGTGCAGATATTTATGCAGACACTGCGGTCTGCCGCTTCCTGGGAAGAGAAAGTACAGCAGGTCAATGAAACTCTTGCGTTTATGAATGGTTATGTAGTAGAACACTTCAGAGATGAGGAAGAATATCAGTTAAGAATCGGTTATCCGGGTTATGAAGCTCACAAGCAGATACATACAGATATGGTGAACTACGTCGTACAGTTTACAAAGGACTACGAAAAAAGCGGATATAACGAGCAGCTAATGCAGCAATTTGCAGGAAAGCTCTTAGCCTGGCTGATTAATCATGTTGCCGCAGAAGATCAGCGAATCGCTGAATATGCATTGGAAAAGGGGGTCTAACTACATGAATGATAATCTCTACAGTCCTTTTTTAGAAGCTACACGCAATGTATTTCATTTGATGCTCGATCTATCGGATATATCTGACCGTCCGGCTGAAAGTTTCCTAAGCGATAATGAACTTAATATTTCAATCGGAGTTATCGGTGAACTGACAGGGGAAGTAATTTACCGTTTTCCTCACGAAACATCCCTGGGAATGGTAAACATCATGAGTGGTATGGAGATGGATTCTGTTGATGATTTTGTGACCTCTGCCATATCTGAGATTGCAAATATTATAAGCGGAAATGTCCTTACCATGCTGGCAGAAAAAAATCTGAACTGTGATATACTTCCCCCGGTACTTGGTAAACCGGAAGACGGCAAGGTATACTCACTTCGTACAGCCTGCTGCATTTCCACCTCTGTAGGGGATGTATACCTTGATATAAGGCTGAATCCAGCAGCATAAAGTGTGTCCAGTTAATTATTCTATAATAAATGTAAAAAGGGGCTTGTAAAAGCCTCTTTATTGCAGCAATAATGTAGTTACTGCAACCTCCTTGCCGTTAATCAGCAGAGCAATATTGTGTAAACCAGCATAGTGCTTTCTGGTGGTAAGATTGGCAAAGCTGTGGTTATGTGAGCCTTCTAAATGGGAATTGCCGGGTACGGTTTTATCAGACAACAGAAAGAGTTTTCTGGAGGTTTTACCTTTGGATTTCACAAAATCTATTCCATACTCCAATCGGATATGAACCGGATTTTTCCTGTTGATATCAAGGGAGTATTTAAACTGGCAAATGTCACCGACAGAGAGCTGTTCCGTTGATACCTTAACCATGGCATTTAATACCAAAGGCTCTGTCTCAGTGGTATCGGCATAACCGAATAGAGCCAATGCTTCCGGTACGGCTTTTCGAATAAGGGTACGGCAGCCATGTCTTAGAATCCAATCTGTTTCTGGATTTTTTCCAATCCATTTTCTTGCAACGGCTAACACCACGTCAGGATTATCCTTTGCGATATCATTAAGATTGTTAGCAACACTTTTTCGAACATAGAGAGAAGAATCTGCTTTCAGATTCTCCAGTACTTGAAGCACCAGAGTTGGATTTTTCTTAAATACAGGGAGATCTATGCTCCAGGGAAGACGAGGCCTGCAGCCTTCACTGGACAGGCGCCTGACATGTTCATTGGAACTGGTTGACCATTTAAGCAGATACTTCATTGACCGTTCAGTATCTTTAAGGATAAAAGGCCTGATAGCGAATTCCGAAGAAGAATGTTTCGTGAAGCACTCTAAGGCTCTCATGGATATATCCCAATATTCCTCTTGTAGACCGAAGGTTGTCACAAAATCCGGAAAGAATAGATAGGGAAAACCTTCACAGTCATCAGCAAGTCTGTATAATATCTCTAACGCTTCTTCATAATCTGATGGTAATAATCGGCCTAATACATCAACAATCCGCAGCATCCTGCCTCGCAGGGCCAGGTCCTCCCAGGAATCGGCGAGTACAGTGGCTGTAAACTCTTCTCCTTGAAAATTCCCGTACACTGAACTTACTTTATCACTAAAATCCCGCAGAAACTCCTCGGTATAAATATCCTTAAATGCTTCACCCATAATGTACCTCCCACAGAAACAGTTTATTTATGAAAATCTCTTTGACTTATATGTAAAGTATAACCCTTCAAATATGACAACAGTAAGTCAGGTTTTAACTTTAAAGTATAGCTTGTGTTGGAATACTTCTTTGGCGGAAACCCTGGGACTGTAATGTTAGTAGTCAATTCTGGTTATTAGATAATCCATATGCCTAATTAATATGCCTAGTTAATCAATCTGCCTAGTTAATCAATCTGCTTAGTTGTTCAAGCTGCTTAGTTGCTCAAGCTGCTTAGTTGCTTAATCTGCTTAGTGACCTAATCTGCCTAATTGCTTAATATGCATATTTTATTAAAATAAAAATAGTTGACTTAGTCAGATAATATATTTATAATAAGCATAAAATAAAGATACAGGAGGTATTCCATGGAATCCGTACATACTCCATTTATTCATACCATACGAAAATTCAATCGTTTCTACACCAATATCTTGGGGCTGTTGGATCAGCATATGCTAAACAGCGACTTCTCTTTGTCTGAAGCCCGTGTGCTGTTTGATATAGCCCATACCAAAGAGTGTACAGCGAAACAGTTAATTCAGGAACTAAGTATTGATTCCGGATATCTCAGCCGGATAATAAAACGATTTGAAAAGCAAGGTCTTACCTACAGGGTACAGTCGAAAGAAGATGGGAGGCTGTTCTATCTGTATCTGACGGAACATGGAAAAGATACTCTGGACAAGCTGAATGGATTATCTGACAAGCATATTACGAGCATGGTTTCTAAATTGCATAAAGAGGAGCAGGAGAGATTAATTAAGAGCATGGAAAACATTGAAGAAGTGCTATCCGGCGAACAAGTTATCAGGACGGAAGAGGAGATTAACCTGCGTTGTGAGTTAAGACCCGGTGATGCAGGGAGGCTCATAGAGCTGCATGGCTGGTTATATGAAAAGGAATGTGGATACAATCATGTATTTGAAGGGTATGTCTGCAAGACTTTTTATGATTTTCTACTAAGCTATAGTACAGAGAAGGACAGAATCTGGCTGGCAGAAGCACAGGGGGAAGTTGTAGGAGCTATTGCCATTGTAGGACACTCAGAGGAATTGGCACAGCTTAGATGGTTTATCCTACATCCTTCTTACAGGAGTATTGGATTAGGCAGACGGCTGCTGGCACAGGCCTTACAATTCTGTAAGGATAAAAAATATAAGAAGGTATTTCTTGACACTACCAGAGAACAGGAGACAGCAGTCAGTATGTATAAGAAAGCAGGCTTTCAGCTGGTAGAAGAATTTGAAAATAATTCCTGGGGGAAAACCCTGATTGAACAGAAATATGAGTTAAAGCTGTAACTCTACGGAGCGTTTATTGCGGCTTCTTTCAGAGGTATTTATAATAGTAAATTGGAGGTAAGGTAATTGGACAGTCAGAAAGTGGGAAGTCTGTTGCTCCGTCTTCGCAAAGAAAAGGGTATGACCCAAAAGCAGATTGGAGACAGGTTAAATCTCAGTGACAAGACAATATCGAAATGGGAGCGTGGCTTGGGATGCCCGGATATATCCCTGCTTAGAGAATTATCAGATCTGTTTCAGGTAGATATTGAAAAAATCTTAGAAGGAGACCTGGTATCCAATGCCATTGATACGGGAAATTTTAAACGTACCAGCTTCTATGTTTGCCCGGTATGCAACAATATAATCAGCAATACGGGAGATGCCAGTATTTCCTGCTGTGGACGTAGACTGACAGCGCTTACGGCAAAACCGGCGGATGAAATGCATCAGGTTCAAATAGAAGAAACAGAAGACGAATATTATATAACTTTTTCTCACGAAATGAAGAAAGACCATTATCTCTCCTTTGTGGCATATGTGATGTCAGACAGGACTCTGTTAGTAAAACTATATCCGGAACAGCAGGCCAGCGTAAGACTTCCCAAATTAGGCGGGGGAAAACTACAGCACAGGGACAATGCAAGGCTGTATTATTACTGCAGCCGGCACGGATTATGGTTTATATAGAACGGAAAGGAAGCAAAACAGTGGATAAATTAAAAAGAAAAGAATTAATAGAACAATATAAGAGTAAAAAAGCAACAGGCGGTATCTATTGCATCAAATGCAGTGTAAATAATAAAACCTGGCTAAAAGCTGCGAGGGATATGGAGGGGCAGAAAAACAGATACGAATTCTTTTTCTCTACAAACTCCTGCCCGGAACCTTCCATGCTTCCGGAGTGGAACCAATACGGAGCTAAGACATTTTCTTTTGAAGTATTAGAAGAACTGAAACAGGGTGAAACACAGACCGATAAGGAATTTGCAGAAGATTTGGAGGTATTGCTTAAGATCTGGATGGAGAAACAGCAGTCATAAAAAATGAATGTTCATTTTTCGTAGGACAGCTTCTCATAAATGCTTATAATATAAATTAGAAATTGCTTCTCAAATTACTGATAAAAGGAAGCGCATTTAGCTGCCGGCATATAGCTTTTCTGTGAAGCTAGGCTGATAAACGGCATTGAGTTAACTGGAAAGTGAGGTCTATTATGGTAATAGATGAGACTGTCAAAAGAAAATATTATACAGCTCTGGTAGAGAGAAACTCAGAGTATGACGGTATATTCTTCGTGGGAATTAAAACCACAGGTGTATTCTGCCACGCTACCTGCCCTGCAAGAAAACCCAGGTTTGAGAACTGTATCTTCTACGAATCCGCCAGCGAAGCATTGCATGCAGGTTTTCGCCCTTGTAAGAAATGTCATCCTCTTTCTTATCCCCAGGAAATCTCTCCCCTGATTCAGAATATGGTAGAACAGGTCGAAGAAAATCCGGAAAAACGTTGGAAAGATTCGGATTTTGCTGTGCTTGGTATTCATGGGGCTACTGCCAGAAGGCAGTTTAAAAAAATTTACGGTATGACCTTTGTACAATATGCAAGAGCCAGAAGAATGGGGCTTGCAATGAAATCCATCCGAAGCGGAGAAAAAATCATTAATACACAGCTTGATACAGGTTATGATTCCTCCAGTGGTTTTCATGATGCCTTTTCAAAGATTATGGGGATACCACCAAAGAAAGCAGGTGAAATTAAATTACTGCATGCCTGCTGGATAGATACACCCTTAGGGCCAATGCTTAGCATAGCAGATGAAGAGTATCTGTATTTATTGGAATTTGTAGACCGCAGAGGATTGGAAAGGGAGATAGAAAAACTCAGATTAAGGTTAAATGCTCGTATTATTCCGGGCAAGACCGAAATATCGAAGCAGATTGAAGCTGAATTAAGCCTTTACTTTTCTGGGAAGTTAAAAGAGTTTACAACTCCGGTTATAGTTTTTGGCTCAGATTTTCAAAAGAAGGTCTGGGATATGCTGAGAAAAATAGAACCAGGAGAAGTAATTTCATACAAAGATATAGCACAAGCCCTTGGGAATCCCAAAGCTGTGCGAGCTGTAGGGAATGCAAATGGTGCTAATCAGCTGGCTATCATTATACCCTGCCACAGAGTTATACAGACGGGTGGTGACTTAGGCGGCTATGGTGGGGGTCTGGAGCGAAAAAGGTGGATGATACAACATGAGCAGCATTACAAATCCTGAAAGAAAGACTGTTGGATTTATTAAAAGGGTACTGTTAGAATTCACTGGCTTCCCTTCCTACACCGTTTTAAGGCATATTATCAGTTATGCATGCTATAACCGTACAAAAAATAATTCGCTTATAGCATACAAATTTCGTAACATGCCTTTTGGCAGTGCTAAGGGGTTCAGGTAGCTTCTCATAGTTCTAATTTAATATATATTCTTGCTGAAATACCGGTCTCCTCTGTCAGGCAGGATAACCACCACGTTACTTCCCTCTGGCAGATGACCGGCTGCTTTTCTAACGGCTGTTAACGCAGCGCCGGAGGAAAAACCAGCTAATATTCCTTCTTGTGCAGCCATAAGGCGTACTTCTTGAACGGCTTCTTCGTCCCTTACCTTGATTACTTCATCAATTAAGGTCATATCCATGGTTTCCGGCATAAAAGTATTTCCAATACCTTCAATAGAATAGCAGCCTGCTTCGCCTCCGCCCATGGTTGAACCCACAGGATCTGCCAGAATACATTTTAGCGAAGGGAGCTGTTCTTTCAGGAATCTGGCTGCCCCACTTAAAGTTCCGCCGCTTCCGGCACCACCTATAAGATAATCGATTTTGCCATCCAGATCTCCATAAATCTCAGGGCCGGTTGTATGATAATGAGCTTTGGGATTCTCAGGATTAGCAAACTGATTTAAAAGAACCGGATTTACTATTTCTCTTTTTAACTCTTCTACCTTTTCGAAGGCACCCTGCATTCCCTTTTCCAGGGGTGTATGAATAATCTCTGCTCCATAGGCCCGCATGATGGCTTGCTTTTCCAAAGAGAATTTTTCAGGAACAGCAAAGATTACCCGGTAGCCTTTACCAAGGGCCGCAAGAGCCAGACCTATTCCCGCATTTCCTGCCGTGGCTTCTATAATAACAGAACCGGGTTTTAAGATGCCACGCTGTTCCGCATCCTTAATAAGCGCCATACCCATACGGTCTTTTACGCTTCCTCCGGGATTCAACAGCTCCAGCTTGGCAAAGATGCGGAGGTTGTTTGGGAAATTCATATTATTTAATAAAACAAGAGGTGTGTTACCAATAAGCTGACGAATATCATTATAATATTTCATTTACATAACAACTGTAACAATTGAGCTTGAGTTAATCAAACTGGTGGGGAGAGATTGAATAACTCTATTCATACAGTTCTCCACAACAACAACTGAGGTGGAAGCTCCTTTCTTTCATTTTAGATAGCGGTTACTACTGTGCTGCTTCTGTAAGAGCATTATCAAGGTCTTTCACTAAATCTCTCTTATCCTCTATACCAATTGAGAGCCTTATCAGATTATCACTTATTCCTAATTTCCGGCGCAGATCTGCAGGAATGGAAGCGTGAGTCATGGAAGCCGGATGGCAGGCCAGGGATTCTACTCCGCCAAGACTTTCACCTAAGATGATAAGGTCAAGGTTTTTGTAGAATTTGCGGATGTCATAATCCTTTTCCAAAAGAAAGGATATTATCGCCCCGGCCCCGGAGGACTGTTTTTTGTGAATCTCATACCCTGCAAAATCAGTGAACCCAGGATAGAATACTTTCTCCACGGCCCTATGATTCCTTAGATATTCGGCAATATAGGAGGCATTATCCAAATGTCTGTCAAGCCGGACGGAGAGAGTCTTGATACCCCGGATCAGCAGCCAGGAATCAAAGGGTTCTAAGATTCCGCCTGCAGCATTTTGTAAAAAAGCAATGCGTTTTGCAAGTTCCTCACTGCCTGTTACAGCGAGGCCTGCAACCAGATCACTGTGGCCACCCAGATACTTGGTGGCACTGTGTACCACAATATCGGCGCCTAAGGTAAGAGGTTTTTGCAGATATGGAGTCATAAAGGTATTGTCTACGATGGTAAGTGCACCCTTCTTACGGGCAAGTTCTGAAACCGCTGCAATATCTGTGATACTAAGAAGAGGATTGGCAGGGCTTTCTATAAAGACTGCCTTTACCTCCTCTGTCAGTTCTTTCTCCAGGAGCAGGGAATCAGAAGTATCAACTATTTTATATTGAAGCCCGAATTGCTGAAAGACTTTATCCAGAACGCGGAAGGTACCGCCGTAAACATTGCTTGAAATCAGAATCTTATCGCCGCTTTTAAATAACAATAGTATAGTCGTAATAGCTGCCATACCGGAAGCGAAGGCAAACCCGGCAGTTCCTTCCTCCAGTTCCGCTATCAGCTTTTCTAAGGCTTCTCGGGTAGGATTACCGGTTCTTGAGTATTCATAAGGGGCATCTCCACCCAGTTCTTTCTGACGATAGGTTGCCGTCTGGTATATGGGGACACTGACAGCTCCTGTCTGTTTATCACCATCTACGCCGCCATGTATGAGTTTGGTGTTAATAAAATGTTCAGCCATATTGTATATTCCTTTCCTTGTATGTATTTTCGATTACTGCAATATCTTAAGACAGTAATAATTCATATTATAAATATATGAATATAAGTAATTCGGTGTTACATTTTATTACCGGAATCTCAGGATAATGTCATTTAACTTAGAAATAAATTTAGTCATTCAAAAATTAATCTCACATATTCTTAAAAATTATTATTTAGTAATTTAAATTTTTACACTTTGTTATTTAAAAAATTTTATCTTACCTTTGAAATTTGAGAAAAATGGTTTATAATGGAATAAAAATTTGGAATATGTCATTTCTTTTGAGGTGTTATCGTGAAAGACAAAAAAATACCTAAGACCATACCAGGTATCATTAAGGTTATCAATGAATCCAACGATATGGATACCATTGAGAGAATGGAAAATTACATTGGTTGTTATTATGGGATCCCCGTATTAATCGTAGGTTCTGTGGTTAATTTTCTACTGCACTATCCTCTTAAAAGTGCTGTCGTGGATAGTGCATTTATGTTATTCTTATGTTTTTGTTTTATTCTATCACAATATGTTAATGTCAAGACAAGGATTATTACTCATTGGATATCCATTTTGTTTTCAATTGTACTTATCTTTGTTGTCATCAGGGCTTATGCTTATGTAGGACCGGCAATTTGGACCATTGCCTTTATAAATATTATTATTTCTTCCGTCAGATTGACCAGGGTTATGTTAAACTATGCTACCGCATCTATTTTCTTTATAGGAATGTATTATTCGCTGCTGCTGTCTGATACGCCCTTTGAGTTTGGGACAAGTTATTTTATCCTGCAGCTTATCCTGTTTGCGCTGGTGGTAATTATAGCTCCTGTTGCTCATCTCATTAACCAGGCGCATTACGGCCGTATGAACAGAATGTATATGACTGAGCTAAAGCAAAGGGAAGAACTTGAAACAATGTATGAAAGAATAGCGGTAACCCATACTGAGCTTAGCTGTAGATACAACGAATTAAACGAGAAGAATATTAAATTACAGGAAAACGAAGATAAATTATTTCATCTGGCTCATTATGATATGGTTACCAATCTGCCGAATAGAATGGCTGTTATCGAAAGAATACAGGAACTTATTAAAAGGTCAGTAACAGAAGAGAAAAGTTTCTATATTGTTTTCATAGACATCGATTTCTTTAAGAAAATAAATGATACCATGGGACATCATATCGGAGATTTGTTTGTAGAAAAAGCAGCGGAACGTTTTAAAGCCAGCTTACATAAAGAGGATATGATTGGAAGAATCGGTGGTGACGAATTTGCACTGATAATTTCACGTGATCTTAACTGGGAAGAAGCATATTATTACCTCGAAAATATTCGGCAGGATTTTCTTAAGCCCTTTACGGTGTGTAACAACGAAATTAAGACCAGCGCAAGCTTTGGTGTAGCTGCCTATCCTGAGGACGGAAAAGGTGTTATTGAGCTCATGCGCAATGCGGACACAGCTATGTACAAAGCGAAAGAGTATGGAAAGAACAATATACAGTTCTTTGAAGGTTTAATGAAAAAGGAAATTTTAGACAAAGTCAATTTTGAAGCAGAACTGAAAACAGCTCTTCAGAAGGGAGAATTCTTTCTGGTCTATCAGCCTATCTATAATCTGGACGAAAAGACTATCCGCGGATTTGAAGTATTGACCAGGTGGAAATCACCTAGCCTCGGTTTTGTAAGCCCCGATAGATTTATAAGAGTAGCAGAAGAACTTGGGCTGATTATTCCTTTGGGAGAATGGATTATACGAACTGCCTGTAAAAACTTTCGAGGTTTGCAAGAGAAATATCGGTTTGAAGGACTGCTCTCGGTCAACCTGTCAGTGAAACAGCTGGAGGACTCCAATATTATTGAAGTGATAGATAATGCTCTCAAAGAAGCTGAGCTGGAGCCAAAATATCTTGAAATAGAAATTACAGAATCCATATTGATCTGTTCTGTAGAAAGTATCATGGCAACCTTAGAGATTCTAAGATGCAGAGACATCCACATCTCGTTGGATGATTTTGGCACCGGTTATTCGTCTCTCAGCTACTTAAGAAAACTTCCTATAGATACCCTGAAAATTGACAAATCCTTTATAGATGACTTGTTATTAGAAAATAAGAACCTGGAGATTATAGGAAGCATCATAAACCTTGCTCATAACTTAGATATTTCAGTGGTTGCGGAAGGAATAGAAGAGGAGAAGCAGATTCGCCTCTTAGAAAAGCTTAAGTGTGACTATGTACAGGGATATTTTATCAACAGACCAATGAAGGCAGAAGCTTTGAACGATTACATAAATAAATTCAACGGCTAACATATGATGCTATAAATAAACTAAAAGGTTAGGGAAAATCAATTCTCAGGAAAGAGGTTACGGAATGAGTATTGTTTAAGAAGAAGGATGTATTGCAATCAGAGCTTTGTAAATTGCAGATGCCAGCCTTTGCAGCAGAAGTAACCTGGATATGAAAAGGAAATGAAAGGTACCCTGCAGTCTTAAAAGTCTGCAGGGTATCGATTTCTAAAATATTCTTAGATAGTTATTTCGATCTGATTGTTTTCTCCGTCCAGAACACAGCTTTCATAATAGCCGTCACCGGTAGTACGGGGACCGTTGATAACCTGATAACCAGAATTTCTAAGTTTTTCAGTAAGCTCATCAACTTTCTCTCTGCTTCCGACACAGAAAGCAAGATGGGCATATCCGGTTTGTATTGGCATTTTCTCATTGGAAGCCATAGCCGGGCGGGTCATAAGTTCCAGTCTTGCACCGTCTTCAAAGGTAAGAAAGTATGTACGAAGACCGGTCTTAGGGTTATGGTATCCGTCATTGGATATTCCTCCGAAGAATTGCTGGAAGAAGTTTCTGCTGCTTTCTAAATCCTTTACATAGATGGCAATATGTTCTATTTTCAAAGAAAACCTCCTATAGAAAAGTTATTATTTTTAGTTGTTAAGTGTTATTGCTATGATATAAATTAAATGAATCAATTTTTAGGTGTGATAAATTCATACTATCGAAGTTTATGGCGGGTTATATAATGAATAAGATAAGAAATAACTTTCAATATATTTTAATTATATCATAATATCTCCATGATTTGTAAAGAAAGATTAACCTTAAGAATTTGCTTTGAGTTTATGAAAAAAGTTTGTTATTATAGATAAATGGAGCATTTGATACCCATGTAACATGTAATGCAACCATAATGTAACATAAAGAAACTCATAATTGGTAGAGACATTACTGCAAATGGCTTAGGATAAAGAGGAAAAAATAATGGAGGTACCAAGATGGGATTAGGAAGCAAAATAGCAGATGCCCGAAAAGCAAAAAATATGACACAGGAGCAATTGGCAGAATTAATGTCTGTTACCAGACAATCCATATCAAGATGGGAATCGGAGCAATCTTATCCGGAAATGGATAAAATTGTTTATCTGGCTGAAATATTAGGTGTAAGCTGTGATTATCTTTTAAAAGACAATTGTGAAAAGACAGAAACAAAAAAAGAAAGCGGTAATGCCATTACCAGGTTATTGTATGGACTGAAAGGGAAGAAGGTACGTCTTGCATTTTACAGTGAGGCTGCTGACTATGATCTGGTGAATTCAAATTGTGTGATTAAAGACTTTGACGGGCAATGGATCAACGTAGAGTATACGAAGGGGAAGCAAACAGAAAATAAGCTGCTGCCAGTGTCTTCAATACTTTCTATTAAGTATATGAGGGAGGGGAAATAGCCATGGAATACTTAGGATATATATTTGGTCTGATAGCCTTTGTCTGGTGCTGCAATCTGAATACGCAGGTTGAGAAACTCAAACGTACCCTGAAAGAGAATAATATTGTTAATAGCGAAAAAACATCTTTGAAAGAAATACTTGAGAAAAATATCGGTAAACGTGGTAAGATTACTTTAGAGAGTGATGCTGCAGATTATGACATTACAGCCAAACATTGCATCATTCAGGACATCGATGAGGACTGGGTGCAAATAGAGGTTGAGAAATCAGGCATCCAGAAGCTGATAAGAATAGAGTCCATAAAAAGTATACAGTTTAAATAATACAGTATAACAAATGCAGTATTAAATACAGACAGGAGAACAATATGGGACAGGAAATCGAATTTAAGAAGGACAGCTATTATGTTACATCAGACAGGAGCAAGCTGGATATACAGGCAGTATACCAATTACTGAAACAGACCTATTGGGCAGAGAAACGGCCAGGTGAGATTGTAATAAAATCCTTGGAGAATTCACTTTGTTTTTCTTTATTTGAGGACAATAAGCAGATAGGTCTGGTGAGGGTCGTTACAGATTATGCAACCTTTGCTTATCTGTGTGATGTGATAATAGATGAAAATTACAGGCATAAAGGGCTGGGAGAATGGTTTCTTAAGTGTGTATTTAAGCATCCGGAGCTTAAGAATTTAAGACGCTGGTGCCTGGCAACAAAAGATGCCCATACCTTTTACGAGAAATTCGGTTTTCGCCCGTTATCACAGCCGGAAAATTTCATGGAGATATTTAACGGTTAATCATTCCACAGTATGTGAAATTTTAAATCAGGGTTTTTGGTAAGAAGTACATAAGCAAAAATAGAAACAGGGTGGAAGAGTGGAATGAATAAGAAGACTATTCGAATAATTGGGATTTGCTTTGCCGTATTACTGGCAACAATCACTTTACTGGCTGGAGCAGTGTTGATGTTTGTTATTGAAAGACCCACTCGCATCAGTGATTTTAAGCAAACCAAATTCGGTAAATGGAATAGGATTGATTTGGGAAACTCCGTTACTTCAGCGGATGGTTCAGAGTATTACATCCTTACAAAAAAAGGAAAGAGTACGAATAAGGAAAATAACTGGATAATTTACTTTTCCGGTGGAGGTATGAATTGGGATGAAGACTCAACAGCAAATCCCATAAGTCTGACTACTATGTTTAAGGGTGGAGGACTTACTTACTTTTCCAATATTCCTTTTTACAAACTCAATACGATGAAAGGCATTCTGGAGGAAGAGAATGATAAGAATCCTTTTGGCAATTGGAATTATCTTTATATTCCATATACCACGGGAGATTTTCATATCGGTAATAATGTTGTTGAATATGAAAGTAAAGGGAAAACCTATAAGTCCTTCCATAACGGAAGAAATAATGTGTTAGCTGCTCTTAAGTGGTTTCAAGGGAATGCAGGCACACCGGACAAAATATTCGTATGCGGTGAAAGCGCGGGAGGCTTTGGGGCAGCCTTCTGGACGCCTTATATTGCTGAAAGTGAGCCTGAAGCCAGAATTTATGATTATACGGACAGCTCCTATATCCAGACAGAAAAATGGGAAAACATCATAGATTCTTATTGGAATGCGGAGGTTGAAGGTAATTTTCATTTCAAGCCGGAAGCTGATATTATTAAAGCAGCGTTTCAATATAATGCTGATAAATACCCTAATATAACATATCTGCAATCCAATACACTATATGATAATCTATTACTGAATTTTCAGAAAAGGCTAAATGATGATGAAATAACAGATTCGGAATATAGAGATATCTGGAGTGGGCAAATGTTGGCCTCCGCAGCAGATTTATCTAAAGAATTCAGTAATTACCACTACTTTATAACAGATTACGGGGTAGATGAAAAAACAGGAACTACACCTCATACCCTAAGTGTTTCCAATGATTTCTATGAAGCAGAGGAGGAGGGGATAAGTCTTAGTGAGTGGCTCTACCGGGCAGTAGAGTTTGAGGATTACAGGAATGTGGGAAGCCGCTTTATGAGGTAAGAGAAAAGGTCTTTTTTCATAAAAGTTAGGGCATACCATTAGTGAATTTACCATAAATGTTCCTTCAGTTCTTCTGTTATGATAACCTGAGCGAAAATTCCATTCAGGGATGCCATGATAGTATTGTGTACAGTATGACCAGAAATTACATTTTCCTTCCAGACAAGATCCTTTGTGGTACAGGCGTCCTCAAGAATTGTTACATGAAATCCGTGATCTTTTGCACTTCTTACAGTGGTATCAATACACATATGACTCATCATTCCGCATATAACAAGGTGGGTAATGCCAAGCTTATGGAGTTCCTCAGCCAATGTGGTATTTAGAAAGGCATTGGGAGCGTGTTTTATTATAACTGCTTCCTCTTTAAGGGGAGATACACTTGAATTTATTTGGACACCATAGCTATCCGGCAGAAAAAAAGTTGCATTTTCCTGAATGCTTACATGCTGAATGTGAAAGAGAGGTCTTTTTTGCTCTCTAAAGAGTGATAGTGCTTTGGCAGCATTATCAGCTGCAGCTTTGGGCTGAAACAATTCACTTGTGCCGCCTTCAAAATAATCATTCTGTATATCAATAAGAATAAGTGCTGAATCCATTTCTTTACCTCCGGCTTTTTTCTGTATTATAAGCTGAAAACCTGAGGCTGTAAATTACCCACTTATTTGTGGGTATCAGATAAGTACTTTGTATACGGGATACCTTTTTGGTCAAGTACATCTGTCATACCATGTTCAACCATATATTCGATTCCAATTTCCTGCATTATATCAATAGCCTGTAATATCTTTCTGCCTTTGTCCGGTGTAAGAAAATATTCCACGTGAAGAGGATACCCATGAAAGCTTTGTTTTCCAACCAGTCCGAATTCCTGTAATTCTTTTAACTGCTGTAAAAGCATCTTTTGATTAATTCCGGCGATGTCATGCTCTAATTTGGTTAAAGTGCTATTGCCGTACTTTAGCTGAAACAGAATAATGGTCTTCCATTTTCCTTTTATAATGTCATGAACGATTTCCAAAGGACAGGTGTAGCTTGTTCTGATTTCCATGGAGACTCCTTTATATATGCTAATATTCTTGACTTTAGTAATATATATCTTATACTGACAAGTAAGGAGAAGTTTGTCAAGCAATACTTAATTACATAAGTTTATATTTTTACCAACAGTAATATAAGGACCTCATATTTGGTGGTTGTAGTACGAAGTAAATATAAAATATGTAGTTATCTTATTCTGAGCTTAAAAATATGAAAAGGAGAGCAGTAATGATAAAAGAAATTGAAAACAGAAGAAGTATCCGCAAATACCTGGAGAAAGAAGTAGAACAGGAGAAGCTAACACAGATTCTGGAAAGTGCCAGACTCGCTCCCTCCGGCAGCAATACACAGCCCTGGCATTTTATTATTGTAAGAGAAAAAGGATTAAAAGAAGAGCTTGCAGCAGCTGATCATAATCAAAGGTGGATGCTGAAGGCTCCTGTTTTTATCGTTTGTGTGGCTGACATAGCATGCCGTCTGGAGGACACAAAGAATTTATACCTGGACGAGAACAGCCCTGAACCGGAATTGAAACAAATTATCAGGGATACAGCTGCTGCAATCGAACATATCTTACTGGAAGCAGAGCATACAGGTTTGTCTGCCTGCTGGACTGCCTGGTTCAAGCAAGCAGATATAAGGCCAATTCTTAATATTCCCAATGATAAATATGTCTGCGGAATTATTCCACTTGGCTACGGTGACGAAGCTCCGGGAGGGAGACCAAGAAGAAAATTAGAGGATATGGTAAGGTATGAAAGCTGGTAATCTGACTGTAATAAAGAGTTGGTGAAAGTTATAAGTAAAAAATTTATAGGGGATGAATCTATTATGTCCTTATGTTTTGGCGGAATTACTGTAACTACGGTATTTTCCGGGTGTAACACCATATTTCTTCGTGAATAGTCTGGAAAAGGATACTTTGTCTCCGAAGCCACTGCGATGGCTTACCTCAGTTAACGGGAGCTTGGTATATTTTAACAGACGGGAAGCCAGTATCAGCCTGCATTTTATAACATAGTCAATGGGTGAGACACCATAAACATCGCGAAAAATTCGAGTAAACTGCCGTTCGGAAAGGCAGGCCATGGCTGCCAGATCAGCCAGAGTTATCTTTTCAGTCAGATTTTCATGGATATAGTTAACCGTATGAATAATCTGTGGTGTTTTAGCGGAGGCTCCGGTCAGGCTGGGTGAATAATTTCTGGAGAGAAAAGTAATAAGGGTAAGAAGGTAGGATTTAATGGAAAGCTTATAGCCTGCCTTTTTTTGCTGCCATTCATTTAAGATGAGTTCACTTAATATATGGACGACAGAGAGCTTCTCTTCCTCCAGAGTCATAAAACTTGTATAGTCGTGCTGGTATTTATCAAAGGGCTGCAGAATAAAAAGTGCCTGAAAGCCGGACAGCTGTTCTAAATCCTCTTCTAACAGCAGTAATTTATCCAAATCAAATTTATAATTGTATATCTCTAGATTATCTACATTCTGTATTTCATGGACGTAGGAAGGCATTATAACAAGGACATCCCCTCTCTTAATATGATAGGTTCTGCCCTCCACGATATGGTCTGCACTTCCGCTTAAGATAATCTCCAGCTCTATGAAATTGTGGGTATGGGGAGAATAAGGTTTGGTATGAACTCCCTTGTCAACCCAAAAGGGAAAATCAATTCTTGCAAATTCCAGTATGTTATATTCCTTCATAATGTCTGGATTGTATACTAAATTGTCTTAATTGTCAACTGATTTGGATAGTAACATTTGATATAATGTGAGCAGTAACAGCAAATGCCAGGAGTGATAAGAACGGAGATTTCAGTCGCCCTGGGATGGAAAGGGAGGTATCTATGGATAGAATAAAGTACAGAGAAGAAATTGAAAGAGTTATAAAGACAGGGCGATTTCAGGATAACTGGGATTCCCTGTCCGGTTATGAGCTCCCCGAATGGTATAGAAAGGCTAAATTCGGCATTTTCATTCATTGGGGAATTTACAGTGTGCCGGCGTTTGGCAGCGAGTGGTATTCCAGAAACATGTACATTCAGGGCTCCAAAGAATTTGAACATCATGTAAAGACTTATGGTGAGCATAAGGATTTCGGCTATAAAGATTTCATTCCCATGTTCAAAGCAGAAAAGTTCGATGCCGGTGAATGGGCGGACCTTTTTAAAGCCTCCGGTGCAAAGTATGTTGTGCCTGTAGCGGAACATCATGATGGATTCCAGATGTATAAAAGTGAGATATCACATTATAATGCTGCTGAGATGGGACCTCAAAAAGATGTATTAGGGGACCTGAAAACTGCCCTGGAAAAAGAGGAGATAGTATTAGGGGCATCCTCTCATCGAATTGAGCACTGGTTCTTTATGAGTCATGGTAAGGAATTTGACAGCGATATCAAAGAGCCGCTGGTTTGCGGAGACTTCTATTGGCCTTCCATGCCGGAACCGGACCATCATGATCTTTTTAGTACCCCGCCTACAGAGGAGTTTCTTAATGACTGGCTCCTTCGTACCTGTGAGATAGTAGACAGGTACAGGCCCAAAATCATATATTTTGACTGGTGGATCCAGCACAGTGCCGCCAAACCTTATTTAAAGAAATTTGCAGCCTATTACTATAACAGAGCGATTGAATGGGGTGAGCAGGTGGTAATTAATTATAAACACGATGCCTTTATGTTCGGATGCGCCGTAGTGGATATAGAAAGAGGACAGTTCGCAGAACAAAAGCCATACTTTTGGCAGACAGATACGGCGGTTGCTCTGAATTCCTGGGGATATACAGAAAATAACAGTTATAAAAAAGCCAGGGATATTATCTGTGATCTCATTGATATCGTCAGTAAAAACGGTTGCCTGTTATTAAATATCGGTCCCAGGGCAGATGGCTCCATACCGGAAGAAGATAAAGCGATTCTTACAGAGATCGGTGACTGGTTAAAGATAAACGGAGAAGGTATCTATGACAGTAAGTTATGGAGAATATCAGGGGAAGGACCAACCCAGATTGAAGAAGGACAGTTTACTGACTCTAAAGAGAAGGTCTTCACAAAAGAAGACATCAGGTTTACCGTCAGGGGGAGTTATCTCTATGCTTATGTTTTGAATTTTCCGAAGGATGGCAAAGTATCCATTCATGCTCTTGGTGAGAAGAATGCATCAAAACTGCCCAATTTTCATGGTGTAATAACGGATATATCCATACTTGGGTATGAAGAGAAACCTCAATGGATAAGAGAAGAAGAGGCTCTCTACATCAATACCCAGACAGTTGCAAGTGATAAACCGGTAGCCTTTAAGATATTAATAGACTGATATTGTAATCTTTTACCTCCCGTTTTAATACCCCTTTTGATTGGAGCGGAGAAATCTCCAATGAAAGGGGTATGTTAAAGTTGTTTATTTATATAGCTATATTACGATTGAACATAACTGATAATACATGTTATAATTCTATTTTACAGATACTTTTTAACTAGAAAGAGCAAAACGACGGAGGATATAACTATGAAAGAACAATATTTATTTTCTCGGATAGGCTATACCTATCTGCCGACAACTAAAATTGATGAATCCATCCAATGGTATACAGAGAATCTTGATTTAAAGTTAATGAATAAATTTGAAGACAGAGGTTCTTACATTGCAGTCTTACATTATCCAGATACTAATGCAATCGCATTACTATTAGTGGAAACAGCAGATCATAAACCCCTTGCTCTGCTTAGAAATGGAAAGGATTATCCGGTAATGGCAATGAATTGTCCGGATATTTCATATACCCATAAAAAGCTTATTGACAATGGTGTTGAGGCACAAGACATTCAGGTATTAGGGGATGGGGAAGCCAAGTATTTTTATTTCAAAGACAATGCCGGCAACTTATTGGAAGCTGCCTGGTCCTCATGGGACCCTGTATTTGAAGTAAAGGAAGATTTCTAAGTAATGATTTATATTGAACGCCAAGGTGCGAAGGGTTATTAGTAAGTAGAAAGTTTACACATTTAAAGAAAGAGGACATTATGGGCTATAAAAGTAACCGCTTAGTTCTAAAGGAATTTACAGAAATGGATTTTGAAAACATCCATTCTGTTTATTCTAATGAAAAAGTAATGAAATATGCTTTATTGGACAGGGTTACCACCAGAGAAGAATTAACACCCTATTTTGAAGAAATCCTCCGAAGCAATAAACTTATGGAAAAACGTGAACTGTATGCGTATGGGATATATCTTTCTGAGGGTGGACAATTTATGGGTGCAGCCGATATTGAAGTATACCGGCAGAATTCTCAAGGTGGCTGTGGTGAAATCGGTTATTTCTTATTACCTCAATTCTGGGGTTGCGGATATGCCTCAGAAGCAGCCGGTATATTAGCAGAGATTGGCTTTCGCCACATCGGGTTACATCGGCTGTGTGCAAGCTGTAACGCCAATAATCAGCATTCCGAAAATGTAATGAGAAAGCTCGGAATGCAGAAAGAAGGCGAACTTCGTAATGAACGTTTTAAAGAAGGCAGCTGGGTTAATGAACTGCGTTATGGAATCTTAAAGACAGATTGGGAAAAACAGATGCGGCTTTCTCAATCCTCATAATTGATGGGGTAATCAAGAGTAGCAAAATAGTCCTTTGCAGTTTCAGCCTTACGGATGACTTTCAGGGAGTTGTCTTTACATAGAAGAAGCTCTGCCGGACGGAGTCTTCCGTTAAAGTTATTTCCATGTGAATAGGTATAAGCACCGGCATCATGAAATATAAGGATATCCCCTTTGTCAACAGGAGGGAGAAGTCTGTCTGCGGCAAACCGGTCTCTGTTCTCACATAATGCACCGGTTATAACATAAGAGCAGTCAGGCTTCTGAAGCTCCTTACCTGCTACCGTAATATAGTGGTAATTGGTATATCTGGAAGGACTCATAAAACTGTTAGTAGAGGCATCCAGCCCCAGGAAGGTTTTGGTGGCCTTTTTCATATGCAGGACGGAGGAAACGAAGTAACCATAGGGTCCGGTCATAAATATCCCTAATTCAAGATATAACGGTATAGGTGTCAATCCGGCAGCACCCAGTATCTCATCATATGCTTTTCGTATGGAAGCACTTACTGCATAGATATCAGTCTCAGGTGCTGACTCCTCATAGGGTATTCCGACCCCTCCGGCAAGATTGATAAATTCAAGCTGAATTCCTGCACTTTTAGTAATAGTAACTACCTTCTCAAATAGATTTCTGGTATTTTCTTCGAAATAATCAGCTTCGTTTCGGTGGCTGCCGAATTGGCAATGTAGTCCGAAGCGTTTCACTCCCTTTTCCTTTAAATATCTCACACCGTTTATAAATTGCTCTGTTGTAAAGCCAAATTTGTGATCTTCAAAATCAACAATCAATTTGTCCTTATAGTAAATCTGCCCGCCGGGATTTAAACGAAGACAGATGAGTTCCGGAAGACGGACATTTTCCATTAAATAATCAATATGTGAAAGGTCATCCAGATTAATAATGGATTGAAGCTTTGCGGCTCTCTTGAATTCAGCCGCTGAGGTAACATTGGAGGTAAACATGATGTCTTCTCCGGAAAAGGAGCAGGAATCCGCAAGCATTAACTCTGTTTCAGAAGCACAGTCCACTCCGCAGCCTTCCGACTTAAAGAGTTCTAAGATATATGGATTTGGCGTGGATTTTACAGCGAAATATTCACGAAAGCCCTTATTCCAGGAGAAAGCGGCTTTAAGCTTTCTGATATTATTTACAATGGCAGCTTCTTCATAGATATAAAAAGGGGTAGGATACACTTTTATAATCTGTTGTAATTCTTGTAAGTTCAACGGAAAAGTTTTCATAACGATATTCTCTCCTTTGCAGTTTTATGATATAGTCATCTTATTGGAAATATACTTTAATTACAAGGTGAAAAATACTAAACTGTACCGGTATAGATTAGAAGAAAAGCAGGTAAACAAAGGAATGTATAAATATCAGAAAATAGCAGAGTCCATACGTGAGAATATTTTAAAAGGTGATTTAAAGCCTGGGGAAAAGCTTGCCTCCATCCACTCAGTGGCCATTGAGAAAGGCTGTAATACAGATACCGTAATAAAAGCTTACAAACTATTAGAGGAAGAACATTTGATATATTCCGCTGCCAGAAGCGGTTATTATGTGGTCAAAGTAATAAACAGATTACAGGATCCCAAAACAGCAACAGATCTAAGTACGGTAAGACCTCCGGACAGTATTAATCCCTATAAAGACTTCTATCATTGTATGGAGAAATCAATTACCATCTATAAGAATAAATTACTGGAATATGCGCCGGCACAGGGGATGGAGGAATTAAGAGCTGTATTGGCAAAGCATTTAATGAACTTTCATATCTTTACAAAACCACAGGATATCTGCATCACAAACGGTGCACAGCAGGCCTTGTATATCCTGACTTCTATGACCTTTCCTTGCAGGGGGAAGAAGGTTTTAGTAGAGCAGCCCACTTATTCTGTTATGCTGCAGGCCTTGTACTGTAATAAGGTTCCAGTTGTGGGAATCAAGCGTACCGCTGAAGGGCTTGATCTGGCGGAGCTTGAGGCACAATTTCGGACAGGTGATATCAAATTTTTTTATACCATGCCCCGGTTTATGAATCCCACAGGTTTCAGTTACAAAAGGGAAGAGAAACTTAAGATATTAAAACTGGCTTCCCGATATGACGTTTATCTGGTAGAGGATGATTATCTGGCAGATCTGGAAACAGATGAGAAAGAAGATTCCTTCTATGCCATCGGTGAAAAAGATAAAATTATCCATATTCGAAGCTTTTCTAAAACCCTTCTTCCGGGATTACGTCTTGGGATGGCAATTGTACCGGAGGTCTTAAAAGAAGAATTCTTGCGTTATAAGCAAAGTATAGATCTTAACACACCGATTCTGACACAGGGAGCACTGGAAATCTATTTAAAGAGCAGCATGTACAAATTACATATAGCAAGAACCAAAAAATTCTACCAGAAGAAAATGCAGGTACTAAAAGAAATCTGCCATCGTACTTTGGGAGAGGAAGTCTATTATCATATTCCGGATTCAGGAATTTATGCTTTCGTTCAGACAGAAAAGAATACAGCAGAAGCAGTGGTAAACAGATTAAAAAAACAAGGTATTCTGGTAAACAGTGTTAAGAACAGTTATTTGCCTGAATTTGGAGAGACAGAAGGAATACGGCTATGTGTGTGTAACTGTGAGGATAAGGAATTGATTAGAGCTGTCAAGTTGTTAAAGGAGGAAATGGTTAAATAAAAGGGACTAATGCATAAAAGGTAGTTAAGAGTAAGCTAAAGGGTGAGATTTACTTTAATTTATCATAAGGGATATAAGAAACTTAACAATGTTTTAGTATAGTTACCTCAGATGAAAATAAACACAAGGAAAGACGATTAGTCTGAGGAGGTGTTCCCTTGCCGTCAACTTATGCCCATTACAGATTAGGTAAAGAAGTGGCGCTTTCTTTACCTGAAGGATTACGGAATATAATAAATAAACACATAGAACTGTATGATATCGGACTTCATGGACCGGATATTTTGTTTTACTATAAGCCTTATTTTGCAAACCGAGTGAATCAGACCGGGTTTGGCATGCACGAGGAGCCGGGCAAATACTTCTTTGAAGGAGCCGGAAATATCATCAGAGCGAAAGAAAAGAAGGAAGCTCATCTGGCTTATATTTTCGGATTTATCTGCCATTTTGTTCTGGATAGCCAATGCCACGGCTATATTGATGAGAAGATTGAAAGAAGCGGAGTCACTCATACGGAAATTGAAGCGGAGTTTGACAGAGAATTGCTTCAAAGGGATGGATACAATCCCATAAGCAAGTCCCTGACAGAGCACATTCTTCCCTCAGAGAGAAGCGGTAAAGTGATATCGGAATTCTTTCAGGACGTTACAGCGGAAGAAATAATCCTATCCTTGGAATCCATGAAACATTGCAATCAGATGCTGTTAGCACCAAGGCTGTATAAACGTCTGGTTATTTATGGAATTCTGGCGGTGACTGGGAATTATAAAGAAATGCACGGGCTGGTTATTAACAGAAAACCCAACCTGAACTGTGAAGACAGCACGGAAATGTTAAAACGGTTGTATGTTACAGCTGTTGGGGAATCTATCCGGCTTATTACAGAATACGCTGATTATATTAGGCAGAAGCAACCTCTGGATAACAGGTACCGCCTTACCTTCGGGTCTAAGGATGAAGCGATGTTGAAGGAGGAAAGACTGGCATGAAGATCAAACTGACCAGACTGGAAAAGAGTTGGGTTCTCTATGACGTGGGTAACTCTGCGTTCACCCTTTTGGTTTCAACTATTATCCCTATTTATTTTGACTACCTGGCTGAACAGCAGAATTTGTCTTCTGTCAGTTACCTTGCCTTTTGGGGATATGCAGTTTCTATTGCTACCTTACTGGTCGCCTTATCAGGACCGGCACTTGGAACCATTTCAGACAGTGAAGGTTTGAAAAAACCCATTTTTCTAGGTTCCATACTGCTTGGTGCAGTAAGCTGTGTTGCGCTGGGACTAACGACTGCCTGGCTGATGTTTCTGATAGTTTTTGTATTGGCAAAGGTAGCATATTCTTCCAGTCTTATATTCTACGATTCCATGCTGCCGGATATTACCACAGAAGAACGGATGGATACGGTGTCAGCACAGGGATTTGCCTGGGGGTATATTGGAAGCTGTATTCCTTTTATTGCCTGCTTAGGGCTGGTTATGGGAGGAGATTCTCTCGGACTTACCCTACAGCAGTCCATGGCAATATCCTTTGGGCTGGTAGCTCTTTGGTGGGTACTTAATTCCCTACCCTTTCTTAAGAAATACAAGCAGGTGCATAGCGCACCTAGGAGAAAACATGCAGTAGCAGACAGCTTTATAAGCTTATGCAGGACTATTAAGAACATACGGAAAGAAGCAGAGATCTTCTGGTTTCTTCTGGCCTTCTTTTTTTATATTGATGGGGTATATACAATTATTGATATGGCAACAGCTTATGGCAAAGCTCTTGGGCTTGACAGCACAGGGCTGCTGCTGGCTTTGTTACTTACCCAATTTGTGGCGTTTCCCTGTTGTATCCTCTTTGGAAGACTTACTGCAAGGATTTCGTCTGACAAGCTGATAACAGTCTGTATTATGGCTTACTTAGGAATCACCATATTTGCCGTATTCATGAATCAGCAGCTGCACTTTTGGATTCTGGCTGTTTTAGTGGGGATGTTTCAGGGAGGGATTCAGGCTCTGTCCAGATCCTACTTTGCCAAGATCATTCCGGCGGAAAAAGCGGGGGAGTATTTCGGTATTATGGATATCTGCGGAAAAGGGGCATCTTTTCTTGGTACAGCTTTGGTAAGCGTAATATCACAGCTGACGGGAAGTATCAATAAAGGTGTTGGTGCTATTGCAATCTTGTTTGTAATCGGAATACTTCTGTTTCGTAAGGCAATCTCCGTACGCAGCAATACCAGTGATAAAAATAATACAGAAGATGAGGATATATGCCTGCAGGAACAGAAAGTCTGAAAGGCTGAGCGTATACCTTCGTTAAACAGGCTGCTTTACATAGGGGTAAAGCAGCCTGAACTAATTGGATGTCTGGGCAAAATGGATGTCTGAACTAAATGGATGTCTGAGCAAAATGGATGTCTGAACTAAATGGATGTCTGAAACAATAGGATGCTGAAACAATTGCTGAAATAATTTGATAGGTATATTTGAATATAGTATAAAATTTAGTACAAGGAGAACTATAAAAAAATATGTTATAGGTATAGAGGCATCATAATGATGAAGGATTATCAAAAGAGGATTTAATAAGTGAAACCGTGTAATTGATACTTGACACATAACATGCAAGATGATAATATAACACTGTTATATAACGGTGTTATATTCAAGGAGGCAGTAGAATGACAGAACAGGAACAATCAACCAAAGAGCGTATATTACGGGCAGCAAGAGAAGAATTCTTAAGAGTAGGATTTCTGAATTCCTCTTTGCGTTCTATTGTGAAGGCAGCCGGAGTGACTACCGGAGCATTTTACGGTTATTATCCTGATAAGATCTCTTTGTTTGACGCCCTTGTGAAAGAACCTGCAGACAGACTCTATGAGATTTACTTAAAGGGACATGATTATTTTGCAGAGCTGCCGCCGGAAAGACAGATAACTGAAATGAAGGAGACCACCAAGGCGGATGTAATGGAGTGTTTTCATTATGTCTATGAACATTTTGATGCCTTTAAGTTGATTATCTGCTGCAGCGAAGGTACTTCCTATGAAGATTACCTGCATCGTCTTGCCGAAGTTGAAGTTAGCAGTTCCTATACCTTTTTCTCCTGTATGGAGCATATGGGAAGGACAGCCCCCGTTATGCCGGATGATCTGAATCATATGCTGGCCAGCGCTTATTTATCCGGTTTTTTTGAAATAGTAGTGCATGATATGCCAAAAGAAGAAGCCTGGACTTATGTGGATAAGCTCACCGATTTTTTTGCTGCAGGCTGGAAGAACCTGCTGGGCTTTCCCTAGGGTATGTCTGAAAACACCAAGCCCGATACAAGCTTTTTCAAACACACGCCTGAGCGTGTACGAAAAGGTAGAGTATCGTGCGGTAGGTATTACAAGGGGGATGATTCCTTTTACCCCTCTATTTTTTTGATGTGAATGTTAGATAGTTCTAACAGTTTAAGGAGGATAATTTATGTCAGAGGAAAAATTACAAAGTAAAAAGCCGGGAACCGCTGCAAGGCTGGCAGAATATGCAGGGGAGCACAGGCATGAATATGTGCTGTCAGTTGTGCTTGCCATATTAGGTGTCGGTGCCGGAATGGTGCCCTATTATGCAGTGTCACGAATGATACTCCTGTTATTGGAGGGGAATCAGGCGTACTTTGTTTATCTTATCTGGGGCGGTGTAATGGCACTTGGATTCTTAGGAAAGGCTGCTTTTCACAATATTTCAACAACCATGTCTCATAAAGCTACCTTTGCCGTTATCTCAGAAATCAGAAGACGTATCGGCAAGAAGCTGAAGCTGGTTCCTATGGGGTATGTTCTAGACACACCTTCCGGTAAATTCAAGAACATTATGGTAGAAAAGGTAGACAGCATAGAACCGACCCTGGCACATGTACTGCCGGAAATGACATCCAATCTGCTGATACCCATCGCTATTGTAATCTATCTCTTTGCAATTGACTGGCGTATGGCCTTGATATCCCTGATAACTCTTCCTGTTGGTGCAGCGTGTTACATGGGAATGATGAAGGACTATGAGCCACGTTTTGCTGAATATGTAAGAGTTGGACAGCATATGAATGCTACAGCAGTAGAATACATAAACGGTATTGAAGTAATTAAAGCATTTGGGCAGTCCGCCTCTTCCTATAATAAATTTACGGATGCAGTCCGCCACAATGCGAACTATGGTTTGGACTGGATGAAGGAAGTGCAGCTGTATTTTTCCATGGGAATTGGAATCTGGCTGGCAGTGCTCATCGGTGTACTTCCGGCAGGCTGTATCTTTTACCGCGGCGGTTCCCTGACAGCCGGTGATTTCATCACCATAATGATCCTGGCGCTTGGTATTATGTCACCACTTTTATCGGCAATGTATTATACGGATGATCTTGCCAAAATTGGAATTATCGTTAATGAGATAGGAGAGGTACTGGAGGAAAAAGAACAGGCACGTCCGGTACACAGAGCTTCCTTAAAGGGACTTGATATCAAGTTGAACAACGTAACCTTCGGTTACAAGGAAAAAGAGGTACTTCACGGAGTGAATCTTTCAATTCCTGCCGGTACTGTTACGGCTTTCGTTGGCCCCTCCGGAGGAGGAAAATCCACTATAGCGAAACTGATTGCTTCCTTTTGGGATGTCACCACCGGTTCTATAACCATCGGCGGAGTAAATCTGAATAACATACCTCAGTCACAACTGATGGAACTGATTGCTTATGTTGCCCAGGATAATTACTTATTTGACCAAAGTATTCTTGATAATATAAGACTCGGAAATCCGAAAGCAACAGATGAACAAGTCATAGAGGCTGCAAAAGCTTCCGGCTGCCATGAATTTATTCTGGGCCTGGAGAATGGTTATCATACCATCGCAGGCGGTGCAGGCGGTCATCTCTCCGGCGGTGAGAGACAACGTATAACCATTGCCCGTGCCATGTTAAAAAATGCTCCGATTATTATTCTGGATGAAGCCACTGCTTATACCGATCCGGAAAATGAAGCAGTTATCCAGAAGGCGGTTGCCAGACTGGTTGAAGGAAAGACACTAATTGTTATTGCTCATCGCCTGTCAACTATTACAGACTCCGACCAGATAGCTGTTATCAAAAGCGGTCAGGTTGCCGGTGCGGGAACTCATGAGGAACTGTTACAATCAAATCCTTTATACAGTGAGCTGTGGCAGGCACATATCAGCTCCAAAGACGGAATAGAAGGAGGACAATAAAATGATTGGAACCATTCGCAAATTTTTTGCCTTTGCCGGTAAGAGAGGCAGCTTGATGAAGAAGGGAATCCTTCTGGCATTTATCAATTCTGTCTTTCAGGCATTTCAGATATTAGCTATGGCAGTAGTGTTAAGAGCCATAACAGAAGGAAATGTTACGGCAGGAACGGCCTGGGCTTCTTTTGGTATCATGTTTGCAAGCATGGTAGGTGCTATATTAACCAGACAGCGGGCAACCATGGCTCAGGCACAGGGCAGTTTCTATATGTGTGCGGATAAACGTTCAGAAATGGGTGACCGAATGAAATATATGCCCATGGGATATTTTAACGATAACAGCCTGGGAAAGATAACCGCGGCCATAACCTCTACCATGGAGGATGTACAGGATATCGCACCAAGAGTAATGGATAAGATTATACATGGCTATGTCCATTCCGCAGTAATAACGGTAATGCTACTCGCATTTGATTGGCGTATTGGACTGATCATTCTGGGAGGAATCCTATTATTTATAGGCGGAAATTCTCTCATGCAAAAAAAATCCAGAAAGATTTCTCCAGCCAGAGTAGCAGCTCAGACCACCCTGGTGGGAGCAATTCTTGAGTATGTACAGGGAATCAGTGTAGTAAGAGCTTTTAATCTGGGGGAATCAGCAAGTCACACCTTAGAGAGAGCAATAGCAGAGTGTGAGAAAAATAACGTTCGATTAGAACTTGCGTTTATACCGTTTATGTTTCTGCAGAGCATCCTACTTAAATTCGTCAGTGTGCTGATAGCAATTGCTTCCATTGGATTCTATCTGTCCGGGACAATGGAACTTATAACCTGTCTTTTAATGCTTATATCAGTATTTTTGATATACAGCCAGTTAGAGACTGCCGGAAGCATGTCCTCACTGCTGCGTTCTGTGGATATAGCCATTGACAGAGTAGACGAAATAGGAAACACACCTATCATGGACGGCAAGGGAAAGAGCATAAGACCTGCCGACTTTACCATTGAAGGAAAGAATGTAGGCTTCTCCTATGAGAAACGAAAGATACTAAAGGAGGTGTCCTTTATGATACCTTCCGGTACCACGAC
Source organism: Lachnoclostridium sp. UBA6558 (assembly GCA_002434335.1). Lineage (GTDB taxonomy): Bacteria > Bacillota > Clostridia > Lachnospirales > Lachnospiraceae > Anaerocolumna. Next base: position 17,733 of record DJJW01000081.1, on the reverse strand, counting down.
CGCTATCGTGGGACCCTCCGGCGGTGGAAAATCCACACTGTGTAATCTTATCACCAGGTTCTGGGACGTAGAAGAAGGTTCCATTACCTTAGGAGGAAAGGATATCAGGGAATATACCTTAGACAGTCTGCTGTCTAATTTCAGCATGGTATTCCAAAAGGTATATCTGTTTAATGATACTGTGCTGAATAATATAAAGTTTGGTAAACCGGAGGCTACCTTTGAGGAGGTACAGCAAGCGGCCAGAAAGGCAAGATGCCATGATTTTATCATGTCACTTCCTGAAGGCTACAATACAATGGTAGGAGAAGGCGGGGCCAGCATGTCCGGTGGTGAGAAGCAGAGAATCTCTATTGCAAGGGCAATACTAAAAGATGCACCAATTGTAATTCTGGACGAAGCAACAGCAAATGTGGATCCGGAGAATGAGAGCAGACTGCAGGAAGCGATTGCGGAAATGACTAAGAATAAGACAATCATTATGATTGCCCATCGACTTAAGACAGTTCAGAATGCAGAGCAGATACTGGTTTTAGAGGACGGAAGGATTACGCAGAGAGGTACCCATAAACAGCTTTTGTCCCAGGGCGGCTTATATGCCAGATTTGTAGGAATGAGAGAAGAAGCTATGGGCTGGAAGCTGTAGGGGTTATTATTTAAACGGTAAAACTGAATATAAATTATTAAATTTGCTTAACGATGAAGGTGCCAGCCAGAAGAGACTCTATCGTTATAGCTATAGCAATAGAGTCTCATTTTGTTAAGCCTGTCAAAAGCCTTGCTAGCTATAAAATCCATGAAACACTGTAAAGTTTAACGCCTTGCCTTGACAGTGTTTTGTGGATTTTGAATTAGTTATAAATCTTAAATCAATCATTCTCTAAAACAAGTTTCACAAAATAAGAAACGTGGTTAAGATATCTTACTAGTGAATATAGTAATCGCTGACCAACAGATCTTTTATTACTTCTGTAGGTATTACGAATTCTACAATTCCCATATATCCCGGTGCAACATCATATTCGTTAAAGGAAATAACCAGTTTTCCATCTTTATTAATATAGAAGTTCTGGTCTGAGGAGATGGTCTTAAAGCCATCCTCCAGAAAATAAATCTTGCCATCCTCACCTTTCATCTGTTCCTTCATCTGAGTGATTATATTTTCGCTTATTTTATTGATATATCCATTATCCTTAAACAGACTGGATAGTGTCAATACCAGCTGATTATTTTTATCAATTGTATCGTAATGGATGCTTTCACTTCCGGATGCGGCTATTTCAGTCTTTTCACTGGCTAATACCAGAAGAGAATCCGTGTCAAGAATAACCTTGTAATCTGAGAAAAGGGCAGTATTGGCATTCTTTAAATCATCTGTACCGATATTATCCAGGAACGCTTCATACAACCTGGTATTTTCGTTAAGATATTTCTTATTCAGCATATCCTCAAGCTCTTTGTCCGACAGCCCTGTAATCTGAGGAATATTAACCTGGGCTTCATGATGTTCATCCTTGTAGCTATATTCCCGGAAGGTTACTACTTTTACAAAGCTGCCTATGGCAGGAACCTCTGCCATAGCTTTGGCAGCTGCAGGGCTGACATTTACGGTTATGATAAGCAGTGCAGCTGCAGAGGCAACAGTTGAAACCAGACCGGTGGAGAGCTGTCTTATCCATTTTCTGCAGCGGAACTTTTTCTTTTCAAGTCTGAGGGTCTTTCTTACGAGAAAATCTAACTCTTTGGGAATGTCCTGGTCTTCATAAGACTCTTTCAATTTCCTCATAGGCACCTCTGGTAAGATGTTACGGATATTGTTTTTGTTATTTTCCTGAATGGGTACGTCTTTTTTATTTACATTACTTTTACTGCATACATTACTACTATTTTTCATAGTTGGTCTCCTTTCGTGAATCGTAAATCTTCAACGATATTCTGAATCCGTAGTGAAATAAACAATTTGTATTACAACCTAACTCCCATCTGTGTACATAAGCGGTTATTTACTTTCATGAAAGCTATGGTTCTATTTTTCAAGCTTCCTCCGCCTTCAATTCCATTTTAAGCTTTTTCAGCGCGGCATAGAGCTTCGTTTTAACTGTGTTTTCATTCTTTCCGAGAATCTGCGCGATTTCCTGAAGTTTTAAATCTTCAAAGTATCGCAGAATAATAATAATCCGGCTCTCAGGAGATAATCTCTCCAAGGCATTATGAAGATCCAGGTCTTCATAAGAGTCCTCTGTATGATAATCTAAATGCTCCCATTCAGCCTCCTCCAGATAAGCATATTTCTTATTTTTTCTTATAAAATCCAGGGAAGTATTTATGACTATCCGATAGAACCAGGACTTTACATAGGAAGCCTCCTTTAAGGCTCTTCGGGAGGAAAAGGCCCTGACAATGGAGTCCTGTACAATGTCCAGGGCATCTTCTCTGTTTCTGACATAGCTAAAGGCAAGTCTGTAATAATTGTCCTGATTATGAAGGATAAACGCAGCTAATTCTTCATAGGTGATTTGGAGTTTCATAGTATCCTCTCAATCCGCTGTCCAAAGAAATTCAGGGTTGTGGAAAATCAGATTGTCTGTACTCACCACTGGCTCTAAAAGCGGAAACGTGTTATTATTTGAAGTAACGGGCATGCATGTGTTGTCTTCTATTTATAAGACGTATTATGAAGGCAAAAAGTTTTATTATAAATAGTATAAGATGAATTTTTTTCATGTAAACATTAGGCAGGCTTATTAACACTTTAATATATATTAATTACAATAATAAAAACAGCTGTGTTATAATGAGGTAAGATTTTATGGCAGTGGAATTATGATATCCCTGTTAACAGAGGTATGACGGAGAAAATCCTGCCGTTTTGGAAATAGAAAAGCAGCAATATATAGGTTAAATATCAGCAGCAGCCTTAGAGTAACATTCAGTGACAGTTGAAGGAAAACGTGAGCAAAGATGGGAATGGAGGAACAACATGAGCAGTGTCAGAAGAATTTATGTAGAGAAGAAACCGGCATATGCCGTTAGAGCACAGGAATTATTGGAAGAGATAGAAAATTACCTTGCAATAGGAAGTTTAAAACAGGTTCGGGTATTGAACCGGTATGACCTTGAGAATATCAGCGAGGAGACCATAGAGAGAGCTTTAGGTACGGTATTTTCTGAACCTCCCGTAGACCTTCTGTTCACCGAAGAATTTCCGAAAGAAGAGAAGGATTTTGTATTTTCTGTAGAATATCTTCCCGGTCAGTTCGATCAGAGAGCAGATTCTGCCGTTCAATGTGTCAAATTATTGTCTCCCAAGGAAGCTCCGGTAATTAACTGTGCAACCACCTATGTATTATCCGGTGCTCTGACAGAAGAAGAATTCCAGAAAATCAAAGTCTACTGCATCAATCCCGTAGACTCCAGGGAAGCAAAGCTTAAGAAACCGCAAACTCTTGAAACCACTTATAATGAACCGGAGGATGTAGCTATTCTGGCAGGTTTTATCAGTATGAACAGTGAGGAACTAAAGGACTTTTACAAATCCCTTAACCTTGCCATGACCATCAAGGATTTTCTCCATGTACAGAAATATTTTGCATCAGAGGAGAAAAGAGATCCCTCTCTTACGGAAATCAAAGTTCTTGATACCTATTGGTCTGATCACTGCAGACATACAACCTTCCTTACAGAGCTTACCAAGGTAAAGATTGAAGAAGGTTATTTTAAGAAACCTCTTGAAGCATCATTTCTCAGATATCAGAAAGATTATAAGGAATTGTATCAGGGCAGAGAGGATAAATATATGTCCTTGATGGATATAGCCCTTATGGCTATGAAAAAGCTGAAGAGCCAGGGAAAGCTTAAGGAGATGGAGGAAAGCGAGGAAATCAATGCCTGCTCCATTATCGTTCCCGTTGAAATTGAAGGAAAGAAAGAGGAGTGGCTGGTATTCTTTAAGAATGAGACACACAACCATCCCACTGAGATAGAACCCTTTGGTGGAGCTGCTACCTGCCTGGGCGGTGCCATAAGAGATCCCTTATCCGGCAGAGGTTATGTCTATCAGGCAATGAGAGTTACCGGTGCAGCAGACCCGAGAGTGGCTATTGAAGATACGCTAAAGGGAAAGCTTCCTCAGAGAAAGATTGTAACCGGTGCGGCAAGCGGCTACAGTTCTTACGGTAATCAGATAGGACTTGCTACCGGACTGGTTGATGAAATCTATCATCCGGGTTATGTGGCTAAAAGAATGGAAATCGGTGCTGTTATGGGAGCAGCTCCCAGGAAGAACGTTATGCGAATGTCCTCCGAACCCGGTGACAGGATAATCCTTCTGGGAGGAAGAACCGGAAGAGATGGCTGCGGCGGTGCTACAGGCTCTTCTAAGGTGCATACAGAATCCTCCATTGAAACCTGCGGAGCGGAAGTTCAGAAAGGAAATGCACCTACTGAAAGAAAGCTTCAAAGACTATTCCGCAGGGAGGAAGTCAGCAGGCTGATTAAGAAATGCAATGATTTTGGTGCCGGCGGTGTGGCGGTTGCAATCGGNNTAGGCAGACGGATTATTTATTGATCTGGATAAGGTCCCTAAGAAATATGCCGGACTTGATGGTACAGAGCTTGCGATATCCGAGTCCCAGGAGAGAATGGCACTGGTAGCGGATGCCGGAGATGTAGAGGCACTGCTTCAGTATGCAGAGGAAGAGAACCTGGAAGCTACTCTTGTAGCAGAAGTCACGGAAGAGCCAAGGCTTGTTATGGTATGGAGAGGCAAGGAGATTGTTAATATATCCAGAGAATTCTTAAATACCAACGGCGCTCATCAGGAAACGGAGGTAGTGGTAACACCTCCTGAAGCTCAGGATAACTATTTTAAAAACGGCAGCAGCTTTTATGATAATAAGTCAGACGGTTCAAGGACAGCTGAGAGCTTTTCCTTTAGAACCAAGCTGCTTAAGGTATTGAGTGACCTTAACAGCTGCTCCAAAAAGGGACTGGTTGAGATGTTCGACAGCTCTATCGGAACAGCAACGGTAACGATGCCCTACGGCGGTAAATACCAGACCACACCGGTACAGACCATGGCTGCAAAGCTTCCCTCTTTAAAGGGTGAATGTGATACCGTTACCTTGATGAGTTATGGTTTTGATCCCTTCTTATCCAGCTGGAGTCCATATCATGGTGCGGTTTATGCCATTCTCTCATCTGTGGCGAAGATAGTTGCTTCCGGCGGAGATTATAAAACTATTTATTTCACCTTCCAGGAGTATTTTAAGAGACTGGGAGACGATGCCAAGCGCTGGGGAGAACCTCTGGCAGCACTACTGGGAGCTTATGAAGCTCAGTTAAGCTTAGGGCTTGCTTCTATTGGCGGCAAAGACAGTATGTCCGGAACCTTTCAGGACATTGATGTACCTCCTACCCTTGTATCCTTTGCCGTTGCAATAACGAAAGCTTCTCAGGTTATTACCGGAGAAATAAAAGAAGCAGGTTCTCACTTAATCGCAGTCCTGGCAGAGAAGGACGAATACGACCTGCCGGCTTATGAGTCAATCAAAGCCTCCTATGAAAAGATTCATGAACTGATGAACCAAGGACTTGTGTCAGCAGCATACGCTCCCGGAGCCTTCGGTATAGCTGAGGCAGCAAGTAAGATGGCTTTTGGAAACAAATATGGTATCGCTTTTCAGAAAGAACTGACAGAAGAGGAGCTTTTTGCACCGGCGTACGGTGCCCTGCTTCTGGAAGTGAAAGAGGAAGGTCTGGCAGCCTTAAAGACCTCTGAATTAAACTTTCTCTATGTAGGTAAAGTTACGGCTGATAAGGCATTTACTTATAAAGAAGCTAAGGTGGAACTGGAGGAAGCACAGAGCAGCTGGGAAAATTCTTTGGAAAAAGTATTTCCTACCTCCTCCGGTGTGACGGAGACATTAATTGATACAGGAATTTACGAGGAAAAGAAAGCTATCTATTATACAAAAGAAAAAATAGCAAAACCCAGAGTATTTATCCCTGTATTTCCGGGAACCAATTGTGAATACGATTCTGCCCTGGCTTTTGAGGCGGCAGGTGCCACACCAGATATCGTGGTATTCCGCAATCTGACACCGGGAAGCATTGAGGAATCCGTTGACAGATTTGTTAAGGCAGTGAAGGAAGCACAGATAATCATGTTCCCCGGCGGATTTTCCGCAGGTGATGAACCCGATGGTTCCGGTAAGTTTATTGCCACCGCCTTTCAGAATGCAAAATTAAAGGAAGCAGTCGATGAGCTCCTAAAGAAAAGAGATGGTCTGGCACTTGGTATCTGCAACGGCTTCCAGGCTATTATCAAACTGGGGCTGGTGCCTTACGGTGAGATTACTCCTCAAAAGGAGGATTCCCCTACGTTAACTACCAATCATATCGGACGTCATGTTTCCAAGTATGTATATACAAAAGTTGTATCCAATAAATCACCCTGGCTTAAGAAGGCGGAACTTGGGGGAACCTATGCAATCCCTACCTCTCATGGGGAAGGAAGATTTGTAGCAAACCAGGAATGGATAAGTAAGCTATTTGCAGCAGGGCAGGTTGCTACCCAGTATGTGGATTTAAGCGGAAATCCTGCAATGAGCGAGGAATTTAACCCCAATGGTTCTTATTACGCCATAGAGGGTATCACAAGTCCTGATGGAAGAGTTCTTGGTAAGATGACGCATTCGGAAAGAAAAGGTAAAGGGGTTGCTGTAAATATTACCGGTAACCGAGACCAGTATATCTTTGAATCCGGTGTTGAATATTTCAAATAACTTTACAGATTAGAAACATATATTAAATTATAGTAGCAGATCACCCCGGCAAATGCGCTGACCCGGGGTGATTTTTATGCTTTTATGGAAGAGAAGCCTTTTAATGCTTTCAGATATAGTAAGGATTAGCAGGAATGATTCCTTGATAATAAAAATACGTCAGGATTAGCTCGATTTTCAGCTGTTACGAATTGATTACCATTATTAATTCTGTTATAGTAATCTTAAGATTTTCGTAAAAATTACAGAGCCGAGGGCGGATTAATATGGAATATGTATTGTCGTTTCTTTCAATGATTGCTGGGGTTATTTATCTGTCTGTGGGGATATCCACCTATACGCTTAATAAGAATTCAGGGTTAGGTAAAGCTTTTCTGCTGCTTACAGCCTCCCTGGCAATTTGGGCATTTGCTTATTCTATTGCTTATGTAATAACGGATAATATTTATGTATTTAGTTTCTGGAACAAGCTGTCGGCTTTGGGATGGTGTTTCTTTCCGGCTCTGTTACTCTTTATGATTTTGGTAATTACAGATGACAGACTCATATACAGTCCGTTTAAATGTATCCTGTTATTTTCCCCGGCTTTTTTCTACTGTGTACTCACTGTTTTTGTGTTTCCTCTTGGAGGGAGCTGGCCAAGCGGTCTTTATCATTTCTTTAACCTGAGTAATCCAGTTTATAATTACCTCTATACTTTAATCGGCATGATCCGGCTTCTGGTATGGAAGCATAAAACGCCTCATATTATTGTAAAGAAACAGGTATATGTCATAGTAACAACAGGGGTGATTACCTATATCCTTGCATTGATTGGTGAATTCGTAATACCACGGTATGTAGAGGGCTTTTTGAATAGTACGCAGATATTCGGTGTGATTATGATACTGGGTATAAACCATGCAATCAGAAAGTACAATTTTCTTCTGACGCCTAACGAATTAATTATTAAGGAATTATTTAAGGAAACCATGGATTTTGAATTTCTCATTGACTTAAATGGGAGGATTATCCGTATAAACCGGCAGGCGCAGATGGTACTTGGATATGAGACAGAAGATCTTGTCAGCACCAAATTTGAAAAGCTCTTAGGCAATGAGCAGAAGCAATTCAGAACCTGGGTAAAGGGGAGCTCACCTCATAGAAAGAAACATTACAATATAAGCGTTAAGACGAAACAGGGTGAAACTATACCGACTAACATGACCATAGTTCCCATTAAAGGAAGCGGCAATGGACTGGAGCTTGGATATCTGATTATTGCTCAGGACATTCGGGCAATGGAAGAACTGAAGCTGGAAATGAAGCGCCATAAGGAAACGGTAGCGAGGCTTAAGGAAAGCGAAGAAATGTTCAATAAATTAATGGATTCCATACCGGATCTGGTATTGGTTACCGATAGGAAAGGCAGGTTAAGCTATTGCAGTAAAAGTATAAAGAACTTTCTGGGTTACGATATATCAGAGGAAGAACTTCCAGAGCATGTATTTGCCTTTTTAGAAAAAGGCAGTGAAAGACAATGGAATAAATCCTGTCAAAGCTACTTAAACAATGCAATTAATCACATTCAGTTAAGATATCACAAAAAGGATGGAGAGCTCAGATATGCAGAAGTAAAAGCCTCTGCTCTAAGAGATGAAGCAAAGGAAGCTTTTGGTTTCGTATTTGTAGCAAGAGATATCACCGACCGCAAAAAAGGAGAATTGCTCTTAGCAAGAAGAAAAGCAGAAATAGAGAGAATCAATGAAGAACTGGTAATCAGCAACGAGTTATTTAAAGAAAAGGCGGTGAAAGACAGCCTCACCAACCTGCATAACCATGAGTACATACTGGAAATACTGGACAGAGAAATACAGCGGCAGCAGCAAGAACCTATAGGTCTGGCAGTTATGATGTTAGACATTGATCATTTTAAACGAGTAAATGATACCTATGGGCATCAGCTGGGGGATCAGGTGCTGATTAGAATTTCAGAGATTATCCAGAGCTGTTTAAGAAGCAGTGACTTTGCCGGCCGTTATGGCGGGGAAGAGTTTATGATTATACTTAGTGGTATTAAAGGCGCAGGCAGTGCTGTAGAAATCGCTGAGAGAATGAAAGAATGTATAAAAAATTATGTATTTGAAAAGAAGGAACTTCGTGTTACAATAAGCATTGGTCTTGCCTGTTATCAGGGAGAAAGTATCAAAGAACTGATAGGTATTGCAGACAAACTGCTATATCAGGCCAAGGGAAATGGCCGTAACAGAATTGAATATCTTAAAGAATAGCAATCAGGCAGGATAAGAAAGGAGTTATAAATGACAATTAACAGAAGCAAGGTTGTAATCGTTGGAGCAGGAATGGTTGGCTCATCCACAGCTTTCAGTCTCATAACACAGGGAGTATGTGATGAGGTAATGATTATAGATATTAATAAGGATAAAGCCAGAGGAGAGGTAATGGACCTGTGCCACTGCGTGGAATATTTAAACCGTAATGTTAAGGTTACCCAGGGAACCTATGAGGACTGTGGAGATGCAGATATTGTTGTTATCACAGCCGGAGCACCTCCAAAAGCCGGACAGACAAGACTGGATACACTGGAGCTGTCAGCAAAAATTGCAAAATCCATTGTTACACCTATTATGGAAGCCGGTTTTAAGGGACATTTTATTGTTGTCTCCAATCCGGTAGATATTATCGCACATTATGTATATAAAATCTCCGGACTTCCTAAGAACCAGGTTATTGGAACCGGTACAGCCATGGATTCTGCAAGATTAAAGCATTTTATCGGAGAGCTTTTTCATGTGGATCCAAGAAGCGTACAGGGTTATACGATGGGTGAGCACGGAGACAGCCAGATGTGCCCCTGGTCCCATGTAACAGTAGGCGGTAAGCGGATTAACGATATCCTTTCCGATAATAAGGAATATGATGATATCAATCTGGATGAGATTGTATATAAAGTAACCCGGGTAGGCTTTGATATCCTTAATATCAAAGGTACCACCTGCTATGGTATTGCAACTACAGCAGCAGGAATAATAAAGGCAGTCTTAAATGATGAGAATAAGATTATTCCCGTATCGACCCTGTTAGAAGGTGAATTTGGAGAACATGACGTATTCTGCGGTGTTCCCTCTATTCTTAACCGCAGCGGTGTCAGTGATGTAGTGGAAGTACATCTGACAGAAGAGGAACTTGAGAAGTTCAAGAAATCTGTAGGTGTCATCAGAGAATACACCAGTAAGATATTATCACTGTAATAAATAATTCGTATTATAGATTAAGATAAAACCCAAGAAAAGCCTTAAGAAAAGCCTCAAGAAAGACACGNNAAAAAGGCCGAAGAAAAGTCTCAAGAAAAAGAACCGATTTCAGATGGATGAATTATTACTCCCCATAAGGCAGGAAGTTAAAAAACTGTTTACCTTAAGGAGGAGTATTCAAAAATTTGAGATCGGTTCTTTTTTAATAATTACGGAGATTGATTTAATGTCTTATTTCTATCTTCGTACTTTTCCTTTTCATGAAATAGCAAGAATGAACATGTGATTGAAAGTATAAATAAGCCTTTATCTCTAAGAAGATGGTGATTTGCACCAATCTCATCAAGAAGATTGTTGCAGGCAGTTAAGTTATTGGCTTATTAAAAAAAATAAGTAGACACTCAAATCAATAATTATCTGCTGTTTCTTTTCTTAGAGGTATTTAAATTATTCTGAAGCCTTTTCTCAAACATTGCTGCTTTTTTTGCAGTATATCTTGCTTCTTTTTCAAGTTTTAAATAGGACTGAAATCTGGATTTCGTAAGAGTTCCCTCTGCCAATGCTTTCTTGACAGCACATCCGGGCTCTGTTCTATGACTGCAGTCATGGAAACGGCAGCTTGCTATCAGCTCCTCAATATCGGAGAAAACTTCACTTACGCCTTCGTCTGCCGACCAGATACCGAGTTCTCGCATACCGGGGGTATCAATAATCATTGCACCACTTTCAAGGGCAAATAACTGGCGGTATGTGGTGGTATGATGACCTTTGCTGTCGTCCTCACGGATGATATTAACCTTCATAAGATCCTCCCTGGCCAGACTGTTAACCAGTGAGGATTTACCAATACCGGAGGAACCCATGAATACAAGGGTCTTACCGGGTTTCAGATATTGGTTCAGTTCTTCCAGACCTTGACCCGTATGGCTGCTGATGGCATGAACACCAATACCCGGAGCGATAGCCTCTGTCTGAACAAGCTTCTCCTCATAATCTTCACAAAGATCTGCTTTGGTCAGGATAACAACCGGCACACCGCCGCTATACCAGGCTGCTGCCAGATACCGTTCCAGTCTTCGTAGGTTAAAGTCATGGTTTAGGGATGCCATTACAAATACATAATCGAAATTAGTGGCAACCATCTGAGCACTGGCGCCGGATATTTTGGAAGGCAGGGAGGGATTGGCTCTGGAGAAACTGGAGCGTCTGTCAAGGACTCGGTATATAATATCCTCTCCCTGGTTGTTTGCCTTAATAAGCACAAAATCTCCCACAGATGGATATGTCTTTAGCTCGATATCCTGATAAAAGACAGAACCTTTTAATTTGCCGTTGTTTTCACCCCTTTCAGATATCAGCTTATAGGTTTCCTTCTGAATGGATATTATTCTTGCTGGAATAAGACCCAGCTCTTTTTCTTTTTCGGTTATCTGCTTGCTAAAGTAATCGGTATAACCGTAATTTTCTAATGAAATCATCTAAGATCCTCCTGAATAAATAAAATTGATTGTCGTTAAGTTGGAATATAGAGAGACTGCTTTCTAGCTATGAATTCTGGTATAACAAATTGTAATTTCATATTCCATGAATGAGGTTATGGCATAAAAGCGAACTTAGATGGTGTAGTATCAGGTGATTTTAGGCATAAAAAAAGCACGCCGTTTGCGTGCAAGCTTTTATTCAAACATTTCACAAAAGGGTAGAAATGCAGAGAGGTTCCTTAAATTCATTTCTCTGCCCATATTCAATTCCATTTCGAAACACCATATAAGTCAGATTCATGATAGAACGTCTCCTTTCCTAGTAAACTAATTGTGATGTGATATGCTAAGGTTTCATTTAACGAATTTATTTTACTATAGGAAAAATAATATTCATAGGGATAAAATAAGTATATCAATTTTTTCCTAAAGTAAAGCGGCCGATCTCACTTCACATTAGCTTTAAAATACATTAGTTTAAAATACATCAGCTTTCAAATTCAATAGCTTAATAATAAATGTATCTTAATAATAAATGCTTTTTAAAAGTGCGAAGTAAGCCCGGCAGCTTAAAATTCATAATATTTAGAAGAGTGCTATATTGCTTTTATTTATATATCTGCAGCTTTATTCAAGAAATCATACTGGGAAACGAAAAGCTTATGGTAGTAGCCGTCATTTTCCATCAGTTTATCATGGTTACCCATTTCAAGAATCTTACCTTTATCTACATAGAGAATACAGTCGGAATTCTTTATGGTGGAAAGACGGTGTGCAATGATAAAGGAGGTACGACCCTTTAAGAGTTTTGCAAGGCCTTCCTGTAAAAGAATCTCCGTCTCTGTGTCAATACTTGAAGTAGCTTCATCCAGAATCAGAATCTTAGGATCTGCCAGAAGTGCTCTTGCAAAGGATATAAGCTGACGCTGGCCGGCAGAAAGGCGGCTGCCGCGTTCATTAACTTCTGTTTCATAGCCTTTCTCCAGACCCATGATAAAGTCGTGGGCACATACTGTCTTAGCTGCCTCCATAACCTGTTCATTGGTAGCTTCCATATTACCGTAACGGATATTATCCATAATGGTACCTGAGAAGATGAAGCTGTCCTGAAGCATGACACCCATCTGTTTTCTTAAGGATTTAATGGTAACATCATTAATATCCACACCATCTATCAGAATACTTCCGGAATCCAGGTTATAGAATCGGCTGATAAGGTTGATGATGGTAGTCTTACCTGCACCGGTAGGGCCTACTATGGCAAAGGATTCACCCTGCTTGGCAGTAAAGTTGATTCCATTTAAGATCGGAATACCTTCTTCGTAGCTGAAAACTACGTCTTTAAAATCCACGGTTCCTTTGATGAGAGGCATTTCCACAGCACCTTCTTTGTCCTTTACCAGTACCGGCTCGTCAATGGTTTCAAAGATTCTCTCCAGATAAGAGATAGCAGTAAGAAGAGAATTATAAAAGCTTGCCAGTGTGTTAACAGGTGCCCAGAAGCGTCCGATATATCCGGTAAAGGCAATCAGAACACCGACGGTTACACCTCTTACATCTCCTGTAATCCAGCTTACACCAAGAATATAAACAGCAGCCATGGTAAGGGTTGAGATATTATCGATGGCAGGCCATAAGAGGAAGTTGTATTTAACTGCTTTCATCCAGGCATCGCTGTATTTACCGCTTAAGCTGTTGAAAATCTTAATGTTTTCCTCTTCTCTGACAAAGCTCTGCGTAACACGGATACCATTAATACTCTCTGCAATATAAGCATTTAAGTTAGAGGACTTGTTACTGGAAATCTGCCAGGCAATACGCTGTTTCTTTTTTATAAAGAAGATTACCGCCATTAGTATGGGAAGGCCCAGTAAACATACAATGGTCAGTCTGAAATTAATGGACAGCATAAATATTACGATGAAGATCAAACTGAACAAATCGGTAATGGTATTGATGATACCGTTTGAAAGCAGATCACTTAAGCTGTTAACGTAATTTACAACCCTTACCTGAATCTTGCCGTGAGGACGGTCATCATAATAGGAGAAGGGCAGTTCCTGCAGGTGGTTAAAAATATCACTTCTGATTTTATGGATGATGTTCTGACCAAGTTTCGTAGTGATTTGAATCTTTAATCGAAGAATTACTACCACTATAAGGTTTAACAGCATCAAAACAATACTAATCATAATAACTCCCCTGATATTCTTATTGGGGATATAATCATCCATGATCATCATCAGGATTCTTGGTGTGAACATACCAAGGGCACTGGATATAACCATTAAAAGGATTGTGAAATACATTTCCTTACGATGTGGCTTTATATAGGAATAAAGTCGTTTTAATTGATCAAAGCTGAATTCGCTCTGGAGGGTTTCGTCAATATCGTATTTATTACGGGCCATTAATTGTACACCTCCTTATAGTTTCCGCCTGCAAACTGGTCGAACTCACCGTATTGATGGTTGAATACCGTATAATAATAGCCTCTTTTATTGATGAGAGAATCGTGATTACCGGATTCAATAATCTTACCGTTATCCAATACCAGAATGAGGTCGGCATCTTTAATGGAGGAAATACGGTGGGCAATGATAAATACTGTTTTATCGGACAGGGAACCTAACTGCTGCTGAATCTGTGTCTCAGTTTCCATATCCACGGCTGAGGTTGTGTCGTCAAGAATAACGATGGAAGGATTCTTAAGCAGGGCTCTTGCTAAGGAAATACGCTGTTTCTGTCCGCCGGAGAGACCCATACCTCTTTCACCGACAATGGTATCATAGCCGTCAGGCATATTCATAATAAAGTCATGAGCATTGGCAACCTTGGCTGCTTCTTGTACCTCCTCCAGGGTACAGTTGGGATTACCGTAGGCAATATTACCTTCAATGGTATCAGAGAACAGGAATACATCCTGCATTGCCATACCGATATTGCTGCGCAGCTGGTATAAGTCCATGTCCTTAAGATTAATACCATCAACAGTAATTTCTCCATCGGTAACATCATAGAAACGGCATAACAGGTTCATAAGGGTGGATTTACCTGCACCGGTAGCACCGATAATACCTACGGTCTGACCGGGTTTTACTTTGAAATTAATATCCGTTAAGATAACATCGTCTTCTGCTTTGTAATGGACATTTTTGAATTCCAGAATACCTTCAAAGCGTTTGGATTTCTGTCCTTTGGAGGGGGTCTTAATGCCTGGCTCCTCTTTAATCGTTGAGTAGATTTTCTCTGCGGAAGTAACAAAACGCTGGTAATCGTTAGCCAGCCAGCCTGCCATTCTCAAAGGGTTATTAAGCATCCAGAGGTACCCGCTGACAGTTACCATCTTTCCTAAGGAAATATAACCTTTGATAACCATGATACCGCCCACCAGGTAAAGAATTACCGTCAGAAAGTTGGCAAGGAATTCGAAAATAGGCACATACTTCTTCCAGATACCAGCAGCTGCAAGCTCTGCATCACGGTAGCCATCATTCTCCTTGTTAAATTTCTGGATTTCATAATCTTCTTTGGCAAAGGCCTTTACCACACGGTTACCGCTGACATTTTCCTGCACAAAGGTGTTAAGGCTTGAAAAGCGCTGTCTGATATTATGAAAGGCAGCCTTAACAGAAGTCAGCTGTTTGCGGGTTATTAATACTGTTATGGGAACAACAGCAATCATACAAAGAGCAAGCCTGTAATCAACTGTAAAAATCATCACCAGAGCTATGATAAACAGCAGCGAGTTCTCATAAACAGAATAAATTACATAGGCAACAAAGTGCCTGATAGCATCCATATCACCGGTTTGTCTTGACATCAGATCACCGGTCCTGTTCTTATTATAAAAGGTAAAGTCTTCTTCCAGGAATCTGCGGTATACATAATCACGCATGTTATAGAGCATGTTCTGCGAAGTAGTCTCAAATATCACAAGAAATCGATATTTTACAAGAGATCTTACTACAGTAGTACCGATGAGAAGCAGTACCAGTTCAGGAAGTATTCCTGTGTTCCCGCCTTTGATAACATCATCCACGATGATACCGGATATGTAAGGATTGACGATGGTCAAAAGACAGGATACGGTAACTAATAACAATGCTGTCATCAGTCGAAAGCGGTGTTTTTTCAAAAATGAAAAAACCCATTGCATAGCTGTCATAATATTTAGCCTCCACTCTTATGCCGGCCTGTATTTTATGATATGGCGCAGCATCTGTATTTTAAGATTCTGTTCTATTATAGTATCAGACCACAAAAATAAAATGTACTTTGTTATGAAAAGCATGTCAATTGTTATATAAGGTCAATTATATCGACAAAAAATGCAAAACCATAAAAATATGAAAAAAGGTTTTTCAAATCCAAAAAAGATGATATAATGAAAGAGATGCAACCAAATGAATTTACGAAACGTTTAAGTAGCTTTATTACAATAGAGGCTAGAGCGTGTTTGAAACTCATTGCACCGTTCTGAGTGCCTCACTTGAATTTATGACTTGCTGCAATATAGAAAATGCAATCCCCCATTGCATTTCATATTGCTGCTGAAAGAACAAGGTGGAAGCGCAGTTCGGCTCAAGAAGTCTTCAGACGCACCCTGGGGGGAGAGTATAAATCA
>DJJW01000081.1:0-1518 GCA_002434335.1 Lachnoclostridium sp. UBA6558 | reverse complement strand
TTGATATAACCTACTACGACTTAAACCCGACGATCTTATTTGTCAGTAAGCAGAAGATGGTTAAGGAAAGCAGTTACCATGAGCATGATTTTACCGAACTGACATATATATTATCAGGAAAAGGCAAATATCTGGTGGAAGGAACAGTTTATGATGTAGAAGCAGGGGACGTT
The DNA here is from genome assembly GCA_002434335.1 of Lachnoclostridium sp. UBA6558. GTDB lineage: Bacteria > Bacillota > Clostridia > Lachnospirales > Lachnospiraceae > Anaerocolumna. Next base: position 1,345 of record DJJW01000081.1, on the reverse strand, counting down.
ATTATGTGTAACCCCGGTGTAAAGCATCAGAACATCCTAGTAAATCCCAAGGAACCAACAGTAGAATTCTTTGCCGGTTTCACAGGCTTTCAGTTTAAGAATATGCCACCCAATTCTCTGATATTTAAAGACGGAGGACATATACTTCACACCTCATCGGAGACGAAGCAGGATATATCCAAGCACTGCTATGAGATGATATCAGAAAATGAAAGCTGTAAGGCAGGTAAGTATTTTATGCTGAAAGCGCATATGATCCAGATTATGCTTCATATAATCAGGGATATTACAGAAGCCGCTACCAGTCAGAAGGGCTTGAATTTTGAGTCCTACAACAAAAGTTATGCCGTTAAGAAGATTATTAATTACCTGAATGAGAATTACGAGACTAAAATATCCCTTGACCAGATTGCCCATAATATGTACTTAAGCCCTGTATATATCTCCAAGATATTTAAGGAAGAGACAGGGGAATCCCCAATCAACTATCTGATTAAGATAAGGCTTGAAAAGGCAAGAGATATCCTTCTGTCTTCGGAAGGGGAGAGCATTAAGAGCATTGCCAACCGGGTTGGATATGAGGATGTCTATCATTTCAGCAAACTGTTTAAGAAATACTATGGAATATCTCCGCTGTACTATAAAAGATACGCCATGGAGAAATTAAGAGGCGAGTCAGAGGAGATGAGCTGCCCTAATTAGGGTATAAGGAGTCTGCTATGAATCTTTACGAAGCAATTTTTGCCAGGAAATCTGTCCGTAAATACAGTATGGATAAAATAGATCCGAAGGTACTTGACCATATTGCTAATTTTGCAGAAAGTATACCAATGCTGTCTGATGATATAAAAGTAAAATATAAGATAGTGGAGCTGGCTGGACTAAAGCGTCTGCAGCCTGGGATTCTTACGGTTAAGGCTCCACATTATCTGGTGCTGTATTCCACAAGGGAATCGGATTATCAATTGAATGCCGGTTATATAATGGAGCAGATAGCTCTTTATATTACAGCAAGGGGACTTGGCTGCTGTTATATTGCCAATCTGAATCTGAAGAGTGAGACGGTGGCGGAGGGTTATGAGCAGGTTATAACCCTTGCTTTTGGAGAAGCGGAGAATGAGGTATACAGGCAGAATGAGAAGGCAAGAAGATTAGCGATTAAGGACATTGCCGTATTTAAGGAAGAAGTGGATAAGAATGTCCGTACGATGATATCCGCTGCCAGACTGTCACCCTCCGTATTAAACAGTCAGCCCTGGCGAATGGTTGTATATAATAACCGTATACATCTGTTTTCTACCAGAAACATATTGATGAAAAATGTTATGAAGGAAACCAGACTTAT
>DJJW01000019.1 GCA_002434335.1 Lachnoclostridium sp. UBA6558 | reverse complement strand
TTGATAAAGACAGGAATTTCGTATATAATGCAAGGAACCGTGTTCAGGTAACCGTAGAAGGTGCTGGTGTTCTTGCAGGTCTTGACAATGGTGACAGCACTGATTACGACCAGTATAAGGGTACCAGCAGAAGACTCTTTGGCGGTAAACTTCTGGCTGTAATACAGAGTACCTTTCAAGAAGGGACTATCAATGTAACAATAACATCAGAAGGTCTTCCTGCTGAAACCATAACCTTTACCTCTCTGCCCGTTTCAGATAAGAAACTATTAGAAGGAGTAAGTGAACCGCTTCCCCTTATAAAGAACCAGGAAAAAGATGCGTCAAAAGAGATACCAATACGAAAATTAGAAATCCTTGCGCCAAAGGGTACACACTTAAACGCAGGGTGTACTACGATTCCCCTGCAGCTTAAAATTCATCCTGAAAACGCCACTTACAAGGATATCTCCTGGCGTTTAACCACTGTAACAGGTTCTGATACCAGCATCGCCTCCTACGTGATTCCGGATGATGCACATCCTGAGTCAATACAGCTGACTGCACTGGGGGATGGCTTTGGATATATCAGATGTCAGGCAATGAACGGCGGTTCCAAAGTTAATCTGTATTCTCAGCTGGAATTTAACATAGACGGTGTGGGTATTGCAAATGTCAATCCTTACAGCTTTGTAGCAGGCAGCAATTATTCCTCCGGCAGCAGTAACCTGACAAACGGAAATGAACGTGGTGTTGCAACCACCAGAGAAGAGACCAGTATAATTACTTTTGAAAGACTGGATTTTGGTGCATATGGTTCCAGAGAGCTGACTCTCCCTATATTCGCTACCGATCAAGGTATCTTTGATATCAGTATCTGGTCAGGGATTCCAGGTGAAAGCAATGCAAGACTCATTACCACCGTTGCCTATGACCTTCCGCAGATTTGGGGCTTATTCCAGGAGAAGACCTATATCTTACCGGAACTTTTAAGAGGAATACAGACAATAAGTTTTTCCTTTAAGCATCCGCTTCACCTTAAGGGCTTTACCTTTACAGAAGCCAGAAAAGCATTTGACAGATTGGAGTTACTGAATCGTGATTCTATCTATGGTGATTCCTTTATCCTCGGAAATGAGGCCATTGAAAGCATCGGAAATAATGTATCCATTGAGTTTCTGGATATGGATTTCGGTGAAACCGGCAGCAGCAGACTTACTATCTGCGGCCACTCTCCTCTGGATATGAACACCATCCATATTCATTTTACCGATGATGAGGGTGACTATACGGAGCTTATTGAATTCTCCTACTCCGAGGATTACTGTGAGAGAGAATATACAATAAAACCGGTAACCGGCAAGAAAAAAGTGACCTTTGTATTCCTTCCGGGTTCTAACTTTGATTTTAAGTGGTTTCAGTTTTCAGAAGTATGATGCCAGGATAATAAGATAAATGAGATATAGTTAAAGAAGGCAGTTCACCACATCTGTAGCTACTTAAAAAGACCAATTAAGGGAAGCCATTTTGGGCTTCCCTTAAATTTTAAATTGATTAAACCATAACCTTTATAATATTACAACACCTTTTTCAGCCATATACTCTAACATCTCATCTTCCCATACCGATGCCTGAACCTCACCAATATGTACTTTATCCATAAAGTACATACAGATTCTGGACTGTCCGATTCCACCTCCTATTGTAAAGGGCAGTCGGTCATTTAAAATATCCTGATGATAGGGTAATTTCCTTCTCTCATCCGCTGCTGCTTCGGTCAGCTGCTTATCCATGGCCTCGGCATCCACCCTGATACCCATTGAGGATACTTCAAAAGCAATATCCAGCAGTTGGTGATACAGAATAAGGTCACCGTTTAAATTCCAATCATCATAATCTGGTGATCGTCCATCATGCTTTTCTCCACTTTTTAATTTACCGCCTATCTCCATAATAAATATGGCTCCCTTTTCTCTTACAAGAGCGGCCTCTCTGTCCTTGCCGGATAATTCCGGATACCGGTCCGCAAGCTCCTGACTGGTTATAAAGGTTATTTCCTTCGGTAATTTTGCTTCAAACTTTGTAAATCTGCTTCTGACAAATTCCTCCGTTTCTAAAAACACCTCGTAAATTTTACTGACAGCACCTTTTAAAGTGTCGATGCTCCTGTCTTCTCTTCGTATTACCTTTTCCCAATCCCACTGATCTACATAGATGGAATGAATATTGTCAAGAGTCTCGTCACATCTGATTGCATTCATATCCGTATACAAACCTTCATCTACAGCAAACTGGTATCTCTTTAAGGCCATCCTCTTCCATTTGGCAAGGGACTGAACCACCTCACATTTTCTGTTCTGGGTTCCGATTCCGGCGAAAGAAACCGGTTGTTCTACTCCATTCAGATTGTCATTCAGTCCTGTCTCAGGCAGCACGAACAATGGTGCTGAAACTCTGGTCAGATTAAGTTTTTCTGCCAGTTTTTTTTCAAAATAATCTTTTATCAGCTTGATAGCTGTTTCCGTTTCTCTTAAGGTTGTCTTGCTTGTGTAACCCTCCGGTATATAGTGCATGTAATACCTCCACCCTTTTTCATCATTTATTTGCATATTTATGTACTATTATAGGTATATACAAAGATATTTCAAGAGCAATTTTAAAATTGTTGTATTTAACAATAGCAATTAACCAGATTATAAAAGCTGGTTTTTGATTTAGCTAAATCTTTTATCCATGTAATCGTGATTAAAATAAGGTAATATTATAGCATGGATAATTAACTATGCTTTCTAATACTTTTTGTGTTAGAATAAAGTCTAAATCCATTTAACCTGCGGGAGGTGCAATATGAAATACGACTGTCTCATAGTCGATGATGAAATTCCCTTATCTGAAAGTACCAGCGAATACTTCAATATGTTCGATATAAAGACTACCTGGGTAGCAGATGCTGCTGCCTGCCTGGATTTTTTTAAAGAAAACAAGACGGATTTAATCCTTCTTGATATAAATCTCGGAACAGACTCCGGTTTCTCTCTTTGTAAGAAAATAAGAGAGAATATAGATGTGCCCATTCTGTTTATCAGCGCCAGAAACAGTGATGACGATGTTCTGCTGGCGCTTGGCATAGGCGGTGATGACTACATAAGCAAACCTTATTCCCTGAATGTACTTCTGGCGAAGGTTAAAGCAGTATTAAAACGCTATCTGAACAAAGAAACAAAGGAGCTTACCTTTGGCCGGTTTACAATAAACTTTCATTTGGAACGAGTTTTCTGTGACGGAAATGATTTGGGTCTTAAAGCCATGGAATACAGACTTCTCTCCTATCTTGTCCGGAACAGCAGCAGAATCATTTCAAAGGAAGAGCTTTTTGACAGAGTCTGGGGTGATTCCATCACCGGTGATGGCACCCTTAATGTTCATATTCGAAGATTACGGGAAAAGATTGAAGATGATCCCAATAATCCCAAATATATTCGTACCATCTGGGGAACCGGTTACATCTTTGAGGATTAAAGGAAAACCATAATGAACTTTATTGAAGAAATGAGGATCAAATGAAGATAAAAAACTTCAGTCTTATCCTTGCAGTGATATTATTACTGAGTGTCTCAGGTGCTGTAATTCTATCTGTACAGGCACCTGATAACCAGCTGGATACGGTTGCTGTGAATGATATTGTATATAATTTAAAAGAAAACTGGAAATCTCTGAAAGCACCGGCTTATCCCCTGCCTGGTATTTCATATGGGATTGATTATACCATTCTTGATACAGAGGGCTATCTTCTTAGAACTACCAAATCAGGTATTACAGCAGATGAGAATACAGCTGTCAGACACAGAGATACAATTCTATCAATCTATGACACCGGAGACAATTACCTTGGAAAGCTTATCATCTACAATGATTCCAATAAACACTGGCAAAATTTCAGAAACCGGCTTATTACAGATTTTCTTCTTATGTGCTTCCTGTTCGCATCAGCTTTAACAGTCTTTCTTCTTATTATACAAAAGAAAATTTTAAAACCCTTTCAAACTTTGAGCAGTTTTGCAAAAAATATTGCAGCCGGTAATCTTGATATATCACTTCCTATGGATAAAGAGAATGCATTCGGAGCATTTACTGAAAGTTTCGATTTGATGAGAACAGAGCTTATCACAGCCAAAGAAAATGAATACAAGGCAAACATCAGCAAAAAAGAACTGGTGGCATCCTTAAGCCATGATATTAAAACTCCAGTGGCATCTATAAAAGCAATTTCAGAACTAATGTCTGTCACCGCCACAGATGGCAAAACGAAGAAACAGCTGGAGACAATCAATGCCAAAGCCGATCAGATAAATCTGTTGATCAGTAATATGTTTCATGCTACCTTAGAAGAATTAGAAGAACTTAAAGTTACAAATTCAACCATTTCCAGTCAACTGATTTCAGATATACTCCTTCATGCAGATTATCAAAAAGCAGCTGATATTGGCCCGATTCCGGAATGCCTGATACTGGCAGACCCTCTCAGGTTTTCACAGGTTCTTGATAATATCATCAGTAACTCCTATAAATATGCCGGAACCAGGATATGCATAACCTTTCATCTGGCTGCTGCTCTATTGATTGATATAAAAGATTACGGACCGGGTGTATTTCCAGAAGAATTACCCCTCCTGACTCAGAAGTATTTCCGTGGCACTAACAGTAAGACCGAACAAGGTACGGGGATTGGTCTTTATATATCTGCGTACTTTATGGACAGGATGGGCGGTTCACTTGAATTTTCCAACAGCAAAGATGGCTTTACGGCAAGGCTTATATTAAAGCTTGCATAATCCGTAAGATGAAGCAATATAACAATTATCAGGTACAGGAAATAAGAAAAAGTAACAAATAAGCAATACTTGTACCTGATATTTAAGAACTGGTTAAGGATTGGATAAAGACTGGTTAAAAGTCCATGTGCTATCATAAGAGAAGAATTTAACAGGAGGATAAAATATGCAAAGGGCTGTTTTGAAAACCAGCAAACTTAGTAAGACCTTTTCCAACGGAGGAATGCAGCAACATATTCTTAAAAATCTGGATTTAGAAATATACGACGGGGATTTTACGGTTATAATGGGGTCCTCAGGTGCCGGAAAATCCACTCTTTTATATGCTCTTTCCGGTATGGATAAACCGACACTTGGAGAGATATATTTTGGTAACCAGGAGATAACCGGCTTAAGCAATGACAAGCTGGCAATCTTTAGACGTAAAAACTGTGGTTTTGTCTTTCAGCAGATCTACCTGCTGGATAATATGAGTGTTATGGATAATATCATTGCCTGTGGTCTGCTGCTGTCAGGCAATAAAAAAGAAATTGCAGAAAGAGCCAGGAAACTGTTATCAGCAGTAGGTCTGAAGGAAAATGTATGGCATAAGTTTCCCTCCCAGCTTTCAGGCGGAGAAGCACAAAGAAGTGGTATCGTAAGGGCTCTGATCAATAATCCAGGGATACTTTTTGCCGATGAACCCACCGGTGCTTTAAATTCTTCTTCCAGTATTGCCGTTCTTAATGTACTAACGGAAGTAAACGCAAAAGGCCAGAGTATTATAATGGTTACCCATGACCTGAAATCAGCTTTACGCGGAAGCCGTATCATTTATCTGAAAGACGGTACTGTCTGCGGTGAATGTAATCTTGGAACCTACAGGGGAGAAGATGAAAACCGGAATACAGCCTTACTCTCCTTCTTAAAGGAAATGGGGTGGTAGGATGAACAAAGTCTTAATGCTGGCATTTTCTCTTATAAGAAAGAACAAAAGTCAGGCAGTAAGCCTTCTCCTGGTTGTATTTCTGGCAGGTTTTCTTCTCAATGCAGGACTTCTGCTGCTGCTTAACTTCAGCAAGCTATTTGATGCAAAAAGTGAAGAACTCTACGCTCCACATGCTGCTTTTTTAGAAGTCCCCAACCCTTATATAGAGGAAGAACTCGATTATCTGAAGAACTATCCTGGTGTTACTGCCACCGAAAGCCATGAGCTGCTGGCAGCAAATGCAGACATCAAATTTAACGGAGATATTATACCAGGGCTGTTCATGATGGTAAAGGTCAGTGAGCCGCTGATAATGAATCCGCTTAAATTAATAGGCGAATCCTTACCCCTTAACGAATCCTCTATTTATCTCCCATACATTATGAAAACAGGTGGACAAATTAATCTGGGAGATGATTTTTATGTTACTGTGCAGGGAAACGAGTATCATTACAAGGTTGCAGGTTTTACCGAAGAAGCCTATTTCGGTTCAAGTACGATTCAATGGTACCGCTTTTATCTGTCAGACGAGGGTTATGAAAACTTAAAGCAGCTGGTACCATTGTCCGTATCTGTTCTGCATACCGTTCGTATGAAGGAACCGAAGTTATCCGGCATTCTCATAAAGGATTATACCAACAAATTTTATTATGAAAAAAAGGGTAATAATGACATCTTTAATAACAATATCTCCTATGAAGCAGTAAAGAACAGCAGAACCTTTCTCTCAAATATAACCTCTATGATCCTGGTGGCACTTGCGGCCGTTATTCTTCTTGTCAGCCTTATAGTGATACGCTTTCGAATACACAGCAGTATTGAAGAAAGCATTGTAAATATTGGCGTATTAAAAGCTATGGGTTATTTAAGCAGGCAGATAATTTTCTCCCTGATTCTGCAATTTGGGGGTATAGCCGCTGTTGGTGTTCTTCTTGGTGCCAGTGCCTCGTACTCTGCCCTGCCTTTAATATCAAACCTCTTAGAACCTCAGACCGCTTTTGTCTGGAACCAGGGCTTTGATCTGAGAGCCAGTGGAATTACCGTGTTAATCATTGTATGTGCAGTACTTTTTGATACGGCTGTAACCTCCTTAAGAATAAGAAAGATGCATCCCTTGACAGCACTAAGAGGTGGTATTTCCACTCATAACTTTAAGCGTAATCCCCTGCCCCTTGACCACACACCTGGTAAGATAACCCTTCTGCTTGCTTTTAAGAATATTTATCATAACCTTAAGCAATTGATAATGGTTGCTGCTGTTATTACAGGTATTACTTTTGCTGCAGCTTCTGTACTCTCCATCTATTTCAATGTAGGGCTTCACCCGGGAGCTTTTGCTGGTCTGATTGCCGGTGAAGTGCCGGATGCAACTTTTGTTCTGAATAACCCAGGAGATTCTGCAAATGTCCTGTCAGATTTAAAGAACTCTGACAAAGTCAGAAAAGCTATCTTCTATTCCTCACGTTCAGTTCTAATCGACGGATACAATGCACAAAATTACATCAGTGAGGATTTTTCTCTGACAGAAGGTAAGATGTTATACAAAGGACGTTACCCGAGACATGATAACGAGATTGCTTTAAGCGGAGCCTCCTCCCTGCAGTCCGGTAAAAACATTGGGGATAAGGTTTCCGTGACCTATAACGGGCAGAAGCAGGAATATCTGGTCACAGGTTTGATACAGAGTCTGAATGATAATGGCTATGGGCTGGCAATGACTACAAAAGGCATGGAAAAGCTATATCCCGAATTTGTTGCTGACCGTATCTATGTCTATCTCAAAAATACCGAAGATACTGCTAAGCTTATTGACGAATTCAAAGCAAAAGATGGTGCACTTTTTTCCAATATTCTTGATATGGCAAAGCTCATCGAAGTACAGCTGGGAGTCTATGGCTCTGTATTAGCCTCTATTTCGGTGGTTATAACCTTCATAACTTTCCTGGTTGTAGTACTGGTATTGTACCTGGTCTTAAAGACCTCCATACTTCGCAGGCGGCAGGAATTTGGTATCCAAAAAGCTGTCGGCTTTACATCCTTTCAGTTAATGAACCAAATTGCAATAAGTTTCACTCCTGCTATTATATCCGGTGTTGCTATAGGCTGTACCTTGGGCAATCTGGGCTTTAATTCCCTGTTTGTAGCTTTGGTGCAAAGCATGGGTATTATGACAGCTTCCATGCCACCTTCCTATCTCTTCACCACCTTGCTGGGTATCGGCATCATTATCTTCTCGTATTTTATCTCTTTGGTTATTGCTTTACGTATTCGAAAGATATCACCATATATGCTGGTCAGTGAGTAACTAATACCATGCAAATTTATGATCTTACTGCCGATTGGTGAGTAATTAAAATATAATAAAAAAAGTACCTTATAACATGGACAAAGGAATTCATATGTAAACATAACACTTTTACTATGAATTCCTTTATATTTTCTTCATTAATTATCTTTCGGTTTATTTCTCCAGCTGGCTGCTGTCAATTTCAAGAATGCAGGTATTCTTAGCTTTAAATTTCCTCATTTCATGGAATGGTGTATCTGTTAGATAACATTGCAGACACATAATTACTCCGCCATGGGTTACCACTGCAGTTTTATCATTATGAGCGAAGGTAATGGTGCGCAGAGCTGAAAGGACTCTCTGAAGCATCTCATCATAGGACTCTCCTCCAGGTGCCTTAGCATATCTGCGGTTTTCAAACCATTGACCATATTCCTCCGGATATTTAAGCTCCACTTCTTTCCAGGTCAATCCTTCCCATAAACCAAGATTAATCTCCTCCAGCCCCTTTAAGGGTATTACCGGCTTATCTATAATACTACCAATCAACTCCGCTGTTTTATGCGCTCTTTTCTGTGGACTTGTATAAATAGCAGATAATTCAATTTGAGACTCCAGAATAGTTTCTCCAAGTTTTCTGGCCTGTTTTCTTCCATTTTCATTCAATTCACTGTCATGACTGCCCTGTATTCTGCCGGCAACATTCCAATCTGTCTGACCATGTCTGATTAAATATAATAAAGCCATAATAGTTTTCCTCCCATACGCCTCCATACTAAATAAACCAGTTGAATTGAAAGCTTCTATCTATTATACAATGATTATACATTAACTGACAGGATATTGCCATCCTCTTCACCAATTATTCACTATACCTTAAAGCCAATTTTCAAGTATTGCACAATTGTCTCACAGCAACTTCTATGGCTACGTATCTTTTACAGCTTTACAACTTTATGCCAAAAAACCTGGCAGCGTAACATTGTTTTGACCAGGTTTTTTGCATTCTTATATTATTGTATAAAATCCGAATTTTACAAACCATACTTCTTGAAAAAATAGGATATCACTACAGTTATAATACTTTTTACCAGGGGTAAGCTAGCATAATTATTTATAGAAACACACTTCTGATTAAAGCCTTACTAAAGCTTTATATACTCATTAATCTCTTATCTATTATAAAACAGCCTGCTTTAAAGCAAATTTTAAATCATCCTCTGGTGTACTGATTGGTCTTATATTAAATGTATCATTCAAATACTGAAATACATTTGGTGATAAAAAAGCCGGCAAGCTTGGCCCTAAAAATATATCTTTTACTCCTAATGATAGAAGTGCCAGCAAATCTGCTAAGGCTTTTTGCTCATACCAGGAAAGTAAAATGGATAAGGGTAATGCATTTACATCAGTTTCAAAAGCATCTGCCAATGCCGTGGCAATTCTGATAGCCGAAAAGGTATCATTGCACTGCCCTACATCCAGCAGTCTGGGCAAGCCGGCAACTGTTCCGAAATCCAGTTTATTAAAACGATATTTGCCACAGGCCAAGGTGAGTATAACACAATCATTCGGTACCTTTTGAGCCAGCTCCGTGTAATAGCTCCTTCCGGGTTTTGCTCCGTCACATCCGCCAATAACAAAGAAATGCCTGATTACCCCGTCTTTTACCGCCTTCACAATTTCCGTAGCATGGGATAAGGTCTCATGATGTCCGAAACCAACCAGGATTTCATGTTTCTTTTCATCCTCTTTAAAACCTCCCAGTTCCAAAGCTTTCTCAATAATCTGGCTGAAATCCTTGGTTCCATCTGCTTTCTCATCAATGTGTTCTACTCCGTCCCATCCAACTACATTTGTAGAATAAATTCTGTCTTTATAGCTGTCTCTGGGTTTCATTAGGCAATTGGTGGTCATTAAGATACAACCTGGTATTGCATCAAATTCCTTCTGCTGATTCTGCCAGGCCGACCCATAATTTCCAACCAGATGTTTATATTTCTTGAGTTCCGGATATCCATGGGAAGGCAGCATTTCACCATGGGTATAGATATTGATTCCTTTGCCTTTCGTCTGCTCCAGAAGCATTTCAAGATCATGAAGATCATGACCGGATACAATGATAAAAGGTCCTTTTTTAACATTTACATTGACCTTTTGAGCGGAAGGATTCTGAAATCTTGAGGTGTTGGCCTCATCTAAAACATTCATAACCTGTACACTCATTTCGCCAATACGCATTGTCATACGGATAAGTTCTTCAACTGTCAATTTGCTATTCGTCGTTGCTTCCAGACCTAAAAAATAGATATGGTCTACCTGGTCATTATGATGACCGATAAATCTCGCCTGGTGTCCATATGCACTGATACCTTTTAATCCATATAGAATAGTTGAACGCAATGAACGGATATCTTCATCCAGATCCTGGTCATACATAATTCCAGCTTTTACAGAATCCTTTAACATATCTTCCTTGGAACCGCTAAGATTATAGGTAGCTGAATCATGATACTGCCCCTGGGGTGCCTGCTCTCTGATAGCTTCCTTTATCTGCTGTGATTCCTTAAGGAGTTCTACATGTGACTGCACATCAAAGTTCACATTCGTTAAGGTGGTAAATAATGAGTTCTCTACAAATTTTACAATCGCTTTGTCAATTTTTTTGCCTTCTTCAATTAAAGGCCTGGCATAACAGGAAATTCCCTTTAACTGATAGATCAGCAGATCCTGAAGATTAGCTATTTCCGGTGTCTTACCGCAGACACCTCCTTTTGTACATCCTTTCCCACCAAAGGTCTGTTCACACTGATAACAAAACATTGAATTATCCATTCTGATACTCCTTACAAAAATACTATTTTCCTCCTAGTATTTCCTGTAATTCATTGGAATATGCTATTAATATAATTACTGCCACTTTATTCTCTGCCAAAATCTAAGAATTTGGATTTTTATATTCATTTAATTACGACTTTTAAATTCTCTTTAGAAAAAAGTATTCCGAAAATCCATCGATATCATTGGTATAACTGCCCACCTGTTCATACCCTAAAGCCAGATAGAAATCCCTGCCCTGCCAGTCAAAGGTATCCAGTCGAATCATATTCGCTCCAAGTGCTTTCGCCTGCTTTTCAGTTTCCTGAAGCAGTGCCTTTCCTATACCTTTTCCCCTATGGGCTTCCTCTACAAACAAAGTGGATACATACAGGATATGAAACGCTGTCATGCAGGCATCAATTCCGCCTACCAATTCACCTTCTGAAAAAGCTCCCAGGTGAATATCTCCATCAATTTTAAAGGTTATGTAATTTTTATCATAGGCCTCAAGGTTACCTTCAATAACCGCAAGCTGATCCTCGTTTAATTGCTCAATATTATATTTCATTTTTATTTTTCCTCATTTCTTTGTTCTTTAGGACTGCATCTACTTTGACCATATATAGAAGTAAACAAGATATAAAGCAGTTGCATATCAGCTCTGTTTACTTTTATCCCGCTTTTTCATTATTTTCTCGACCGCACGGTTTACAATTATATGTCCTACAGCCCATACACAGACCATTAACAGCAGTCCTTTGGTATTAAAAATATTGAAATTTAGTTTATCAAATATATATATCATAACACCAAAGCCCCAGGCTTCCAACATATAAACAATATAATTCTTCATAATACCTCCATATTTTACAGACTGTCCGGTGATGCTTTCTGATTAAGTGATTTTCTTGTAGTTCTTATAAATCAACTTTCATTCACACACTTTCGTACTAATCCCCCTGAAAATGTTTATGAAATTTTATCTTCCCAGACTTCTGATATTATCAACCGGATACTGCTTAGCGATTGCCATAGCAGGAATCAGCTGAAGTATCGTTACCAGAGCAATAAAAATTCCACCCACAGCCCCATGCAGTTTCCAAGGATATAACCATAACCTGCCTGCCATTACCTGATTTATAAGTTCCTTTAGATTATTCAGCGGAACCTCTGATGTTATTGCTGTAACCGTACTCAATAGCAGCAGCATGGCGGCACTGGTAACTATTACGGCTGCTGTCCCCTGGATAATCCCCTGAAAGATATATTGTCTTGCGAACTGGCCTTTGGTAACCCCCATGGATTGTAAGATACCAATGCGGTTTCTCTCCTGTTCCATTTTAGATACAGAAGTATTATAAAAAGCAATTAATGCTATAACACATGATATCAATCCCAGTAAGCTTATTATCATGGTATTATTAAGTGCTTCTGCCAGCATTCTTTCACTGCTCTCCCTGTAATTGTACAAGGTAAAGCCTTTGTTATTGGCAAATGCCAGCAATGCAGCATCCAATACCTCCGGATTCTCCCTATCTTCTGCGGTTATATTCCATAAGGTTCTTCCATATGCTGTAGGATACAGAATCTTTATCATTTCCGTCATTTGCTCCAGATTCACCCGGAACAGTCCCATCTTGGAATTTGGATACATAACCTCCATACCATCCATAGAACCAATTACAGTGTAGTAGGGGACTAAATCAGAGAAAGGCCAGCTGCCGCCCTCTGGGAAATAATGAATGATACCGCCTACTTTAACCTCCGCTGTATTGAAGCCGATAATTCTTTCCTCCTCTCCTATCTTTTCCCGATCAGTAGATAAGTACAGGGTATCACCGGGTTTTAATTTGCTTTCGGATTGGTAAAGTTCTTTGTATCTCCTGTCCAGGGAAGTATAATATATCTTATTCTTCTTAAGCAGCCAGGACATTCGTTTATCCAACCCAACTGCAGCTTTCACCTTCTCATATTCCGTAAGACTATCAGCAGAATTCTTTAACTTCCCTTCCATTGTCAGAGGCACTAGCAGTATCACTTCTTCCCCTGCCTTAAACTTCTCCATATCAACAGAACCTTCTGTAACAGCAGCAAGCAGCTTCTTTCCGCTTTCAGACTCTGTATCAATTCCATAATAATAAGAGTAGTAAGCATCGCTGATATACGCCGGCTGCTCAGCCGTTCCGGAAACATATTTACTAAAATGCTCCTGTTTCAGCTCATTGGGAAGTTGATCTTCGAAAGCCTTTAAGATAGTATCCTCTTTATAAACCTCATACCAGAATAACAGTTTCTTGCCAAACTTGAAGTTCTCAACTGCTTTTACCCCCTTTATCTGCATAAGTTCAGCTTTTATATCCGGTAATTTATTCTGATTCTCACCATACACTGCTCTCATGGTATAATCCGGTCTTCCATTTTCCCGGACGCTATCCCGGTACCTGGAAAAGGAATTATAAGAAAGATATAGGGAGGCAGTTAAAATACTTATGATAAACACAGATATTGCAAAAGCCAGCAATCCTCTTCCCCTGTTATTCTTAAAATAACGAAGTGTTATATGAAAGAAATTCTGTTTCACCGGTTTTCTTCGTTTCTGCTTCCCATGGTAAACAACTTTACTATGCTTTTGCTTCTTTGCCAGAGTTCCCGTTAACGGTATATTAACGGCACTGACTGCAGGCAGTAAAACACCGGCAAATAATGATATGCTTCCCACCAATATCCCCAGCATCAGAAGCTCAGAAGGAATATCGATTACAAGCCTCTCATTGCCAAACAGTTTCATTCCGCACAATATGAGAATTGACAGCAGGGAACCTCCCAGCACCCCCATCAGAAGTCCTGTTCTCCACAGATATACTGCTTCCCAGAATAGGATTCGCAACAGCTGTCCTTTCGTGGCACCAATTGATTTTAACAAAACCAATTTTCGGCTCCTTCTTCTTATCTGGGTTAAAAAGATCTGGAATACAGCACATACAGTCGTGACAAAGATAATACCAAGAACAGCAAAGGTAATCAGGTGTTCAACTGAATTACTGGTATCCGGATAAGTAAAGCTGTTTCTTCTGAAATTAGAGGTAGAATCTTCGCTCACTGTATCTTTGGTAAGACCGGTATCCTCCTTGGAAGGCTCCACCTGTATATTACTGTAATATTCTTTAATCTGATCCCTGTCCTCCGGTGTAATAGCTTTCTTGATATTTAACCATACCCTGTTGTATAAGGCTGTCATATCCTCGCTTTCTGCTTCTGGGCTGGGATACTTTTCAGACATTGTAGTGACAGTATCAGCAGTAAGATGTTTCAGGTTAAAAAAAAGGTCCATGGGAATTTTATATGCACTAACATCAATAAAACTATTATTTCTAAAATCCTCTAGCAATTTGTCCCCGGCTGCTTCTGTGACAAAAGCACTGGGAACACTGTGTCCTCCCATATCCCACTTATCTGAATAGGTGTTTATAATACCTGTTATCGTAAACTCTTTCTGGAGCACAACCTCCTGATGAGTGATAAGTCCTTTTTCTTTTATGGTCTTTTCATCCGAAGGTTCACCTCTTCGAAAGTAAAATACATAATCGGTTGAAACAATTACATTGGTATCCCCTATCCTCCTGCTCGGATTATCATGATAGCCATATCGGATAAGGGCATTCGGTTCAGAGTATGAATTGTAATACTCTGTTTGTAAATTTTGGTTGATTTCCTCGTTTATATTCTCATCTATTGTTACCACAGCAATGTCCAGCAGCAGCTTCTGCCCAACCTCAAGCTCCAGTCCCGCACTGCTTAACTGGTTTAATTCTACTGCTATTTCATTCTCTGCTTTCGGAAGCTCTCCTTTATAAAGAGAAAATCCTCCCATCTGGAGAAACTCCTTGCCCATTGTTCCGACAGTACCAAGTTTGGTAGTTTTCCCTATCTCACTGGTAAAGGTGAGCTCCCTGACTTCCTTATCTTTTTTAAGCTTTTGATAAGTATCTTCGTCTCCATCCAGATAGGCAGCCTGCCAGCTGCCATACAACTGCTTTTTCTGTTCTGTTTTTGTTGCTTCCATGCTGGCTTGAAAGATCAGACCTGCTGTTATAAATGCAAAGGACAAGGATACCACCAGCTTTAACAGCAGGGAATCCTTCTTTCTTCCTTTCATGCCATTTCTTGCAATCTCTCTTAAATTCATAGAAAAACCTCCTATTCAATTGAGGTAATACTGCCATTACTGATTGTAATAACACGTTCTGCATTGGCGGCAATTTCCATGTCATGGGTTACAAGTACCACTGTCTGACCGAATTCTTTCGCAGATTGTTTTAACAGGCGAATCACTTCTTTTCCGGTTTTCTCATCCAGATTACCTGTAGGTTCATCCGCCAGCAGGATAGCCGGCTTTGTAGCAAGTGCCCTTGCTATTGCAACCCTTTGGCGCTCACCGCCCGAAAGTTCATCGGGATAGTAGGGAAGTTTCCCCGTTATATCCAGAGTTTCCAATACTTTATTGAGATACTCACTGTCTTCTTTCCGATTATCCAGGTGAACCGGCATCAGTATATTTTCAAGTACCGTATGTTCAGACAGCAGATTAAAAGACTGAAAGACGAATCCTATTCTCCTTCTTCTTAGGACTGCAAGATCCTTTTCCTTTAGATCGAACATGCTCTGCCCTTCCAGATATACTTTTCCGCCTGTCGGTTTGTCCAATCCCCCAAGGATATGTAAAAGAGTGGATTTACCGGAACCACTTTTGCCTATAATTGCATGAAAGACTCCTTTTTCAATTTCTAAATCCGTGGCTTTTAAGGCTTTTGTTTCAAGCTCTCCTTTACCATAGGATCTTTCGGCCTGTACTGTTTTTAACACTATTTCCACTGTTTAACACTCCTTTTTTTATTCAAATGCATATATTTTGTAAATACATGGATTAAAAGTAGGAATTTAACACATGTACTAGTTTACATATTTATGATCTATTTATCAAGTTATATAAAGCAAAATGTTAATTTTTAATCAATCTCTAATAATTCATGAATAACCAAACAGGTAAAACAGCAAGNNCTTGCTGTTTTACCTGTTTGGGCTTATTTGTTGTTTCGATGTTTGGGCTGTTTTGCATGTTTAACTATGATATTCGCACTTTAGGCAATCTTTAAATACAATAAAATCTCTTTCATATACTTATTTATTACCCATTATTATCACTACCTGACCTATCTTCCAAGACTTCGTATATTCTCAACAGGGTACTGTCTGGCTATTTGTATGGCCGGTATTGCTTGCAGTATTGCTGTAACTGCCACAAATACAATATTTATACATAGGTGTATTAACCAAGGAAATAACCATAATCTGTCTGCCAGCAATGCCTCCGCCAGTACCGACAAACTGCCAAGCGGAAGCTTAAGTGTGCCTGCCGTAACCAAAAGCAGTACCAGCAGAACTCCAGCATTTGCAAGGACAACGGCCATTATACCCTGCACCAGACCCTGCAGCAGGTATTGACAGGTAAATTGATACTTGGTTACTCCAAGGGCCTGCAGGATTCCAATTCGATTCTTCTCCTGCTCCATTTTGGATACTGCCGTATTATAAAAAGCAATGAGTGCTATAACCGAGGTTATCCCTCCCAGTAAAGCAATAATCAATATGTTATTAAGTGCCTCCGCTAACATCCTCTCACTGCTTTCTTTATAATTGTAAAGGGTAAAACCATACTTATTAGCAAAGGTAAGCAGGGCAGCATCCAATACTTCCTGATTATCTTTATCGGAAGCAGTAATGTTCCATAAAGTTCTGCCATAGCTTGAAGGGTATAATACCTTAACCATTTCCGTCATCTGTTCTACACCGATNNCATCTTGGAATTCGGATATAAGGTTTCCATTCCATCCATAGAGCCGATAACCGTATAACTTGCATTAAGGTTAGAGAAAGGCCAGATTCCCTTCTCAGGAAAATAGTATATAATTCCGCCTATTGTAACCTCGGTAGTACGAAATCCGGTTACTCTTCCGGCTTCCTCAATTTTCTCCTTATCCGTTGACAGGTATATTTTATCTCCTGCTTTCAGAGAAGCTGCTTTATCATATAGCTGCTTATATTTTCTGTCCGTTGAAACATAATAAGCTTTGTTTTCCTCAAGTACCCACTGTAAACGCTTATCTACACCCACTGCAGCCTTTACCCTGTTATATCCAGCCCTTCCGGAATCTCCGCCTGTATCTGCTGTATCTTCAGTAACCTGTGCATCTCCCTCTTTTATAAGTGGAAGCAAGAGAATTACCTCTTCTCCGGACTTGAATTTTTCCATATCTATGGCACCCTCTTGTACTGCATGAAAGATAGACTGTGCATATGCCGCTTTGGTATCAATGCCGTAATAATAACTATAAAAGGCGCTGCTTATGTACTCCGGCTGGCCCTCCGTCCCGTTTACATATCTGGAAAAATGCTCCTGCTTTAATCTATCAGGAAGCAATTCCTCAAAGGCAGTAAGCAGCGGATCCTTCTCCATTCCTTCATACCAGAATAAGAGGTTTTTGCCGTATTTATAGCTTTCCACTGCCTTAACACCTTTTATGGACTTAAGTTCCTGTTCTATATCCGGCAGTTTATTCTGATTTTCCCCATAAATTGCTTTTAGTGTGTAGTCAGGCCTGCCGGTCTCAATAACAGAATTATTATATCTTTGCCAGGCATTATAAGACAGGTACAAGGATGCAGATAAGATACTGATNNATTGCAAAGGAGAGCAGATTTTTTCCTCTGTTATTTTTAAGATAACGCAACGTAATATGTAAAAAATTCTGCTTTACAGGTTTTATATTCTTACTTTTACTTTCCTTAACTTTCCAAACCTTCCCTGAATGCTTCTGCTTCTCTGCCATAGCACCCGTCAGCGGAATATTCACGGCACTTAATGCCGGAAAAAGAACACCGGCAAATAAAGATACCGTGCCAACAGCAATTCCTATTAACAATAACTTTCCAGGAATAGCAATAGCAATACTGCCATTACCTGTAAATCTCATAGCAGTAAGAATAAGTACAGATAATCCGGTCCCTGAAAGTCCTCCATAGATTAATCCTGTAAACCACAGATATAAAGCTTCCCAGGCAAGTATTCCGGTTAGCTGCAGTTTTGTAGCTCCAATTGATTTTAGGAGTACAAGCTTTCTGCCTCTGCGCTTTATCTGGGTTAAAAATATCTGAAATACCGCACATACCGTTGTAATAAATATAATTCCAAGTATTGCATAGGTTATAATATGCTCTACCGAGTTACTGGTATCAGGATAGGTAAAGCTGTTTCTTCGGAAACTGGAAGTGGAACCTTCGGCTTTTGAAAGCTCCGATTTCATTAGTCCGGAATCTTCTGCGGAAACCTCCGTGGCAGACCCCTCCGGACTTCCTGTATTGTAAAAGGCATCCACCTTCTCAAACTCTGAACTTGATAAACGTCCCGCTAGCTGCCTCCAGATACTGCTTATGTACTCCTGTTCATTTTCTTCTGATTTCAAATCCGGATAACTTTCTTCCAGCTTTTCTATGACAGCATTATTCAAATTGTGAAGGTTTACGAAGATATTCATGGAAGGCTTGTAGGAACTGACGTCCACGTAACTGTTGTTGTAGAAGGCATCTCTCAGTTCCTTACCAGCTTCTTCTGTAACAAAAGCATTGGGAACGGCATGCCCTCCCAAATCCCATTTATCAGAATAGGTATTTAATATACCGGTGATTACAAATTCCTTTTGCATTACAACTTCCTGATGAGTCATAAAACCTTTTGTCTTGATGCTTTGCTCATCAGAAGGATCACCTGGTTTAAAGTAATATACATAGTCTGTAGATACAATGACATTGATATCTCCAATCCGTTTATTCGGATTGTCATGGTATCCGTATCGGTTTAAAGTATATCCTTCTTTCATTGCCTGCGCTTCTAATTCATAGGCTTGTTGGTCGATATTAATATCTACAATTGTAGTAACAAAATCCACCAATAACTTCTGTCCGACCTCCAACTCCATTCCTGCATTGCTTAACTGATTCAACTCAACTGCAATCTCATTATCTGCTTTTGGAAATTCACCTTTATACAGTGTAAAATTACCCACTTTTTTCAGTTCCTGACTTAGAGTCCCCACGCTTCCAAGCTTACTGGCAGTTCCCAGATTGGTACTATAAGCGATATCCTTAACCTCTTTCTCCCCTTTGAGACGGTTCAGTGTATCTTCATTTCCGCCCAGATAAGCAGCCTGCCAGCTTCCATAGAGTTCCTTCTTCTGATTGATATCAGTCTGCTCCATACTGGCCTGAAATACTAGGGCGGCTGTTATAAAAGCAAAGGATAAGGATACCACAAGCTTTAACAGCCAGGAATCCTTCCTTCTTCCTTTCATACCGCTTTTCGCTATTTTCCTTAAGGTCATATTAGCTGTCCTCCCGATGCTATGGAGGTAATTCTTCCGTTGCTGATTGTAATAACACGATCTGCATTAGCCGCAATATCCATGTCGTGGGTTACCAATACCACTGTCTGTCCGAATTCCTTGGCAGATTGCTTTAGCAGCTGTATTACTTCTTTTCCGGTTTTTTCATCCAGGTTACCCGTTGGTTCATCTGCCAGTAATATGGCAGGCTTTGTAGCCAGAGCCCTGGCTATTGCAACTCTCTGACGTTCTCCTCCTGAGAGTTCATCAGGATAGTAGGGAAGCTTCGCTGTAATATCCAGCGTTCTAAGTACCTTGTCCAGATACTCCCGGTCTTCTTTCCGATTGTCCAGATGTACGGGCATAAGTATATTTTCATAGACCGTGTGCTCAGATAACAAATTAAAAGACTGAAATACAAAGCC
>DJJW01000008.1 GCA_002434335.1 Lachnoclostridium sp. UBA6558 | reverse complement strand
CGTTATTGACACAAGTCCATTACCAAACATATGAATTTATTAAGTTTAAATAGTCATTAAAACATCTTAACTTGCTGTAATCAAAAAAATCACTACTAATTCTAATTAAAAATTCCTCTTCTAGAGATAATATAATATTAACAAATTGAATTGAATTAATTTCTATATGTTCATCAAAATCATCTTCATTTAAATAGACACCTATTAATTCAAAGATATTCATTAATCTTTTTGTAATATCATTATTACTATTTTCCATGATAAATTGCATGATAGTATAATATTTTCATGCATACTCCTCTCCTTAAATATTTTACTAGATATTTTGCATATAGCACATTTTCAAAGTTAGTTATTACACTGCAACTATCTAGAAATGTGATATAAATTTACAGAAAAATTTTTATTCAACAATTTAATTAATGTTTCAAAATTAATTTAGTGGATAATTCATTTTTTTCGTAAAGTTAGTCTATAATGATCCTTACCCGTATATGACATTAATATTACATAATTAATATTAACAATCTAAAATTTTATTTAATAGTTCTAATTCCTGTGCCTTTAATTCATGTATTTTTTCTATAATATTATTAAATTTGTTGTAATTATTATTTTCTTCTATATAACAATTACAATATAGAACCGTATTTTTTAAAAGAATTGCATTATTTTCAATCGCATCCATTTCTTTAGTTAAATCATCATTATTATAAATGTATTTAATTGCTAAACTTAATAATTTTTTATGTTCACATAATATACTGAAAGGATGTATTGCAAAAGGTTCACATATTACATTTTTATATCTCTCAAGCATATTTATCATGAGATCATATACTTTAACACCAACAAAACGTTTATCTTTTATTAATATATCTTCAATATTTTTATTAATGCCGATATATTCTTTTATAATATTTTCAAAATCTTTCTTTGTAAAATTTAACACCGTCTCATAATAGTAATTATTTTGACTTAGATATTTATCTGTTTTATTAATAGCCCAAATACCATTCAAATAGTCGGTAGCCCAATCTGCATATTCAGAGTTTTCTTCTTTTTGGTATATATCATCAAATGATAACCATTTTTTTTCAAAAAAGCCTTCAAAAAAATCATGAACCAAAAACTTTCTTTTATCTAAGTCAATTCCTGAAATGAATGTTTCATGAAAAAATCCACCTTTTAACTTTCTTAAAAAATATACATAATTCTTTTCTTTTAGTAAATTATATATAAAATCAGATAAATTACATTTATCTAAAATTATTGCAGGTTGATATACTCTGGTAATAATCATTGGACAAGTGGCCCATTTAAATTGGTGCCAGGGATAATATTGGGAACATAGATCCATTCCATAATTTCCTGTATTGTAATCACAACTTAGCATTAAAAGTAAATAATTATGAAATATCCAACTAAGTGATCTTTCATCTATATCTAAAATAGAAAACAATGCAGCATGATGAGGATATGACGCTATTAAAGGTTTATGTGTTTCTAATAAAATTTGTTGCATTATTTATCCTCCGCTTTTATTTATAAGAATTATAAGAATTATTGCATTAAATAAAGGAAACGTTTTCATATATTGTATATTATTTTTGTATATTTCTTGAAATATACTACCATTATATTCCACTTTTGTCAAATAATATTTAATTTATGGATCTCAATTATATATCCGTTGGAAACGTTTTCATTTTTTTTGCAAATTTAAATTCCTTATGGGGGTGCGGACATAAACCTGGACCTGATTATGAATCAAGAGGTTTATGATGTACTCACTCGAGCAGAGGAAGAAAGCTGTGGAGCTTTATATTGAGTATAGTTCCCACGAAGCCAGGGTTATAAGAGAGCTTGGCTACCCAACATTTAATACAATACCTGTTTGGTACGATGAATATCGAACTACGGAGACGTTACACGAAGGAAAGAAAAATTATTCCAAGTATACAACAACCCAGAAATTAGCAGCAATTGAGCATTACTTCTCGAATGGACAATGTATATCCAGAACAGTTGAATTGCTGGGGTACCCAAGTCGCCCTTTACTAATGTTTTTCAATAAAGAAAGAACATAGCCTCATAGATTTTTGTCTGATGACGGATTTATTAAATTGTTTTTTTTTTGCTTATATGAAAACAAAGGCATTAAGATTTTTCATCTCAATGCCTTTGGATTTTCTTATGCTAAATTGTGTTTTTTGGGTGTCATCATCAAAAATACTCAATGTCATCTATAAAATGCCTTAAAAAAAGGGGTCAAAATTTGCACTTTTTGACTCCTTTTTTTGCTCAATTTTCACTCCAAAACCACTATATGCTGTGGTTAAAGTGCCTTATTTTCTCTTGTCACCACAATACGTCATCATTATTATCACCTCAACGTGCACCGTATTCGGAAACATATCCACACAACAAACTCTCTCCACCTTATACCCCTTCTCCTGCAGCATCACCAAATCCCTGGCCAAACTAGTCGGCTTACAAGAAATATAAACAATCCTATCCACCTGAAAATTAATAATCCTCTCCAACGCCTTCGGATGTATCCCATCCCTTGGCGGATCCAGTACAATCAAATCCGGCTTATCCTCAATGTTATCTATCACTTTCAGCACATCACCAGCTATAAAATCACAGTTATCCAGTCCATTCAGCTCCGCATTTTCCCTCGCCGCTATAACTGCTTCTTCAACGATTTCCACACCAATTACTTTCTTGGCAACCGGCGCCAATAACTGAGCAATTGTCCCAGTTCCGCTATACAAATCAAAAATCAGCTTATCCTTTGTTTCCCCAATAAACTCCCTGGCAGTACTGTAAAGCACTTCCGCTCCCAAAGAATTGGTCTGAAAGAAAGAAAAGGTCGAGATCTTAAATCTCAGTCCAAGAATTTCTTCATAGAAATAATCCTGTCCATACAATATATCCGTACGATCACTTTGTACAACATCAGCCTGACTGTCATTGTACGTGTGAAGTATCCCGACAATACTGCCACGCAATTCAAGTTCCAAAAGCCTATTCTTAAACTCCTCTATGATTAAGTCTTCATTTTCTTCATAATCCCACTGACTAGATGTTACCAGATTAATCAGAATCTCTCCTGTCTTAACTGCTTTTCTTACCAACAAATGGCGCAAATACCCCACATGAGACAGCTTCTTATAAAAAGTCATCCCCTTAGCACTAAAATACTCCAGTACGCAGGTCAGTACCTGATTATAATCCGTATCTACAATCTGGCACTCAGATGTTGTTACAATATCATAAAAGCTCCCTTTTTTATGAAGCCCCAAAGCCAGCGGTCCATCTTTCATTTCGTCACCAAAGGAAAACTCCATCTTATTACGGTATCCCCACTGATTGGGACTGCCTTTAATCCCTTCAAAGGGATAATCACGACAGACAGCATNNTCTGCTTTCATACTAAGCTGGGTTTCATAGGGTATGGTCTGATAGGTACAGCCTCCGCAGGGACCAAAATGGAGGCATTTTGGCTCTTCTGTTTCCAGAGGGGATTTTTCAAGAACTTCAAGTAACCTGCCTTCATTTTTTCCTTTACGGGCTTTGTTCACTACAACACTTACCTTCTGGCCTGGGAGGGTATTTTTTATGGATACCTTTTCATCTTCTATCTGAAGGATTCCCTTGTTGGGGAAATCAACTCTTATTACTTCACCGACACACTGTGTACCTTTTTTCACGTTTTTTGTCTCCTGCTTCTTTTTTTCAATGAAAACATTATACGATATAATGCCTCTGTTTGTCCACCTGCTACGGTTTCATCCTGCTACTTAAATTTTTTATCTATTTCTTTTTTAATAAAAGTAACATCAAATTTGTTG
>DJJW01000088.1 GCA_002434335.1 Lachnoclostridium sp. UBA6558 | reverse complement strand
AACATCGTTTAAGAACAGCTCAATAGAGGGAGCATTGGAGCATACCCTGACATCAATCAATTGTCCTTCGGAAAAATCCCAATAAGGGAAGATATGCACCATGGGGTTTGTTCTGTAATCTGTCCATTCTGCCTGATAGATATAGAAGGTATCTTTTTTAAAGCCCGCAGTATCAATCTGTCCGAAATAGGAATTCTTTGTGGAGTAAGGCGTAGGTTCTCCGATGTAATCAAAACCGGTCCAGATAAACTGTCCCATGGAGAATTCAGCATCTCTGTCAGCGGTTATCGCATATTCGGTGTTTTTTGCACCCCAGCTGGTAGTACTGTTACCTAGGCAGGAGCATTGTTCGTCATCATCATTTAAAATGGCCTGGGCTAGCGGGAAGTGATAAATACTTCTGCTCTGTACGGTTGAGGAGGTTTCACTGCCGTAGATGAACCAGTCCGGGTGTTCCTTGTGGTGTTCTTCATAATATTTTTCAGCATAGTTATAACCTGCGTATTTTAAGATGTCCGCGCATTTTCTTGCATTTTCCCAAGGCATGAAATTAGATCCGATGGTAGCAGGAGCATTCCCCCTGTAATCATGTTTCTCCACCTGTTCTTTTAGATATCTGGTCACTTCCTGGCCTCTGGCATCAGCATGAGTATCAGGGATTTCGTTGCCGATGCTCCACATAATAAGGCTTGGATGGTTTCTGTCTCTGCGAACCCAGCTGGCAACATCTCTCTGTGACCATTCCGGGAAGAACCTGGCGTAGTCATAAGTAGTCTTTGAACGCTCCCACATATCGAAACCTTCGGATACGATTAACATACCCATTTCATCAGCCAGCTCCATCAACTCTACCGCCGGCATATTGTGGGAGGTTCGGATGCCATTAACCCCCATTTCTTTTAGAAGCAGGATTTTTCTGCGCAGTGCAGCTTTGTTGACAGCGGCACCCAGGCAGCCAAGGTCATGATGTTCACATACACCATTGATTTTTAAGTGTCTGCCGTTTAAGAAGAAACCTTTATCTGTATCAAATTTCTTTGTTGAGAAACCAAAGGTCAATGTTTCTGTGTCTATTAAGTTATTGTCTGAGAAAAGTTCAGTCCTTAAGGAATAGAGGTTCGGAGAATGAAGGTCCCAAATCGCAGGCTCACTTACAAGGAGAGCAGTGGTACTTTTGCAGCAGGAACCATCTGGTACTACAGTAAGACTAGTCTGCTGTTCAGCAGTAATATTCCCCTTAACATCAATAATACTGTGACGAAGTGTATATTTATCTGGTTCAGCTCTAGAGGATATATTAACTTCCGTATCTATGGTTACCTCCCAGTCCCTGTCCAGCTGTCTGGTGGATAGATAGATACCGTCCGTTATAAGATGACTGCTATTTGAAGCCTTAAGCCAAACATTCCTGTAGATGCCTGCTCCGGAGTACCAGCGGGAGTTGGGAGCCTCGTGGCATACCTGAACAAGGATTTCATTTTTGCCTGGTTTGGTATATGGTGTTATGTCAAATTCAAAGGAGGAATATCCATATTTCCAATTGCCTGCAAATGTGCCATTTACATAGACTGTAGAATCCATATATACGCCTTCAAAATAAAGGGAGAATTTAGTGCCCGGCTTGTAAAGGTAATGGGATTGTATACTTCCTTCTGTTGTTTTGCGGTTTATCAATTCCTTTATTTCCTGATTCTCTTCCAGAAACAAACTTTTCTTATACCAGCCGTCACCGGTTTCGTAGAGATCATTGGTATTGTAAATCAACCAGTCATGAGGCAGACTGACAGGTGAAAAATTCGCCTCGCTTTTAAGGAGTTCCTCTAAGGAGGAATGTACGGGCATTTTGATGAATTGCCAGTTATCGTTAAACAGTGCTTTTTGGCTCATTGATGAAATCCTTTCTGCTGTTATTTCAATGATATTTCTTGGGCTTTGTAAGACTATGTAAGTTTGAACACTAAACTATAAGTATAATAACTGATTTCAAGTGGATATTCCAGTAGAAGCTTAAGGGTATATACGAAAATCCATGAAAGGGATAGTATTTTACATGTTAATCTATATAAGGGGCATTTTTGGGCATTGTTTTAAAAGCTTTTTTAAAAGCCCTTGAAAAGGTGGAATAGTTCTTAAAACCACTCATATAGCAGGACTGGGTTGAGGTGTAGCCGGCTTGAACAAAATGTCTGGCTAGCAGCAGCCGTTTCTCTGTGATATAATTTCCTACGGTATAACCGGTATGCTCCTTAAAAAAGTGCATGAGATAGTACCTGCTTAGAAAAAAGGTATTTGCCAGGGTATCAATTGTAATATCCTCGGTGAGATGGGTATTGATATAGTCAAGGATTGCCAGGAGCTTATCATTTGCCATATCACTGTCCAGGTAGTTTACATGATTGGAGATAACCGTTCGGTTTAACTGTATCATAAACTCCAGAAACAATATTTTCTGGTACAGCTCTCTTGCAAAATCATTGTCTTTAAAGGACAACTCCAGTTCTTTGCAGACATGGTAGAGCTTGCTCTTATCCAGGGAGGGAATCCGCAGAACATTGGAATGCTCTTTTTTGGCTTTGTCAAAGCAGTGCATCAGGTTATACTCCTCGCTGCTGTAGGAGGCTAAAAATTTCGTGGATACATATACGATAATTCTGTCATAAACGGAATTATCAAGACAGACGGGGCGGTGTACCTCACCGGCGTTTACCAGCAGGATATCATAGGGATTTAAGTGGTAGTTCCTGCCTTCGATGGAATAATTAAGGTTTCCGGAGAGGAAGATCATTATTTTGTTAAAGTCATGGTAGTGAAAATCAAATTCTTTTTTTTCATTGTCCATCAGGTGGAAGATTCGAAAATCATCGTTTAGGTATCCAAGTTTTTCGAAGGTGCCCATGTTTGTACTCCTTTATAGGGTGGGATATGTAGTGGTGAAGGGTAGGGGTGGGGGAACGGACGGACGGTAATTTGTGCAAAACAGAAAGGATTCATCCCTTCTGTTTTGCACAAATTGCCTGAAATCGGTAGTGTAACTTTGTGTTGTAATTATGTAAATTGTTGTTTTATGTATATTATTAGCGCTTATGGGACTTAATCCTTGATTTTATGATGAGCTTTAGCTGTAGTACGATTTTGTTTCGTTAGTTATTTAGCTTGGTTACAAGGCATTAGCTTCTATATAAAAGTTTGGATTTAGTTGCAGGATTAAGCATCTATGCAAAAGTGAGGGTTAAGGCACAGGATTAAGCATCTATACAAAAGTGGGGGTTTAGGCACATGATTTTAGCATTAATACTAAAATCTAGTCTGGTCATAAAATTTAGCAGTACTGTCATCAGAAACCTAAGTACGATAGATACACTTACTATGTATATATCATTAAATACAGGTAATATGACACCTGAAATCAGCAGCATAATGCGAGTGTATGTTTTTTTATAGTATACAGCACTATCTGCAATATTGAAAGCATTATAATAATATTTTTGTGAAATAATGTTTTGTATAATGTATAAAAAGGTGAATAAATGACCTGTTTAAAGTAACACATACAGAAAATTTCGATAGAATAAACATATAGGTTGAAATTAGATTTTTCTCTTTTCATAAAAATAATTAATTTAAGAACTAGGGTGGTTTGAAAACTCATTGTACCCTTCTGAAGGACCCACTCAGGGTATTCTGCACTGAAAGTTTGGGAACGTAAACCACTACGTCCCCAAAATCGCGCCTTGCTGTATTTCACAAGTTGCCTCTCGCAAAGTGGAATCTCCAGCCCGGCACAAGCAGTTTTTAGACACACCTTAGGCAAACGAAAAGAAAAAATTATTATTTCAACTGAAATAACTCAAAGATATTCAAAATCAGGAGGTATAATTATGTCACTTAACGGTGTATGGCTGCCCATTATAACACCCTTTTCTGAAGGGAAGATAGACTATAAATCCTATGAAAGGCTCATCAATCATTATGCAGAAACCGGAATCTCCGGCTTTATCCCCTTTGGCACTACCGGCGAGATACCAACGATCAGCGAATATGAATTTGAGGAAATGATGGATAAGACTCTGGAGTATAACAGAGGGCGCCTGCCAATCTACGCCGGAATAGGAGGTAACTGCACAGCTAATGTGGCGAAAAGAGCTAAACTGGCTGAGAAATATAAGATTGAAGGTATTCTGTCCGTCTGTCCTTATTATAACAAGCCGAACCAGAATGGAATTTATGCTCATTTTAAAAGCCTTGCAGAGGAAACTTCTTTAAATATTATCATTTATAATATCCCATACCGTACAGGTGTTAATATTACCAATGATACGCTCTACAAACTGGCTGAATTTAAGAATATCGTTGGCTTGAAAGATTCCTGCGGAGACATTAAGCAGACGATGAATCTTTTACTGAATCCACCAAAGGATTTCTCTATACTGACTGGGGAGGACCTTTTGTTTTACANNTACCCTTGGCGGTGCAGGTGGGATTATGGCTTCCGCTCATACAAATACAGAAAAGTTTGTGAAAATATACAAAGACATCAAAGCCAATAATGCAGAAGAAGCGCTTATTACCTGGAAGGAAATCTATCCATTAATTCCACTGCTTTTTGAAGAGCCTAATCCTGCTCCTATTAAATATTGCTTAAATCAAATCGGTCTGATTGATTCTCCTGAACTTAGACTTCCCCTGACAGAAATCTCTGATGAGTTAAAGGTTAAGATTGACAAGGTGTTTAAAAAAGAAAGTTCCATAAAAATAGCTTAATAAAATATAACCGCAAACAACCAGTAAGTGAAGTTAACTCCTTTTTAATAGACTCATTTTGTCTGACACAAGAAAGTTAACCTTTTGGATGGGCTGTTTGCGGTTTTTTATGCAGTTCTTAAGTTATTACTCTTGCGTATTTAAAAGTCTGACAATATCTGATGCTTCCAGTCTTTTTCCTGCTTTGATAAATCTGTATCACTTGAATTGTTATCGTATTATCTTCTTGTAGCAACCAGCTCCATTAAAGTGTCTGCTTTAGCTCCTAATATGCTAATTAATCCGGTAATCCGGTTATAAAATCAGGGTATTAAAAAAAGTTATTCTACTTTATATTGGTAGTCATTGACTTGTTTCTTACTCCTAAGGTAGTATATAGATAAATATTTAAAGGAGCTATTATGAACGATATAATACTTAAATTGACACAGTTTGGATTTTCTACTTATGAAGTGAAGCAAAAGCCTATCTTGCACTTCTTCAAAAAAATCCGGCTATCGGCTATGAAGTGAGCAAAATTGCCAAAATCCCAACTGCAAAGATTTACGAAACCCTGACGAGTTTAAAAAATAAAGGTGCCATCCTCTCCAGCTCATCAGAACCGGTGCAATATTATCCTATAGACCCTAAGGTACTTCTTCAAAGAATTTATAAGGAATTGGATGAGAAAATGGAAAGTCTGAATGGATTACTGACTAATGTAGCACCATTACCAGATGTTGATTTAACATGGAATCTGTCAGGATACCAAACAATAATAGAAAAAATAGCAAATGTTATTCAAAACGCCAGGAAGGATTTATTAGTATCCCTGTGGCCGCAAGAAGCAGAAACAGTAAGAGAACATCTTATATCTGCGGAGTATCGGGGAGTACAAGTGATTGCAGGGATATTTGGCGAATACAACCCAGGCTGTATCCACACGGTTAATCTGGAATCCTGCGGGGATAGATCACAGCAACGTCTTGGCAAAAGGTTAAATGTCGTAGCGTGTGATTCAAAAGAAGTGGTAATTGGTGAAATGGCGGATACGGATAATGAAACTTTGGGAATTTGGGCTTCCACGCCTTGTATTATTTTGACTGCGAAAGAATACATCAAACATGATATCTGGGGAAAAGCACTTATCGATGAATTGGGGAAAGAACGTTTTGAAGCAATGTGCCAAAGGAATGAAATTATATCTTATTTAATGCAAACTAGATGAAAGGAGTTGTGGATTTTGTTAAGTAATGATTGGATTATGCTGAATAATCTAAAAATCGGAATTGTAGGATGCGGTCATTTGGGACAAGCAATTGCGCACTCACTGATTGACAGGGGGCTCGAGAGACAGAATCTGTTAATTTCCTACAGAGATAATCCTCGCACCTATGAAATGCTTAATGCGCAGGGATTAACCTCATGTCTTTCAACAAACCAGGAAATATTCCAGGAAGCGGGGATTATTTTAATCACTATAAAGCCTCAGGATATTACTGGATTGATAAATTTCCCCATATCGGAAAAAGCACTTGTTGTTTCCTGTATGGCAGGTGTATCCGCAGAATTGCTGTATCAAATATTAGGTATAAATGTATACCGTATGATGTTTAGTGGTCCAGATACTATAGTGTCTGAAAAAGGTGTAGCTGCCATGTATCCAGAGCATGAACATTTGAAGATGTTGCTGCGATGCATGAATTTAACGTATATTAAAACAATAACAGAAGATAATTTAGATGTCTTTACTGCTGGTGTCTGTATGCCTGCGGCAATTTTAACAACAAAAAACCCAGGGCAGCAACAAGAAGCTATTGATAAAATTGGGAAAGAATACCCCCTGTTTTCTGAACTTTATCTATGGGCTATAAAGATTCTGCCTTGTTTTCAGAATAATATCGAGAAAGAAGATTATGTCGCCAGGATGATTACGAAAGGGGGGATAACAGAGGCAATTACCAATAGCCTGATGGAGGGAGAACCGCTTGATATTGCATTGCAAAAAGGGATAAATCAGACGCAGGAGATTTCAAAAGGTATCCAACAGTCCCTCACCAATCATTTACACGGAATGTCTGGAATCAAAACAATTTCTTGGAGGTACTAAAAATGGATAAGCTGAAAAATGTAACTATTGTAAAGAAAGCCAATGTATATTTCGAGGGAAAAGTGACAAGTCGGACCGTTTTATTTGAGGATGGTACAAGAAAAACACTTGGGATTATTTTACCTGGAAAATATGAATTCAGCACAGAGGAGAAAGAACGCATGGAAGTATTGGCAGGAAAAATAAATATACTGCTCCCCGGCAGCGAAACATGGACCTCTTATGAAGCAGGGCAAAGCTTTGAGATTCCTGCAAACTGTAGATTCGAAATTGCTGTTGAGGATGTTTCTGACTATTGTTGTTCCTACCTAAAGGAATAAGTAGAAAGCTGTTACAGAACTGGCTGCGGAAGAAAATCTGGCAGTCAATGCGGGTAAGTTCCTTTGGGAATGTTGCCGATTTTGTGTGCTAAAAGCAAACTATTTTTGTGCGGTTATAGCACACAAAATTGGTAATGTGTTTTTGAAGCTTATTACAGCAACATTGTTAAAATGCAACAGCAGGTTTTTCTTAATCTTTAAGTTGTACTATTTAACAGCATATCAACAGCTTTTTTCCAACCCTGGTATTTCAAGCTTCTTTCTGTTTCCTCCATTTTCGGCAGGTAATATACGCCGTTGCTTTTTTCTTCAAGATCCTTCAAATCATAGAAGCCATAAGAACTTCCAGCCATATAAGCAGCTCCGGCTGCTGATAATTCTTCGGTATCCGATACACGGACAGGAAGGTTGGAGATATCACTTTGAAACTGCATTAGATAAGCATTTCTGGTGGGACCGCCGTCCACCTTAAGTTCTCTGAGCTCTATGGAGGATTCCTCCAGTATGACTTTTAATACATCTGTAATCTGGTAGGCTATGGAATCCAAGGCAGCTTTTACCAGTTCGGCTTTACCGGTGGTGCGGGTCATGCCATAGAATATAGCGGAAATATCATTTTTCATATAAGGAGCACCAAGTCCTGAGAAAGCAGGGACAAGAATGGTCTGGTCGGCAGGATTGGCGAGAACTGCCAGTGCTTCTGCTTCGGAAGTCTCTTGAATCAGCTTTAAATCATTCTTTAACCAAGCTATTACAGCACCGGTGTAATTGATATTTCCCTCCAGTACGTATTCAGCCTTACCGTTTCTTTTCCACGCCAGGGAAGTAGCAATCCCTTTTTTGCTGAAGACTGGTGCCGCCCCTATGTTCATCATAATAGATGAACCGGTGCCATAAGTGGCTTTTGCCATGCCTTTATGATGGCAGAACTGACTGAACAAGGCGCTGTGAGAATCCCCCATAACGCTATGAATAGGAATCGGTGTATCCAGATAACCTGAGAGATCAGTTTCTCCGTATAAGGCATCAGAGTCGCAGACTTCTGCCAGACACTTGCTGTTTAAACCAAACAATCCGCAGATTTCTTCATCCCAGCTTAAGGTGCTGACATTAAACAACTGGGTCCTGGAGGCGTTTGAATAGTCTGTTTTAAAATTGCGGGTTTCTGTAAGGTTGTATATCAGCCAGCTATCCATGTTTCCGTAGCAGAGAGTTCCAGCTTCGGATTTTTCTTTGGCATCTTTTATGTTTTGAAGTATCCAGGCTATTTTGGCTGCGGAATAATAGGGGGAGAGGGGCAAACCTGTACGGCTTTGTATGAATTCACCCTGGGAATTCAATGATTCACAGATTTTGGCACCTCTGGCGCACTGCCAGACAATGGCATTGCAGACCGGTTTTCCGGTTTCTTTATCCCAGGCAACGGCTGTTTCCCGCTGATTGGTGATACCGATACATAAGATATCGGATTTGTTGATACCGGTTTTTTCTACAACAGCTTTGACAGCAGAAAGGGTATTGTTATAGATCTGAAAAGGGTCATGCTCCACCCATCCCAAGCTATTGATTAGCTGGTCATGAGAAAAATCGCTTCTTCCCAATACCCTTCCGTCTCTATCAAAAAGCAGGGCTTTGGTTCCCTGGGTACTCTGGTCTATGCTTAATATATAGTTATTTGACATCATTCATTAACTCCATTGCAGTTTTTATGATACCCTCTTTGTTAAGTCCATAGTAGTCAAATACTTCCGGGGATTTACCTGAGATAGCAGGTTCATCGGGAAGTGCCAGGTTTATTACCTTTTTAGGGCAGTTAGCGGAAATGAGCTGACTAACCAGTGAGCCCAGCCCTCCATAGATTGAATGTTCCTCTATGGTGAGGATGGCTTTTGCATTAGCTGCTGCTTTTAACAAGGCATCTTTGTCAAGGGGTTTTATACAATACATGTCAAGAAGCGTTGCTGATATGCCCTGTTCTTTTAAGGCCTTAACGGCGTCAAAGGCAATACTTACCATTTCGCCGCAGGCGATAATTGCAAGATCTGTTCCTTCTGAAAGTACAGTGGCTTTATCTAACGTAAAAGGTGTCTCTTCTTCGGAATAAATGTCTGCAACAGGATTTCTGCCAACTCGTACATATGCAGGTTTGTTATCTTCTAATAATGCCTTTATCAGGCATTTGGTCTGATGTCTGTCACTGGGCAGATAGACCCTCATGTTAGGAATGGTGCCCATGGAAGCAATATCCTGGTTGGAATGATGGGTCATACCAAGGGAACCGTAGCTGATACCTCCGCTGATGCCGATAAGGGTTACGTTGGTGTTGGAATAACCAACATCAACCTTTGCCTGTTCCATGCTTCTTGTTGAGAGGAAGCAGGCCGGAGAAGCTGCAAATACTTTCTTGCCAGTTTTTGCAAGACCTGCACTGATACTGACCAGATTTTGTTCTGCAATACCAACCTCAATGAATTGCTCCGGATAGGTATTGGCATATTCGGCCAGAGAAGCTGAGCCTCTGGAGTCGCTGCACAGCACGAAGATTTCTTTGTCCGCAGCAGCTTTTTCTACTAAAACGTCACAGATTGCCTGTCTATTGGGTATCTTATTCATTTGCTTCTTCCTCCTTTGCTGCTAATTCTGCTACTGCTTTTTCATACTCCTCGGCGGTGGGAACCTTATGATGCCAGGCTGGATTGTTCTCCATAAAAGATACACCATAGCCTTTAATGGTATCTGCAATAATTACCGTAGGTTTGCCTTTTGTATTTCTGGCTTCTTCGAAGGCGCTGTCAAGAGCTGAAATGTCGTTGCCTGTTGCATGGATTACATGCCAGCCAAAGCTTTCCCATCTTAAATCCTGGGAATCCTGAGACATAACCTTTTCGGTGCTTCCGGAAATCTGCAGACGGTTACGGTCAACAACTGCACAAAGGTTATCCAATTTGTAATGACCGGCTGCCATAGCACCTTCCCAAACGGAACCTTCTGCCAGCTCTCCATCACCCATTACTGTATATACCCGACTGCTGCCGCCGGATTTCTGCACACCTAAGGCGATGCCGACACAGACGGAAAGACCGTGTCCTAAGGAGCCGGAATTCATCTCGATTCCATTGATCTTATTATTGGGATGTCCTATGTACTTACTGCCAAACTGGGAATAGGAGAGCAGGTCTGCTTTGGGAAAGAAACCTCTGTCGGCAAGTACCGCGTAGAGGGATTCTACAGAGTGGCCTTTGCTCAGGATAAAATAATCTCTTAAAGGGTCCTCTGTTAGTTCGGGGGATATATTCATCTGCTTATAATAAAGGGTTACAAGGATATCCATTACTGAAAAGTCCCCGCCCATATGCCCGGTTCCTGCACGGTAAATCATATCCAATACATCTTTTCTAAGCTGAAAGGATTTCTGTGTTAAATTCATTTTAGTACCTCACAATCCGCCGTTATGTCGGCTTTAATCCGATAGAAGTTAAAAGGTGAAACCGGTGATTTAACTTCNNACTTCTATCGAAGTGAAAATGTTCTGTCATTTTTCGTTATTTTTCTGTCTCTTAAAGGGTTATACTTATAGACTACCTGATTTCTCCGCGGATGCTTGCTTTTACTTCTTCTTCAATGGGGTCATAAAGATCCGGTTTGACATTGATATATTTACAAGCTTCATAAAGTACAGGTACAACATCTTTATGTATGCCCACA
This sequence comes from Lachnoclostridium sp. UBA6558, assembly GCA_002434335.1. Classification (GTDB taxonomy): domain Bacteria; phylum Bacillota; class Clostridia; order Lachnospirales; family Lachnospiraceae; genus Anaerocolumna. The sequence goes on along the minus strand of DJJW01000088.1, from coordinate 42,897 downwards.
CAGTGATGAATATAAGGTCCGTAGACCAGCTTCTCCTCCAGGCGGTTTAAGTTCTCTACTTCTACCCATACATAGGTTCCTTTGGTATAAGGTCCTTCGATGCCTTTTGCATGACCAAGGANNCGGAATACTCACCATTATCGCCGTCAAAGCGGCACAGGGTCATATTGCCGTGTTTCGCCTCAGCTTCTACTGCACCCGGATGCTCAAAGGCAAGAGGATAACCGATGGTGGGTTTTTCTTTTGCAACTGAGAGAGGCCAGGGACCACAGTGCTGTAATAATTCACCGTTCTCGTTATCCGGATGCCTTACTGTCCAGTCGGCAAAGAAGCTTCTGGTATCATCGAGGGTGGACGCTTCTACCAGCAGAGAGGTGATTGCACCGTGAATATCTGTCTCACAGACTACCGGAATACCTTCCTGGTTAAGGAGAGAATTGGCGGCACAGGGCATGATTCCGATTTCGGTCTGAAGGGCATTCCAGCACTGAATGGCTATGGCATTGCAACCATAGCTGTCAGCCAGTTTCTTCATGGCAACTTTTAAAGCAGCTACACTTTCCAGTTCCTCGTCTTTAATCTTTATGTTCATATTTTCCCTGCAGTATTCCACTACAGCGGCTACTTCCACTTTCTCTTCTTTTGCTTTTCTTACTGCTGCTGTCAGTTCAGGCATGGGAATAGGAGAGAGCTGTATGTTGAAACGTTCCAGCAACTCACCTTCATTACACATCGTGGACCAGAAATCGAAAGGTCTGGGAGCAATCTGTAAGATTCTTGTATGGCGGAAGGTCTTAACAACATTACATACTGCAAGGAAATTATGGATGCCTTTTTCAAATTCTGCATCTTCTAGCCGACAGTTGGTCAGATAGGTAAAGGGAACCTGAAATCTCCTTAATACTTTACCCGTTGCAAATAAGCCGCACTGGCTGTCTCTTAAACGGATACCCTTCTCATCGGGTCTTTCGTCTCTGGGACCCCATAGCAGCACAGGAACATTTAATTCTTTTGCAAGCCTTGCCACAACGTATTCCGTACCGAAATTGCAGTGTGGAAAGAAAAGACCGTCAATTTTCTCCTGTCTGAATTTCTCTGCTATTTTCTCTCTGTCCAGCTCATCGTAGAAAAGCCCCTCTTCGTTGATATCTGTAATATCAACAAATTCAATCCCCAGTGCTGTTAATCTTTCTCTTGTTAAATTGGCATACTTTATTGCGTCCGGTGCACTGAAGATACTTCTTCTGGTCGGAGCAAAACCTAATCTTACCTTTTTCATACCTGACCTCCATCTGCCGCTTGGCGGCATATAAATAGTGATTGAAAACACTCTCTGTGCTTTACTGATACGAAGCTGCACTTGCGGCAGCTTAAGTATTTCAAAAAATCTGAATTTGAAGAAGCTTGAAATGAGTAGGTTATACCCACTTCAAAGTTCTTCCGTGTGATGAAGTTTCTTCTGTGGAAACCTCCTGCGTTGTGGTACTTTTTGGATTTGTGATTTGGATTTAAAATTTATAATAAAATATTTACATCTACATTATAAATTATTTATATAAAAATACAAGTATAATTTATATAAAAATATAAAATATTCACATAGTATATTAAAATTAATCAAGAATATAAGTGGAAGGTCTGAGAAGAAATTTGAATTTTATATTGATTTCTAAAGTGTAATCAGTTAATATTAAAAAAGCAGTACCACTGTATGTCCAAGAATACAGGTATACAAGCAATTATGGGACATCCAGTGTTATCAACGGGTTTACAGTGCTGGAGGAGTCAATGGCAGAAAGAGAATGAGAGGCTTTTCAGTGATAAGTTCTGTAAATAGAAAATAAAAATACATATTAAAAAATTTATGTAATTATTTATATAAAAATTTTAGTATAAGTTAGAATGGATGTGATAGCTTGAAACCGGGAATAAAACAGATTTGCGAAATAACAGGGTTTTCACCCGCTACTGTTTCCAATGCGCTGAACCAGAAAAAAGGTGTGAATCAGAAGACTGCGGATGAGATATTCCGCGTTGCCAGAGAAATCGGATATTTGGGCTCAGAGGAAATTACTAAGATTAAATTACTTATTTATAAGAAAAACGGACTGATAATTGATGATACTCCTTTCTTTACACTGCTGATTAATGGGATTGAACAGGAGTGCCGTGAAGCCGGGTTTGAGATGGCTATAGGCAATGTTGATGCCAGACAGCCGGATTACGAAGAGCAGGCCAGACAGATGGTCAATGAGCCGGGGACGGCTATTATATTACTGGGAACGGAATTGGAAGCGGAAGATTTGGAATTATACCGTAATACTGTCAGCCCTGTTCTGTTACTGGATTACTGGAGTTTTGACATGGATTTCAACGCTGTCATGATCAACAATGCAGATTCCGCCAGAATGGCAGTTAATTATCTCTATAATAAAGGACATAAACAGATTGGATACCTAAAGGGGAGATTCCGGATATTAGGATTTCGGCAGAGACAGTCAGGTTATCATTCGGCGCTGGTTGAAAATGAACTGGAAGATAATAAGGAATTCTGTGTGGAACTTGATACTACTATGAACGGTGCTTACCACGATATGTTAAGATATCTGGAGAGTAAACCTCATTTGCCGACCGCTTATTTTGCAGACAATGATATGATAGCTTTGGGCGCTATGAAAGCATTACAGGAGAAAGGGTATAAAATTCCGGAGGATGTTTCTGTCATCGGTTTTGATGATCTTCCCTTTAGCGAGATTTCAACCCCTGGACTTACAAGCCTCCGTGTTCCCAAGCAGGAAATGGGCAGAATGGCAGTAAGAAAAGTAATAGAAATGATGAAGGGTGATGATGGTGTACGTACAAAATTACAGGTATGTACTGCTTTTGTTGAGAGAAACAGCGTGAAATAATCCTCGTTGATAAGTATTATTGTGCCATATATGAATTGTATGCTTCACAATTTATATATGGCTTCTCTTTTGAAATAAGACAAGAAATATCAAAATGTTACATTTATCTATAAAAAAAACATAATATATTGACACTTATGCATAAATGTAATACTATCACAACTGAATGGGGTTTTAAATAGTTGCTAAAATAAGTGGCAATTGATAAGGCGGACTTAATACAAATGACAACAGGCCAGCGCAATGGAAAGTATATAATACGACTAAAAGAAACTATGAGGTTAACAGGGGTCAAAGCTATGACAGGGTTAAAGGGGAAGGTCAGAAGACTTATGAGGTTTATAAAACAGCTGAAAATTAAGGATCAGATTCTATTTGCCATGCTTGTCGGTTCTTTGCTTTCTGCAGCAATTCTCGGAGTTACCGTCTACAATGTGTCAAGGGTAACCATCCAGAACAATTACAGATACGCGCATACTTATAACCTGCAGGTTTCCAGTAATATCATCGATATTCAGCTTAGCAGTATTATCGAGCAGGGACGAAGCCTCCTGGTTAATCATAATTTTATTAAAGCCATAGCAGATAATGAAAACAACAAGAGCGGGAGATATTTTTCCAGTATTAACAGCCTTACCATTAATCGTGCAATCGGCGACTTCGCCTCTCATGATCCTCTCATAGAAGGCATAACCATCGTAAATGAAAAAGGCAATATATTATTCTATTCTAAGGGAGGAATCCCATCTGATTACTATAAGAAGTACTATTCCAATGACAATATTCTGGAAGAGGAATGGGTGACGCAGGCCAGGAAGGCGAAAGGAAAGGAAGTATTCTATGGCTATAATGTACTGATTCCTGACATGGAAGGGGATACCATATCCTATGTAAAGAATCTTATCAATACCAAAAACAGTAAATCCATGGGTTTTATGATAGTTAATATTGATAAAAAGCTGTTAGACAGGGCTTTTGGAACCCTAAAAGAGGGTTATTCCACCAACCGCTATATGATAATTGATGAAGACAGCATCTATCCGGGTGTTTATTTCAATGGTGATATGGCGGCTAAAGCTGCAATTTTAAAGGACTATAGCAACGGTAACCATAAAGGGAAATATCTGTTCAGCAGTTATTTAAATGAATCTACCGGCTGGATGGCGGTAAATGTCATCGAGCTGAAGGAGCTCCGCAGTGATAGTCTGTATATCGGACAGATCATCCTGCTGGTATTTTTTATATTGATTCTTTTCAGTGTTTATTTCTCAAGATTATTTTCCAACAGAATCAGCAACCCCCTTAATAAGCTGGAGAAGACCATTAAGGAAGTAGGGGAAGGGAACCGGCATATAGAAGAAGAGTTTGATAACAGTGAAATTGGTGAAATCGGAAACAAATTTAAAGAAATGGTAAATAACAATCTGGAGCTAAGAGAACGTTTATTATCGGCAGAACTGAATGAAAAAGAAGCAGAACTGCTTCTGCTGCAGGCTCAGATTAATCCTCATTTTCTCTATAATACCCTGGATTCCTTGTATTTTATGGCTATTATAAAACAGGAGGATGATATTGCCAGGATGGTAGCAGCCTTATCCAATACCTTCAAATTAAGCTTAAACAAGGGTGATAATACCATAACCGTACGGGATGAAGCGAAAAGAATACAGGAATATATGCTCATACAGAATATGCGTTACAATGACCGTTTTGAGCTTAAACTGGATTTTGAAGGGGTAGAGGATTTAAGGATAATTACTTTTATCATTCAGCCTTTTGTGGAGAATGCAATGTATCATGGTCTTGAAGCAAAGATCGGAAAAGGTACCATAGCAATAAAAGGCAAACGAATGGAGGACAGGCTATACTTTACCATTAGTGATAATGGAGTAGGCATAGAGGATCTATCAGTACTGGAAAAAGGCTATGGAGTCAACAATGTGAAGGAACGAATCAGGCTGTTTTACGGAGAAGAATATGGGGTATCCTTTGAGAGTAAGCCTGGTGTTGGAACAAGGGTAACAATCGTTGTTCCTGTTTTAAGCAAAGGAGGTAATATCAGTGTATAGTATGGTGGTGATTGACGATGAGTTTATTGTTGTTGAGGGTATTAAAGCAATGATAAGCCGCGAGAAACTGAATTATGAAATTGTGGGATTTGCATATGACGGTATTAAGGCATTGGAAGTGATACAGCAGACGAAACCAGATGTGGTGATTACAGATATCCGTATACCGGGACTTGATGGATTATCCCTGATTGAGGAGGCAAAAGAAGTCACACCAAAGACTTCCTTTATTGTTATCAGCGGATACAGCGAATTTGAATATGCAAAGAGGGCACTCTCCCTGGGAGTAAAGGGCTATCTGGATAAGCCCATAACCATTGAAAAGATTACAGAGGTACTAAACCGGATTGAAAAGGAATTGCATACAAAAGAAGAAGCCTCAGAGAGAAAAGAAGGCTATCAGAAGGAAGGAATGCAGCAATTCAACGGGTTCGTAGACAGGCTGATCAAAGGTATTATGAATGAATCGGCAGGCGAAATCAAGATTCAGACAGAAAAAATCTTAGAGGTATTGGCTTCTCAGTCGTATACACTCGCTGCCTATAAGCAGGAATGTTATAAATTCCTCTGTGTAGCAAACGGAATATTTCTGGAACAGAAGAAGCAGTATGAATTGGAGGATATGGCATCCTACAAGGAAGTGGAAGTACTTTCTTCTTACGAAGAAGTAGATGAGTATGTAAGAGATATTACCGGTAAAATAGCGGAAAAGATGGAAGCGGTCAAATCCGGCAGCAATCACAGAATCATATTAAAACTGCTGGCCATCATTCAGGATAAGTACAATGAAAATATCGGGCTGAATGAATTAGCGGATATGGTTAATATGAATCCTGCATATCTTAGCATTCTTTTCAAAGAAGAGGTCGGCATGACCTATATCAAATATCTGACCCAGTTACGTATAAATCACGCCAGAGAATTATTGGCGGAAGGGTATAAGGTTACCCAGGTAAGTGAAATGGTTGGTTACAATGATTACCATTATTTTTGCAGTATTTTTAAGAAGCATACCGGCAAAAAACCTAACGAATTAAAAGGCTCCATCCGCAAGAAATAGTTAAAATATTATACTGAAATTACAGAAATATAAAAAAAGTATACATTTTATAAGAAATATGTGACTAGAAAAGAATCTGGTTTGTGATATTGTATACATATAGAGTGAATTCCGGAAAATTCTATAAGATTTAAACAAAACTCAAGAAGGATTTTGATTACAGGGGGTCTAACGACATGAAAAGACGTTTATTAGCTGTAATATTGGCAGCAGTAATGGTTATGGCAATGGTATCTGGATGTGGAAACAAAGCGGAAAACGCTGGTTCAAACAGCGGAAATAAGACGGAAGATACAAGCAAAGATACAGATACAGATACAGCAAAAACCGGAGATTCTGAGACCGGTGATGCACAGCCTGCTAAAACCATTAAGATTTTATCTATTTGGGCGGAAGATAAAGATAACGGGAAACTAATAACTGATTTAACAAAGAAATATATTGCTGAGGTTAATCCAAACTTCAAATATGAATTTGAACTTGTTTCCTCTGATAATTTAAAACAAAAAATTGCTACCCTGGTGGCTTCCGATGATTTACCCGATGTATTCGTTTATGAATCCGGTAAACCCATTGTGGATCTCATTGAAAATGATAAGCTTGTAAACATCAGTAAAGCTTTAGAAGAGCTTGGTGTTTCCGATATGATGGATGAAGGTGCTGTTTCTCTCTTAAAGACCTTATCCGGAACAGACGATTTATATGATTTGCCTCTTGGTATGAATGTTGAAGGCTTCTGGTATAACAAAGCGCTCTTTGAGCAGGCCGGTGTAGAAGTACCTACCACATGGGAAGACTTTGAAGCTGTATGTGCAAAATTACAGGAAGCAGGAATTCAGCCGCTTACTGCAGGTGGAGCAGACAAATGGCCACTTACACGTTTAGTCAATTCTTATGTTGTACGAAGCATGGGCGGCGACGCAATGCAGAAAGCTGCCAATGGCACAGCAAAATACACAGATGACGGTTATGTAGCAGCAGCACAGAAGCTGCAGGACCTTGCAGCAAAAGGTTATTTTGGTGAGGGTATTACAACCGTTGATCAGAATACAGCAGGTAACATGCTCTTATCCGGCAAAGCGGCTATCTTCTATAACGGCAGCTGGTTTACAGAAGCCCTTACAGCAGATACAAATCCTGCAGGTGAAGACGGCATCGGATTCTTTAATATTCCTGTAGTTGATGAGTCCATCAGTCCAATCACGGAATATTCCATGAACTGCGGAAATATCCTTGCACTTGCACAGGATAAGTATGATGAAGGAACTGCTGGCTGGCTAAAATATATGGTACAGAATCTTGGTAATGAAGCTATGACACAGTTTGGTGCTGTTAAAGGTTATAAATACGATGTAGCCGGAGATTTAAGCTCCTATTCTAAAATTGTTGCGGATGAATTGGGCAAAGTTACAAAGGCAACAACCTGGTATGAAGCCGGTATGAACAGCGAGACATCAACAGTTGCACAGGATTATGTTCAGACATTGATTAATGGTGATATGACAGCAAAAGAATACATGCAGTTTATTCAGGATGCTTACGACGGAAGCCAGTATTAATCGGCTCTAACTTATAAGATTCATATGGAGCAATAGTTAAGTGCATTTCTATTGCTCCATATTTTTCGGAAAAGATAACTGACAAATTAATTTGAAATGATATGATAACAGTGAATATAAAATTAATATACAAAATAATAGAAATACATACATTATTGTAGAATTACAACTATACAATTATATTTACCTGAGTTAAGAATAAATTAACATGTCACCTTAGCGTGGTAGACATGGGTTATAAGATGACTTACGCATATTCAATTGCAGATCGGAGTAAAAATGAAAAACGTACTAGGAAATAAGAAAGCAATAGCTTTATTTGTACTGCCAGGGCTGCTGCTTTACACAATTATTGTTATGCTTCCGGTAATATGGTCGGTGTATTATTCCGTCTATGAAGGAACACCCGGATTGAAATGGAATTTCGTAGGATTTGCGAATTATGAAAGACTGTTTCACGATAAAAATTTTCATAATGCTTTGATTGTGAATTTAAAATATATAGCTATTGTTATGATAGGGCAGGTAGGCTTAGGTCTTTTATTGGCACTGTTCTTCCGTTTTTGGCTTACCAGATTTAAAAATGTAGTACGTACCTTAGTGTTTTTCCCTGTAGTATTGCCCACAGTAGCGGTTGGTCAGCTGTTTGTTAAGATCTATGAAATTCAGCCTAACTATGGTTTGTTAAACAGTATCCTTTCCAATATGGGATTACAGAACCTGGTACAGCCTTGGATAGGTCAATCCTCCACAGCACTTGGAGCACTTTCTGCCATGGATATCTGGGTTGCCATGGGCTTCTATTCCGTAATCTTTTATGGGGCATTATTAGATATACCGGGTGAAATTATCGAAGCAGCAAAAATTGACGGCTGCAATGCCATTAATTTATTCCGAAGAGTGCTTTCACCTCTCTTAAAACCCATTACGATAACCTGTATGATCTTTAGCTTTACCGGAACTGTTAAGATGTTTGAATCTGCTCTTGCTTTAACAAAAGGAGGTCCGGGAAGCGCTACCAAATCCCTGTCCATGTTCATGTACAGTGTTTCCTTTACATACGGTAAGGTAGGTTACGGAAGCGTTATAGCGGTATTTATTTTCTTGTTATGTGTGGTAGGTTCCAGATTAATTAACCTCTTTGACAGAAAGGAAAAAGCATAAAGGATATGAAAAAAATAAAAATAAAACCACTTATTATATCACTGTTGACAGCCGGTCTTGTTATATTAGAAGTTTATCCGTTGTTCTGGATGCTTACAGCGTCCTTTAAAAAGCCGGCTGAATTCGTAAGCAAACCGGCATATGCATTAAATGACGGCTTTTACATTCAGAATTACATTGACGCCTGGACCAGAGGAAACATGGCAACCTTCTTTAAGAACAGTCTGATCAATACACTGGCAGCGCTGGTATTTATCGTCTTTTTCTCTGTAACCATCGGCTTTGCATTGACCAAAATGGAATGGAAATTTAAAGATAAGGTGGCTTCCTTTTTTGGAATCGGTATCATGGTTCCGGTAGCAACTGCATTAATTCCCCTCTTTCAGATATACAATGGAATGAACCTGATAAATACAAGAACCAGTCTCATCATTACCTATATTGCATTTGGTTTATCCCTTTCCATCTATCTGGTAACAGGTTTCTTAAAGTCCTTGCCTGATGAGATATTGGAAGCTGCCGTTGTAGATGGCTGCGGAATCTATAAGCTTATGTGGACCATTGTAGTACCCTTAATGAAAAATGCCATTGTAACCGTACTGGTTTTGCAGTTCTTCTTTAAATGGAATGATTTGCTGTTCTCCATGACTTTTATAAATGATACAAAATTAAAGACGATACAGACGGGTCTGCTGTATTTCCAGGATGAGTTCGGTGCCAAGAACTGGGGAGCGATCTTTGCTTCTGTATCCATGAGTGTATTGCCTATGCTGGTTGTTTATATGATACTGAACAAAGCGGTTATCGAAGGTATGACAGCAGGTGCTGTTAAAGGATGATTCACGAGAAAGGTATGGTTGTTAAGATGGCAGATTACGAAAAAAAAATCAGGAACTTTATAACAGAGAATATACCCGGTGTACTAAAAAATCCGGTAAGCTTTATAAAATATCCCTTTATAGATCCTGGCTCAGTTTATGACGGCAATGTTTGGGATTGGGATACCTACTGGTCCGTTTATGGACTCTTAAACCTCTTTGAGAAGGAAGAAGATAGCAGCATAAAGGAAAAGGTTGTAGAGCATGCCAAAGGAAATATCTATAACTTCCTGGACCATCAGCTGGAGGACGGATATATTCCAATGATGATCGAAGTCGGTAAATGGACAGATCCTTACCTGAATCTAAAGCATAAGGAAGGTGTTATGATGAACATGCATAAGCCCTTTTTATGCAACCAGATATGTCTGATCAGTGACTACCTCAAAGACTACAGCTGGATTTCGCCTTATATAGAACAGCTGGATAAATATTTTATGTGTTACTACAAAAATTACTTTTTTGAAATTCCCGGATTGTTTGTCTGGTGTGATGACATTATGATAGGAATGGATAATGATCCGGCTACCTTTGGTCGTCCTAAGTTCTCTACTGCAAATATCTTCTTAAACAGCTTTATGGTTTCTGAGCTGCAGGCAGCAGCAAAGATTCTAAGAAAACTTGGCCTGGAAGAAGAAAGAGCAGTCTGGTACCAGCAGAAATCTGAGCAGCTTATCGCTTCCATACAAAGAGAGTGCTATGATAACAGAGATGGATTCTTTTATTCCGCGGATGTGGATATAAAGACCAGAAAATTCGATTGGTTCCATCAGGGGTTAGGAGTATTCTGGAATACCCTGCCGATTAAAATCCGTGTCTGGTCCGGTTTCATACCTATGTGGGCAGGCTTTGCCACAAAGGAACAGGCAGAAAGCCTTGTGAAGCATATGTTCGATAAAGATACCTTCTATAGTGATTTCGGAATCACTACTCTTGCTAAAGATGAGAAGATGTTTGATTTATCGGTTACCAATAATCCCTCGAACTGGCTTGGACCTATCTGGCTGGTTGCAAACTATATTGTATTCAGAGGGCTTTTAAATTACGGATATGTAAAAGAAGCCCAAAGTATGTATGACAGAACCCTCAGATTACTTGGTGAGGATATAACGAAAACCGGAAGCCTTCATGAATATTACAATCCCTTTGACGGAGAACCGATTATGAACGGAGGATTTATCAACTGGAATATACTGGTGTTAAATATGGCTGACGAGTTACGGGGAAAAGCACCTATGAGGAACTATGAATGTTTCTTTCAGAGTGAAGAGAGGTAACCTATGAGGGAGGAAATGAAAAAGACAGAAAAATGGGGAGTCTTCGAACTGGTGCTGGAAGGAAACAAGGAAGGGAATCCCTATACAGACTATGAAATTTATGGATACTTTAGCGGTGAGCATGAGAATAAGAAGGTATTTGGTTTCTATGACGGAGACCGCCGATATGTAATCAGATTCATGCCCTCCTTTGAAGGTATTTATACATATAGAGTAGAAGGAAGCTTTACAGAAGCTGCTTATGAAGGACAATTTGAAGTTACGGCAGCCACGGACAATAACCATGGGCCGGTCAGGGTATGTGATACCTATCATTTTGCCTATGAGGACGGAACACCTTATTATTCCGTCGGTACGACCTGCTATGCATGGACTCACCAGCCTGAAGCCATGCAGCTGGAAACACTTGATACATTAAGAAAAAGCCCCTTCAACAAAATAAGATTTTGCATTTTTCCAAAGCATTATGATTATAACCTGTATGAGCCGATTTCCTATCCTTACGAAGGCAAGCCCTGCGATATCAGCGGAATCTCAAAGGATAATTTTATGGAATATTTACCGTCGAATCCTGATAACAGCTGGAATTATAAACGGTTTAACCCGGAGCATTTTAGAATCATCGAGAAGCGGATTCAGGATTTAATGAAATTGGGGATTGAAGCAGATCTGATTCTGATGCATCCCTATGACAGATGGGGTTTCTCAGAGATGGACAGTGAAAGCAGCGCGCTGTATATTAATTATGTAACCGCCAGATTCGCAGCTTACCGTAATGTATGGTGGTCACTTGCTAACGAGTATGACCTGTGTGAGAAAAAAGGCTTAAAAGACTGGGAAGAATATGCAGATATCCTGGTAAAGAAAGATCCTTACCGCAGGCTTCGTTCCATTCACAACTGCAAGCTCCTGTATGATTATACAAGACCCTGGGTCACTCACTGCAGTGTACAGCGTACAGAAATCTATCTGTCCGCAGCAGGTACAAAAGCATTAAGAGAACAATATGGTAAGCCGGTCGTTTTTGATGAGGTTGGGTACGAAGGAAATATTAATTTTTCCTGGGGGAATCTTACTGCCGAAGAAATGGTAAGGTTATTTTGGACAACAACTGTACGAGGAGGTTACTGCGGACACGGAGAAACTTATATGCATGAAAAGGATAAACTCTGGTGGTCCCATGGCGGCGTACTCTACGGTGAATCTGCAGTCAGACTTAAGTTTCTATATGAACTGCTGCTGCAAACACCTGGTCATGGTCTGAAACCGGCAGAAATGAAGAAATGGGAGGATAACTGTGCTACTGCTTCCCACCCCGGCTATAGTGGTAAATATTATCTCTTTTATACCGGTCACACCAGACCTGCCTTTAAGGAATTTGAATTCCAGCAGGGAAAGCGATATGTTGTACAGGTAATTGATACCTGGAATATGACAATCGAAGACAGAGGTGTATTTAGTAACAAATTTAGAATAGACCTCCCTTCAAAGGAATATATGGCATTGAGAATTTGGGAAGAAGGTATAACAGGGAATTTAAATTGATGCGAAATTTATAGAAAGACAGTATTGGTGTGAACAATTAAAAAGTATATTCTCACTCTGATATATGACAGTAACATCAGTCTGCAAATGTTGCGTGCAATTGATTTAGTGTAAGAACATCCGGCCTGACGTAAATAATATAAAACACAAGCAGTACAATGTTCTGCAAATACCTATGCATTATTCTGTTCTGAATTACGAATAGTGTATTATTCAGGTTTTGATGTAAGCCCCCCAAGCATTCTCTTGAATATTCGACTGAGTGAATTCAACAGCAGAAGGTGCACAGGTATTTAGAGAACATTGTACTGAGAGGCTGAATGGTGAATGAAATGGCTGCAGCTCAATATATCTGCAGACTATAAGAAAGGCATGGTTATTAAGATGAATGAATTTAAAAATCCTTCCAATAAATTCCGGCCGATACCTTTTTGGTCCTGGAATGATCAATTGGAGAAAGAGGAAATACAGAATCAGATAGTGGAAATGAAACAGGCAGGCGTGGGAGGTGCTTTCTTCCATGCCAGATCCGGTTTAAAGGTGGATTATCTGGGAGAAGAATGGTTTGAATGCATCAAAGCCGGAATAGACAAAGGAAAAGAGGTCGACCTGGATGTCTGGCTCTATGATGAAGAAGGCTGGCCCAGTGGTTTTGCAGGAGGAATCGTTCCGGCGCTTTCAGCAGATTATCATGCCAAATTCATGACCCTTGAAAGATATACTTCCTTAAAAGATATTGATAAAGCAGCCATTTTAGCTGTATACCTGTATGATAAGGAAAGGGAGTTCTATGTTAAGATTGACTGGGATTATAATACGCTGTTAAATGATGGACAGGAATTTCTTGCTGTTAGAAGACATACAAATCCATATTATATCGATACAATGAATAAGAGGGCAGTGGAGGCATTCTTACAATGCACCCATGAGGTTTACTTTGAAAAATATGGGGAAGATTTCGGAACCTATATAAAAGGATTCTTTACCGATGAACCAAGACTTACCTGCAATCATTTCGGGGAGCTGCCTTGGTCCGATGATCTGACTGAGAATTTTAAGAGTCGTTATGNNCTGTCTGCCTTCTCTATTTATCAAATCCGGTAATTATGAGAAATTCCGCTATGATTTCTGGAAGCTGGTAAACGATTTATTTGTAAAGAGCTATATGAAGACCATATATGACTGGTGTGAGGCACATGGCTGTCAATCTACCGGACATATTATGATGGAGGAAAGTATTTTTAGTCAGATGACCAGTACCGGCGGAGTTATGCCTTTTTATGAATACATGCATATTCCGGGGATTGATTGGCTAAGGCGTCCCATTTCCACTCCTGTTATCGGGAAACAGGTTGGCTCTGCCGCCTGCCAGTTGGGAAAAGACAAAGTAATAACAGAGTCTTTTGCACTCTGCGGCTGGAATGTATCCTTTGAAGAATTAAAATGGATTGCTGAGTGGCAGTTTGTGAACGGTGTTAACATGATCTGTCAGCATTTACAGGCATATACAATAAGAGGCTCCAGAAAGAGGGATTATCCACCGTCATTGTTCCATCAGCAGACCTGGTGGAAGGATTACAAAAAATTCAATGATTATCTTGGACGCTTATGTGTGGCACTGTCAGAAGGAAATCAGTCAGCTGATGTACTTCTGCTGCATCCAATGAGAAGTGGTTACGTAACCTATGATGGTACCAGAACAGAGGATATCAGAGTCTTAGATGATGAATTTACCAAAATCTCTGTAAGTCTTTCCGGAAATCATATAAGCTATCATTACGGAGATGAGACAATTATTGAGAATCATGGACGTATAGAGGAAGGACAATTCCTACTTGGTAAAATTGCTTACAAAACCGTAATACTTCCTCATATGCATTCCATTGATAAAACTACTGTGAAACTATTATTGGAGTTTCTGAAAAAAGGAGGTGTTGTACTAAGCGCAGGTAGATTCCCCACTTTTACCAATGGCAGCGAAGAAGAACTTACGCAATTAAGAGCTGGCTGCGTAACTATTAAGGCGGAAGAAATCAGAGACTATCTCAAAAAGGTAAAGCTGGTGTCTCTGAGTATAGCAGATAAGAATAATGAGATTAGCAGCATCTCGTATCAGCAAAGGCAAACCAGGGAAGGAACCCTGCTCTTCCTTGTTAATCATGACCAGAAGGAGACCTATCAGGCTGAGGTCACAGTACTTAATGGCAGCTATCAGGTAAAACGACTGCTGGCGGAGACTGGAGAAGAGGAAGTAATAGGATTTTCGGCAGAGAAGGATAAGACCGTCTTTACACTGGAATTTAGACCGATGCAATCCTATATCCTTATGCTGGAACAGACAAAGGCACCTCAGACAATTTCTGTACCTGTTGCAGAATACGAAAACATAAGCTTGCAAAGGGACTGGAAAATTGAAAAGCTTGGTTTGAATTCACTTACTCTTGATATCTGCACTTACAGTATTGACGGGGGAGAAGTCATGGGGCCGGTATCGGTTATCAAGCTTCAGGATATTCTGATGGAGCTTAGAAGACCTTGTGAAGTAACCATGAATTTTACTTTCGAGGCTGACCTTAATCTGGAAGCCAATAAAGAGTTCTATCTGGTGGTTGAAGAGGCGAAAATATTTAGCATTACAGTGAATGGTACACCTATTTCCTACAAGGAAGAAGCCGGCTATTGGAAAGATAAGACATTTCATAAAGTAGACATTAAGCCTACTGTCATAAACGGCAGAAATGAAGTAACTTTACATACCACCTTCCGCCAGAGTCAAAAGGTATATGATGTACTCTTCGGTGAAAATGTTTATGAGACGGAAAAGAATAAAATTACCTACGAGGTGGAATTAGAGAGTATTTACCTCTTAGGGGATTTCGGTGTTGTTTCTAAAACTCCTTTCAGAAATGTGGAAAGGGAAGCTATGTTTAGTGACGGACCTTTTCTGGTAGTGGATAAACCGGTTGCTTTTTCCGGAAATGAATTTAGCAAACAGGGACTTCTGTTTTTTGCAGAGGATATGGTAATCAGCCAGAATATTGAAATTACTGATAAGAATAAAAAGTATCTGCTGGATTTCGGAAAACAGAATGCACCGCTGATTAAGATCTTCGTAAACGGGTATCAGGTTAAGGCTTCTTTATGGGCTCCTTACACTGCTGATATCAGTGACTATGTAAAGGAAGGTATTAATGAAATCAAGCTATGGATCTATGCCTCAAACCGTAACCTTCTAGGACCGCATCATCATATTGACGGGGAATGCTATAATGTTGGTCCTGACAGCTTCACGGGGAAATGGAGCTGGGTGGAGCGTAAGTCAGAAGCAGATGCTACAGACATAGCGGACAGAACGAAAAACTATTGGACAGATTCTTATAGTTTTGTAAAGTTTGGATTAAAGGAATAGTTTTTGTTATATTGAAGCTGCCTTTTGGCACTTGAAGCAAGGTAAATTTATATTTATGAAAGAGAGGAAATTGTATGAACAAGGTAATCCTATCCCTTGCTCCTGTAAATGCAGCAACAGGACCCTTTTCTGTACAGGAAACAGCAGAAGATATTGTAAAGAGCATAGACGCAGGAGCTTCCATGTGCCATCTTCACAGCAGAGACAGGGAGGGGAAACTTACGCCTGACATATCTGTGATGAGTGAGATATTTGATGAAGTGCTAAGGCAGCGGGATGTTGTGGTACAGACCTCCACAGGCGGGGTCTCTGATATGAATATCCGGGAAAGGTGCAATCCTTTAGCGTATCCTGAAGCAGAAACCGCTTCTCTAAACGGTGGCTCCACCAATCTGGGAGATGCCGTTTATAGAAATTCTCTGGAGGATATCAGATATTGCTCCAAGGTCTGTTATGAGAAAAAAATATTGCCGGAGATAGAAGTCTTTGATATTGGAATGATTGATAATATCAATAAGATAAGAGAAGAGCAGCCTTTTCTTGAGCCGGTCTTCTTCAATCTGGTATTCGGCCACAGAGGGGGGATGCAGCCTACAGTAGAAGCTCTCTATGCGTTTAAGTCCTTTGTTCCAAAAGACTGCTTATGGGGTGTCACTCATTATGGCAGGGATAACTGGACTTTTCTCGCTGCTGCAATTGCCATGGGAGCCGCGGAAGTACGTATCGGCTTCGAGGACAGCGCATATCTGGCTCCGGATAAAAGTGCTACAAAAAATTATGAGTTGGTAGAAAGGTTAGCTGAGCTGATACACGCTATGGGACTTAAAGTTGCATCCGTGGCAGAGGCCAGAGAAATCTTAAAACTGTACAACTAGCTAAATTTATATGTTGGTTATATAAGTGTTTTATCTCTCGCAAATTTAAAACACGATAGTATGATTTTATAACATATCAGAAGATTATAATACAACCGGTATCAGATCCATTTGAACGGCGTGGTGAACCCGGGTGAAGTATTTACGCATAGTTCTTGACGCTTTGATCTATGTGGCAGAATACTTGAGGAAAAAAACGATAATACATTTGATGTACAATCCAGGGAATTAAATCCAGAATAACAATATAAGTTGAATTAGGCTTTTCATTATTCAAATATAAAAACGATGTTTACTCGGACCTTTTATAGATGGATGTAGGAGAGCTTATATCCAACTTATATTGTTTTCAAAGGCATAAGAGCTTTCTTATTGTAAGAAAAGAGTATTGTACGGAAGAAGTTGTGCTCATTTTTGATTACAGCAATGACCTGGTTAAAAAATTTCTATTTTACGCTTGACATTGAACAATATTAGTGTTATATAATATATATAACAACAATAACATATATAATATTTAAGGAGGTATAGTCTATGTTTCTGGAAAACAGAGTGAATAATTTATTTGATGAAATGTTTAAAGAGTCTTTTTTGGAATCACCAGCATGGTTTAATCAATCTCAGATGATGAAAACAGATGTGCAGGAAAAGGATGGGAATTACCTCATAGATATGGAATTGCCCGGATTTACAAAAGAAGACTTGCATGCTGAATTAAGAGATGGTTATTTAACCATTACCGCTAGCAGGAATGAGAATAAAGAAGAAAAGGATGGAAACTATATCAGAAGGGAGCGGTTTACAGGTAGCAGCAGGAGAAGCTTCTATGTGGGAGATAAGGTGAAAGAGGAAGATATCAAGGCTTCTTTTAAGGATGGGATACTTCGTCTTTCGGTTCCCAAATCATATACAGGGATAGAAGATAAGAGAGGTTATATTGCAATTGAATAAGCAATTTGAATAAGCATTGAAACCTTAGTATTGGATGACCTTAGCGTCCTGATACAAGGGAAAAGGGACTGTTTCCCAGAAACAGTCCCTTTTATAATCTACAGCAGTTTTCTATTTGGCGAAATTTAAATGGAATACGGAACCGGCATTACCCATAAATACGATATAACCTTTCTTTGGAAGGGTTATTGTCTTGTTTTTATTAAGGTAGTAATTGGTTATACAAACATCTTTCTCGTTATAGACTGCGAAAGAAGCATTGGCAGGTACCGTAACGGTTATTTTCTTTGAAGCAGTATTACTGGATAATTTATACCAGGAGGCATATCCCTTCTCTCCTACAGTATATTTTGCAGTTTTTGCCGGAAGTGTCTTAAGGCTGTCAGAAGAGAGAAAAATATTTCCCCCGGCATTCAGGTATTCTATGCCATTTTCCCGGAAGAAACGATAATCTGTCAGGTCCCGTCCATAACTCCCAGGAATCTGGAAAGGACTTTTAGCATGATCTTTATCTATTATCACTGTATTTATCCAGTAACCTTTAATGCTCTCCGCCATTTGAATAGCAGAATAGGGGGTTGAAAGAACATATAGCTGGGAGGAGTATTTCTCCGACAACAGGAAATAGGTTTTGCCGGAACGTGCTTTCCAGACTTTTTCAACCTCAGCAGTAAGAGGGTTTTCAGTTAGTTTCTGCGCCAGATAACTGGAAGAAGGACTCTGACCCAGGCCCGGAAGTTTGGTGAAACCTGAAAAATAAATATAGGTATTTCCATTTGTGTTCTTTTCAAAGGATAAATAATAGGTGCCATCGGTATAGTAATATTTACCATTACCAGTGTAATAAAATATTTGAGGTGAGGCGGGAGCTAGCAGACTGGTGAGTGTCATGGTTCCGGTATCTTTCATTGTGACCTTTAACATATTGGTGAAGTTGCCGTAATAACCTTCGTATTGTTTCTGGTCGGCTGGTATGGCAGTTTTTTTCGGCAGGGAGAAAGTCTCGTCAGGTTTGATTTCTGTTATACGTCCTTTGCTCTTTAGGGCTTCCAGCATAATTTCCTGTGCGAAAACCTGATTGTAAAGACTGCTGCCACCGGAGGACATAACTGCAATAGCCATATTTTCCTCTGGCAAGACAGTCAGGCTGCCGTGGTAGGTTAGGGTATCACCGCCCTTTACAAGGGCTTTGATTCCATAGGATTCATACGGATAAGTAGTTACACTGTCCCAGCCCAGTCCATAAGTCAGTGAGCTTCCCTGTGTGGGATTAAGTCCCTTGGCATACTCAGGATTCTCCATGGAATCTGAAGCTTGAGCAGACAATACATTTACATAAGAACCGGCAGTCATAAATAACTGGGAAAACCGGCAAAGTTCTTCAGCTGAGGAATAGATTCCCCCTGCGCCTATTGCCAGAAAGGACTCTGTTGGAAGAGGTGTTTTTAATAATTTTGCATAGGTACCGGATAAAAGACCGGCAGGGATACTCTCAACAGGTGTCAGAGTTTTCTTTAAACCTAAGGGAGTTGTTATATTATCTTTTATGTATTGGCTGAAACTCATTCCTGAAACTTTTTCAACCAATATTTCAGCCAGGGTAAAGCCATCTTTGCAATATACAGAATAGGATCCCGGAGCGGCTTTCAGGCGCTGACTTTTTAAGCTTTCCAGAAAGGTATCATGAGCGACGGTATCTTTATCCTGAAAGAGTATGGAATTGTTCAGGGTACTTCCCATAAGTCCGGAAGAATGATTTAGAAGCATTCTGACAGTTATATCCTTATATCTGTCATCTGCCATGGTAAACTCCGGCAGATAGGCTACAACAGGTGTATCAAGAGAAAGTTTACCCTGACCGGATAATTGAAGGACTGCAACCGTAGTAAATATCTTACTGATTGAACCTATACCATATACATCCGATGCTTTTGTTTCGTATTTCTTTGCTTGGGAATAATACTTTTGGGAAAGAATAATATTTCCGTTGTCAATGAGTGCGTAAGATACACTGTCTAATCCATACAGCGAGGTAAGTGTTTTAGCTTTCTCCTCCGCGAAAGCCTTTAAATCAACAGAGGCTGTCTGGCTGGCGGTCTGAGAAACATTAAGTACAGCACTGTCAGCTGCTTTAACATTTATAGCTGTTAAAGGGGTGGCGGTAAGAAGGAGAAGGATTATTACTGCCGACAAGAATTTTTTAAGCTGTAGTTTTTTCGTAATTTGCATATAAACCTCTTTTCTTAACAATTTTGAATACATCTGCTTTCCATATAAACTGCAGTGATTCTTGGAATACTGCTAAGACAGATTCCATTACATATCGGGTAAAGCTTGCTTTTGAACCGTTAGAATGAAAAAATGCAAAGCATTTTTAAGCAGAACTCATACATAGCATAAAGTTTCACTCGATACTCCTTAGTCAAGGCTCCTTTAATGAAAAGCATCTCTAGTATACCATATCAAGAATATTTTACCAGATTTAACTGGAAACTTTTTTTTGAAAAGGATATAATAGGTTAGTATGTACAATATTAAAGGAGGACCTAAATGAAACAATTTAAAAAATTCGGAAGAATGCTGGCTATTGTTATGATGCTTTCAATGACATTTCAGACAGCACTTCCAGCGAATTATCTTCAGGAGGCAGAAGCTGCACAAACAGCCATAAGTCAGAAAAAGTTAACCCTGGAGGTCGGTAAATCGAAAGTACTTAAAATTACAGGCACCAAATCAAAGGTTACCTGGAAATCCAGTAAGAGTACCGTAGCTGCAGTAAGTAAGACGGGAAAGGTTACAGCGAAAAAAGCCGGAAAAGCAACGATAACCGCTACAGCTGATAAAAAGAAATATACCTGTACTGTAACTGTGAAAGCAGCTGTGGCTGCTAATCCTCTGGTTGATGGAGCACCCTTTAAAGCTCAGGCAGCAACTTTTGGTAATGTAACTTATATCTATCCAAGTAATTGGACGAAATCAGAAGCAGAAGCTGCCGGTTACAGACAAATAACCCTTATACCTGCTGTTAGTGATGAAAATACAAATGTATCCGGTATTTCAATGTTAGTTATTGATACAGACGGTATTCCTGAAACTTCTGTTTTAGAAACAGCTTATAAAGATGTAACTGCCGATTTACTGGTATCTCAGTACGCACAAAAAGGTCTGGAGGTAACGGTGGATAGTGTTACTGTAGATAAGTTTGATACAGATCTTGGAGTAGGTTATTTAACAAGCTTTCAGTTAACTTATGATGGTACTACAGCAAAACAGACCATTTATGATATTTATACTGAGAAAAGCTTAATTCAGATAACCGTATCAGATATATCAGATAACCTTTCACCGGATGTTCAACAGGTAGTCAAATACCTTATTGAGACCTTAGAAGTAGCGAAATAGCATATAAATTATAATAAACTCCTGTATTATTACCTGGCAGTCAAGCCTTCGTATAATACAGGAGTTTTTTCATTAGTTATTTTAAGAATAATGAAGGAGTTGATTTTCTCAAAATCATTATGCAAGTGTGATACATCAGAAGGAGAATAGTTTTCAGCTGTACCTAATTTAAATATTCTAAAATCTTTCGAATTTCTTTCGTTTTATCTGCAGGTGTCTTTAATAATCATTCTTTATAATATCTAATATCCAAGACAAAATTAAACGGAGGTATGAAATGTTACTGGAGAAAAAAGAAGTAAATACGAAAAAAATCCCGATTAAATGTTATAGAAAATCTATTCTGACACGAAGGTCTTTCCGTATGTCCCTCAAATGTTGTATAATAAACCTGATTGAAAAGAAAAAGAAGAACAGACTCAGGAGTAAAATTCATTCTATCGGATATATATCCTGAGCTGTCCGGTAAAGCATGAAAAGCATTTAAACTCTTTATAACAAAAATTGCAAGATAAAGAGAAAATGCGTAAATCAGGGAGGAAATATGGAAGCTTATCGTATATTAGTGGTGGAAGATGACAGGGAGATATTAGAGGGCATTGGTATTTATCTTAAGAATCAGGGATACGAAGTAATAAAGGCAGAAAACGGAAGAGAGGGTCTTGCCCTTGCAGAAAAAGAGAAAATCCATCTTGCTGTTGTAGACGTTATGATGCCGGGGATGGATGGCATTACTATGACCATGAAAATAAGAGAAAAATACGATTTTCCTATAATAATGCTCACTGCCAAATCGGAAGAACTGGATAAGCTGACGGGATTTCAGTGCGGTGCCGATGATTATGTAACCAAACCCTTTGCTCCGCTGGAATTACTGGCAAGGGTTAATTCTCACCTTCGCAGGTATAAAAAGTATTTGGATATCTTAAGTGATAAAGAAAAGGAAGAGGAAGAAGAGAATGTCTACACAGTAGGTGGACTGGAGCTTAATGAAAACACAGTTACCCTTAGCGTGGATGGAAATCCTGTAAAAGTGACGCCATTAGAATTTAAGATACTGACTCTTTTGATGAAGAACCCCGGCAGAGTATTCTCTGCTGAGGAGATTTATGAAAAAGTATGGAATGAACGCGCGGTAAATACAGATACCATTATGGTACATATCCGCAATCTTCGGGAGAAAATTGAATACAACCCGAAGGAACCAAAATATTTGAAGGTGGTGTGGGGCGTTGGATATAAAATTGAAAAACAGCAGCGATAAAAAGGGAGCGGGGTTATATGTAAGTATCGTACTCCTCTCAATTCTGGCTGCATTCATTGTATTGCTATATAAGCCGATAGCAGAAAATGCAAAGGTTTTCATTGAGAAAGAAAAAGAAGAAAAACAGGAGCAGCTTAATGAATTTTCAGAGTCTGAAAAGAAAGCGTTCTTAAATAAGCTTTTTCAGGGTACTTATGTATTAAAATGGGATCTTGCTAGACAGAAAAATAATAAAAAGCTTGATGCAAGCGGTGTGTTCCTTGAGAATAACGATACGGTAAACAGCGATACGGAAATATATGATACCGCAGAAGATGATACGAATACAAAAGCCAGTGAAGATTTCAAGGATTATACAGAAGAATACAAAGATTCTATGAATATGGAATCCTTTAAACAAGATTTTGCAGACCTTATGGATAACTGGAGCTATGAGTTCTATTATAATACCCTCTCTGCCTATGCTTTAGAGTATTATGGCATTGATAACCAAAGCGGGCAGATAATAAGCAATACAGGTACAAAGCTTAATGCATTTTTAGATTCCGTTAATATGGCAGAGGAAATCAAGAAAATCCAGGAGGATTATTATTTTTATGCAGTTATAAAATTTGATAAAGATGGGAATGTAACAGTACCATACTTTCATGGTATTATGGGCGATAATGCAAATGCCTATCTGGCTCAGAATCTGACTCAACAGATGGTTGAGAGAAATTGGGGGAATCCGGCATGGTATGCAAGCCGGGTAAAGAAACCCTCTGATATGTCGGTAGTATATGCTGTCCGTTCAGAAGAAGCTCTTTCAAACGTAAACACCTGGCAATACAGCTATCTAATGGAACAGCTTAATAACGATGCCTATGGGAAAGCTGGCGGAGCTTATTTATTTACAGCAGCTATGATGATTGTAGTACTGTTGGGATTCATACTTCCGATAATAAAACCTCTGCGAATAGGAAAAGGAATTGAAGCCTGTATTCCCATCGAAATATGTTTGATTGGATTTGCAGTAACCGTTGCATTTTACAGTGAGATATTCCTGCCATTAATCAATGAAACAGTATGGGGCGATTTGTTTGAATTAAACGCGAATAATATCTTAGGGACAAATGCCGCAAGAGGTGTTTCCTATGTCTTTAATATTCTCATATGGGTGGTGATTCTGTTCGTATGGTTTACAGGTGTACTGTCCATCAGAGAATTGTTTATAAAGGGGCCGGTCAGATACGTAAAAGAGAATTCCTTAATGGGAAGGTATATGAACTGGATTATAAGAAAGGTCAGAAAATTATTCCGATATGCAACCTCCTTTGATATGAGTAAAAAGGATAATAAGAAACTGCTGCTGCTCCTGGGCTGCAATATGCTTCTTTTAATTGTTTTTTGCATGTTCTGGTTCGTGGGAATATTTGCTGTTATCATTTATACGGGTATACTTCTCTATCTGATAAAGAAACACAAAGACAAACTAGCTTCAGATTATCAGGTGATCTTAGCTGCTGCCAGCAGCATATCAGAGGGGGAACTGGATATATCCATTGAGAAGGATCTGGGAGTATTCAATTCCTTAAGAGATGAGCTTATGGAGGTTCAGACAGGTTTCCGAAGAGCTGTGCTGGAAGAAACCAAGAGTCAGAAAATGAAAACAGAACTGATAACAAATGTTTCTCATGATTTAAAAACACCTTTAACTGCTATTATTACTTACATCGATTTGTTAAAGGATAAGAATATTTCAGAAGAGCAAAAAGAATCCTATGTGGAAACTCTGGACAGAAAGGCACTTCGCTTAAAGCTCCTCATAGAAGATCTCTTTGAGATGAGCAAAGCAGCCAGCAATACCATAACCATACATCCGGTAGAGATGGATCTTACGGCCTTAATAAAACAGGTACATTTTGAAATGAGTGACAGAATTGCTGCGGCGGAGATTGATTTCAGAGTCAGGATGCCGGAGGATAAAGTTATTGTTAAGCTGGACAGCGATAAAGCTTATAGGATATTTGAAAATCTGCTGAATAACATGTGTAAATATGCCCAGCGTGGTTCCAGAGCCTATCTTGATTTGGAGATTCAAGATAAACATACGGTTATCACTTTACGTAATATATCCAGCGAGGAACTGAATTTTACCGGAGAGGAGATTGTTGAACGCTTTGTAAGAGGAGACAAAGCCAGAAATTCGGAAGGCTCAGGACTGGGGCTTGCCATTGCCAAGAGTTTTACCGGACTACAGAATGGAACCTTTACCGTTACGACTGATGGCGATTTGTTCAAGGTTGTTATAGTATTTCCCCTTGTCAAAAATATTAGTGGTACAATTACTGAGATAGAATGATATAACCCCCAATGCTAGGGGGGCTGTAAACTGCATATGCCGGACTGAAGGCTCCCATTTGGGAGGCAACTTGGGAAATACAGCAAGGCATGATTTTGGGGACGTAGTGATGCTGCGTCCCCAAAATTGCAATTCAGAAAATATGATTACTACTGGTTTAGCAGGAATATTCCGATATTTAAGTAATATGCCACTAACAGCCATAGGTAATACGGTAACAGCAATAATGCCGCCAATCTGTTGAGGTCGAAAAAATAGATCATAGTAAAGGTAACTAATACCAGTAAAAAGGCCAACACCAATACGGACAGCCCATAAGCCTGGAAACGGAAGAAGACAATGCTCCAGGTAAAGTTAACAAAGAGCTGGGCTCCATAGTAGAATAGACTTACCTGCTTATCTGCCGATGATGCCGGTGTAATGTAGATAAGATAAGCAGCTATTCCCATCAATATGTATAAAATAGGCCATACTACGCCAAATAACCAGGGAGGCGGTGCAAAGGGAGGCAGTATCAACTGCCCATATACTTGTTGCTGGCCACCGGATAACAGGCTGGAGAGCATACCGGTTAATAAGGCTATACCTGCGCTTATTACAGCACCCTGAACAGAAAATTTTTTCATGGTTAATTCCTGTTTTTATTATAATCTATGCAGGAGTTGCATTTTTAACACCTGGTTGTAATTAAGAATTATCTTGCGAAACCAATATTATCTAGCTTTATTTTTCCGGTTTCCAGCTTATTAAAGAGAAAGCGGATGTCTGTAATATCAGAGGTATCAATATTATTGTTATTGATTTGAAAGGCTTCAAGAGGCAGCCGCACAGTTTGAAAATAATGTTTAAATACCGGTGTGTTATTAAAGAATTGAAGTTTCGTAGTCATTACAGGCAGTGAAGGATAGATAGCAGCATAGTCCGTTAAGGTTACAAATGCTGTTTCTCCTTTTGAGTCCGTAAGTTTGACTGTAAAATCCAGCGGGTCTATTGCTTTCTCCTTGATCGTGAATTCTCTATCATCCATCACGTTAAATTGCAAATACTGCATTGATTCAGAATAAGGTGTATCAAAAGCAATATCGTAATAGGAGGATAAAGATTTCTTCCAGGAATAGATTAAGGCATAATTATCACGGTCAGGACCGTTTAATTCATAATATACCTGGGTTTCATACCAATAAGAGGAGCCGGCAGAGGATAATCTGACATTCTCATTGGTTGCAGTTGTAATATCCGTATCTTCTTCATAATTGCAGATAGTATCAAAACTGCTGTCTTCATAACCGTTGAGATAGAGATTAACAGGTAGTTCGGAGCGCAATGTTTTACTATCACGGAAGAAATTCCTGGCAGTAACATCATTTTTTATTGTGGCATCCAGAAACTGTTTCACGGTTATTTTCAGGATATCCTGCTGTATTGACGGGTTTAAAAGATTCCTGGTATTTAGCATCATATTAAAAGGAGCGCTGATATCAAACCTTCCCCATTTGGTATTGAACTGTCCATGGTTTGCATCCGCTATGTATAGATAGGATTTGAAATAATCATTCTCACCGGTAAAGGTAGTATTGTTATACTGCTTTTCACCCATCATGTAGGAAACATCCTGGTCATTGGATCCATGAATTAATAGATAATTTACATCGGTCAGCGATACATCCCTGTCAGAAGGACGATACTGGTCGGCACAGGGGGCAATGGCTATTATGGATCTGATATCAAAATCATAGGAAAGACTTATGTTCCCGTTATCCGGAAGGCGCTTTAATGTGTTATAGAGAGCAGCTACGGTTACTGCCTCCCCGCCTCTGGAATGACCAGCAAGAGTCAGGTTATTAAAATCCATTTTTCCGTAAAGCGGATTCCCTTCTTCCTTATTCTTTCGTTTCATCTCTTCCATGTTCTTCAATAAAAGGATTGCTCTTGCGTCGTTCTCCCCGGATAAACCATTGTTTATATATCCGTTTAGAAAGCTTTCATCTACGGAAACCACTACATAACCGAAACTGGCAAGATATTCACCCAGGTAGTCATAACCTTTGTAGGAAGCTGCTGTCATGATATGGTTGCCGTGAACTATAAATAATACCGGATAATTATTGCCGTCAGCAGGGTACCATACCCTGCCCTTTAAAGGAACTTTGTCAATGCTGTAACCCCAGTAGAAATCCCTTAATTTCTTTGTGAAGCCTTCATAAACAACATAACTTGAAAGGTTGGCAGTTCGTGATTTTATTACCTCATTCTTCGTACCATAATCTATAACCGAAGTTTTAAGATTACCTTTTGCTGGTCTGTCAGTGTAAGAGGAATCAACACCTTCTTTGTGCACAGCCAGATAGTTATCAACATAATTATAGGAAAAGCCTGTGCCAATACATAAATATCCCCCGGCACTTGTCAGGATCAGAGTAATAATCAATATAATAATTAAGGAAGGACTCTTCCTGCGGAATCTGAAAATGGCGTAACAACAGCTCAGCATAATAAGAAATGCTCCTGCGAGGGTTATGGCTGCTATTCTGGAAATCAGATAGGTATCTTCTCCGCCGCTGTTTAAGGAAAAATCCCATAGGTATGAAAATACAATAAATAACTGAAGAAAAAGATAGATACCTCTGGGGGGTATTTTTAAGAACATTTTTAGCAAAGGCAATACAATCAGCCGCAGCAGGTTCAACAGAAGAAAGAATACCGTAAATGCCAGCAGAAAGCTTACAGCTTCCGGAAGGCCAGAATCTAACAGCATCAAAGCCAGCAGTATACTTGTAAAAATATCAGTAAGAAGCGACAGAGGTTTACCAATGTCCTTAAAATTACGATTAGCCCAAATTTTAACTTTTGATATCATCAACTGAAAGAAATTTTTAACTTTTATTTGTACTGCCT
Source organism: Lachnoclostridium sp. UBA6558 (assembly GCA_002434335.1). Lineage (GTDB taxonomy): Bacteria > Bacillota > Clostridia > Lachnospirales > Lachnospiraceae > Anaerocolumna. Next base: position 15,299 of record DJJW01000088.1, on the reverse strand, counting down.
TAAAGGCAGACTTTATTTTTCTAAGTGTCTTCATTTTCCTGTTCCTTTCCAATATTATTCAATTATATATTATTCGGGAATAGAACTCAATAACTACTTCAATAATTAGATTAATTATTGACAAACGATAATTATGCAGATATAATTATCGCAAAACAATAATTGGATTTTATGGGAGGGTGTTATGGCTTTTGTGAAAGATATTAGACTATCCTTACTATTTACGGGCTTCTTATCCATTGTGGCAGCAGTGCTTGCACATCTGTATTTAGGCATAATTAACGGATTTCAACTTATGTATATACCGTTTGACCTCTTGGGAAAGGGGTTGCGCTTACTGTCCCTTTCTTCCGCTTTCGGAAACGGGGTGGCTATTGCCGTTTATCTGTGCCTGGCCTTTGTTCCGCTGGTATATTGGTTTATAAAAAGAAAGAAGGGTTACAGACATATATCAGGATTCCTGCTTCCGATTATATCTATCTACAGCCTTTTTCTAATCTACTTCTTTATTAATAAAGGAGCTATGGTACAAAGGCTTTTTCCGGACTATGGCTCGGAGTTAATGGTCATAAGTATCAAGGTAATTCTGGCATTCCTCTTCTGGGGGATGTGGCTTAGCTATTTTCTGCTAAAAAGCACAGATCATGTCCTGGTACCTGCCAGTTATCCTAAGAGTATTCCAATGATCAGACAGCTGCAGTTGTTATTGAAATTTGGGGGCTATCTTTATACGGTAATAAACAGCTTTTTTATGATAATTCCGGTATTAACGGAAGCAGCAGGGATTATGCGGACAGACGGTGCAGCAGAGACTGCCGGTTATATTAAGATAAGCTTACACTTTCTCCTATATGTCATTAACAGCATACCTGTTGTTTTGACAATATGCATTTATGTAAAAGGGATACTTCTACTAGAAGCTATGACAGATAAACATTTAAAGGAAGAAGAACAGACAGCTGCCATTGCACTTGGCAGGGTAAGTAAAATCGGTATCTATGGAGCGGTTAGCTGCGGACTTGTTTCGAACTCACTTAAGGTGATAATGTGCGGATATTTAAAGGACATAACTGTTACTATCTATCTGCCGCTGTTTCCGCTGATAACAGCTTTTGCGGCCATGATTCTGTCCGGTTATTTTAAGGAAGCGAGCGATCTTAAAGAAAATGATGAGTTATATATTTAGAAAAATACCAGTACTGCATGAGGCATAGCGGTCTCAGTAACAAGTTACTGTATCGAACGAGGACTATAAACAGCAGGTACTGAATTAAACGAAATTTATGCAATGAAGTACTAGGTTAAGAGTGATAAGTTACTTATATAAAGAGAGGAAATTATGGCAATCAGTATTCATCTGGATGAAATTCTTAAAGAACGGCACATGACTTCCAAGGAATTATGCGGCTTAATTGGTATTACGGAAGCAAATCTTTCCGTACTTAGAAGCGGCAAGGCAAAAGGTGTTCGTTTTGTAACTTTAAATAAAATATGTCATTATCTAAATTGTAATGTAGGTGATATCCTGGATTGTGACGGTGTGTTGGAGGAGGATGAAAATGAGGAGGAAGAATAGACGGTATTTTCGGATCATTGATAAATTATCAGCAAGTAGAAGCGGTGTAATAATATTTCTCCTGCTGTTTCTGTTTCATTTTACTGGCTGCAGTCTTGCCCTGCCTGATGAGATATCAGGTGGAGACGAATTATGCGGGGCTTATCTGGTGTTTCCAGGTGATGGGAGTTTTTATAACGAGCTGAGTTCCTTGGACTTTACTGTAAATAATAAGGGTGAAATTATACAGAAAAAGAACAGTACATTAGAAGGAAGCTACGGTAATGATACCGTGAGCTTTGAAGGCATTGATGGTTACTTTATCGGTTTTTTAAAGGAGGAGAACCAAGAAGATAAGGGCATTGGATTAAATGCCGATGATGGATTTACAGATGTATCAGCCCATATCAAAGTATTAGACAGCGGGAACGAAGACATAGGGGAGGGAACTTTCCTGATTCCCGCAGCTAGTATGAATTCGTTTAGAGTTTATCCGGTGTATCGAAGGGCAGATGGAAGCTTTTATCTGATAAACAATACGCAAGGTGTTCATATTGGAGATGGCACAGCGGATTCGGAGTATTCTATGACCATTGGTACTTCATTTTCTGAGACGATGGATAAACGGACCATGAACGCCAAAAAAACCAGCATTAAAATAACTGTAAGACTTGCAGATCCGGTTAAGAAACTGGTACTAAAGGAAATGAATGAACAGGATGAGGTTATTGTAACTACGGAAATCAAAAATAACAAGAATGATAAAATTTCTTATAAAGTATTGGCTCAGACCAGTTATATATTGATAGAGGAGACACTTGCAAATAAAGAAACAGGTGATTATATTAAGAGAACTGCATTCAGCTTCAGTAAAGAAAGCAATTTCACCCATCAGTGCAACTTTCCGGGAGAGAAAGCGGATATAGGAGTCTTGACCCTGGAATTTTCAAAGTAACCGCAGATGCTAACAAATCGATACAAAGCTGTGATGTAACTGTAACATGAGCTTCCGGTGTATAGGAGGTAATACAGAATACTGAAAGGAGTAATGTTATGATTCATTCAATCGGTTCCAATTCTGTAAACTGGTATCAGCAGACTAAGAACTACCCAAACAGAACCGCAAAGGCAGTTACCGAAGTTAGCACAGATACCCTATGTAATGCTGTGCGGTATATCTTGTAAGCCTTACATGGATTTTACAACAATTTGAGTTATACTCCTTTCTGCCAAAGCATATAAAATTAGTGAGTCTGATAACCTTTACGGAAGAAAGAAGACTGCAGACTATTATTAACAGGAGGGTAAGGGTGAAAGGAAAGTACTTTCACACCCCACTAATTTTGCTCGCATGCAAAAAGCATGCAGATGGGAGTATAAAATGAAAAGAGTCAAAGGATTATTAGCCTTACTGCTTACAGGCGTACTGTTATTTAGTATGAGCACTTTTGCTTATGCAAAAAGCGTAAACTCCGAGGCGGTGATATCAGAAGAGAAGCTGGAAAAAGCATATGAGAACGTAATCAATTATGCTTATACTAAAGCAATACCATTAGATTTGAGCCTTGATACATTTCTTGAGGAATTCAAGGCTTCAAAAACTTCAGACATAGCGGAATATGAAAATACCTACTATAGCATTCTGACAACCCGTCAACCCGCCATTCTTCCTAATTCCAGCGGAGGCAGTAAATGGTATTACAATACCGGTACAACGCTGCCGCACAGTGCAAATTATTCAAAGTATAAACTGTTAGATTCTGTGAAAAAAGGTGATATTATCTATGAATCAAAAGGAGGATTTGGGATTACGGGACATACAGCAATTGTGGAAGGAAAATACTATAGCAGTACCTATCAGCAGTATTATATCAGGGTAGTTGAAGCAATCACTGACGGGGTAGTAAGGAGTGTACTGGACGATACCCGTGTAGATGAAAAGGATACTGTAGTATTGCGGGTAAAAGGGGCAACTGATTCCATAATAGCAAATGCAGTCAATTTCTGTGTAGGGCAATTAGGCAAGGGATATATGATTGATTTTCAGAAGGATACAAGTGCCAGTGAGCCTGACTGGTACTGCTCAGAACTAAATTGGGCAGGATACTATAATCAGGGAATTGATATTGAAACCACCGGTTTATATAATGAACCGGGTATCACACCAAGGGATATTAATAACAGTTCAAAAGTTGCAAATGTTGTATTTAAGTGATTCCAATTTATATCAATAGAAGTTTTTTGTAAGTAATTAGAAGGGGTATGGCAAAATAAAGGCAAGTCTGTTGTGTGGATGTCACACCTGCAAATTAGGAACTCTGTCATAATAATCAGATAATTTAAAAGGAAGGCTGCTGTCCGTAGGTCATGGATAGCGCCTTCCTTTTTGTAAATATTCTTTGATTGAAGTATTATTTTACACTAAGGCAGATGAATAAATGTAATTGCCCTGACACTGGATGGGATTGTAATTCTGGGTAAGAAGACATATAATGTAGCTACCAGTATCAAAGAACTGAAATGATACGAATATATTTGGTCCGATAGTTGCCATTATTCCTGCCGGATTTCTGCTTAACGTAACCCTGGCTCTGTACAATAATAATGTTACCTGTGAAAATAAAGAAAAGCGGCACAGTGGCTTATATTACTGTGCCACTTTCTGCATTGACAAACCAAATAACTGGTAGTAAAATAAATTTTAATAATTCTATAGTAAACATATATGAATACATGAATAAACTAATGCTATAGAGTCATAAAGCTATGGCATACCGTTAAAGAAAGCGCATCAACCTGAAAAATACCAAAAGAGGAAAGTGGTATTTGGGATGCCAGACAAGCGGTATGACCATAGGAAGCGTGAAAGAAAATACAGTAAAGGAAAGGTGCCACAAGGATATTCTTTCACTCTTTATAGTTATTTGTGGCAGTATTACAGGTATACTGTAGTATGCAAGGGTAAAAATATGAGAAAAAAATTTCAAGCAAGAGTAACAGCCATGGTACTAAGCGTTTTGCTGGCCGTTTCTTTAACTGCCTGCGGTAGCAGTCAGGGAGGAAAGGATAACACACCAGGGGCAAATGCCTCAAAGGGGACAGAAGAAAAAATTGTTAATATCGGTATGACAGATACCTTAACCAGTGTAAATCCGCTTTTAATGGATGCCACTGAGATTTTAAAATATAGTGTTTCCATGGAGTTCCTTCCTTTGGTGGAACTAAACAGAAAGCTGGAATTTCAGGGAATGCTCGCTTCTTCTATTACCACGGAAGACAACAGGAATTTCATTGTTAATTTAGATAAGAATGCAGTCTGGTCTGACGGAACACCGGTGACCGCAGAAGATGTAGTATTTACCATATTAAAACTTGCAAGCCCCAAGCTCGCCAATGCCAGTATGGCACTGTATGCGTTTGAAGGGGTAGGTGATGATGGCTTTGTGGAAGAAGGGGCTACGGAAATCTCCGGTGTGAAAGCGCTGGATGAAAAAACAGTTCAGTTTACCACCAAATACGATATGGCACTTACGACTTTTGAGAATACTTATGGAAGATATATTCTGACTGTTCCTAAACACATATTAAAGGATGTACCGGAGGATCAGCTGGCTGCTTATACCTGGTTTAATGCTCCTACGGTAGTTAACGGACCTTACAAAATAACAGATGTAGATTTACAGCATTACGTTTCTTATGAAGCAAATGATAAATATTTTAAAGGGGCTCCTAAAATCAATAAGCTGAATATAAAGATTGTTACAGCAGCACAGCTCTTAACTGGTCTTCAATCCGGAGAAATTGATTTTGTTCAGCAGACAACAGGTGGAATTCTGCAGGAAGATTATACGAGTGTAGAAGGACTTACCAATGTAAATGTTAATTATGGTGCACCGGTTACAAACCAGTCCATTTTCTTTAATACCACAACCGTTACAGATGCCCGGATACGTCAGGCTATTTTATACGGTATAGACAGAGAAAAGCTTGTCAATGGACTCTTAAATGGAAAAGGTGAAGTAATAGACGGATTTTTATCCAGTGCAGGACCTTTTTATGATTCCTCTCTGACACCCACGGTCTATAATGTGGATAAAGCCAGGGAACTGGTTAAAGCGGCAGAAGCCGATGGCTGGGATTCATCAAAAGTATTGCAGTTCTATGTAAACAGCGGAGATACAACTTTTACACAGGCGGCAGATTTTATTACTGCAAGTCTTGCAGAGGTCGGTATTAAACTTCAGGTTAACACTGTGGATCTTGCAACACTTATGTCAAAGGCAGGCAGCAAAGAATTTGATCTTATGGCAGTACAATATACCTATGCACCGGTTGATCCATATCCCGATGTGAACTGGCTGCTGTCAGCTGACGGTTGGACCGGTTATGCCAATACTACGATTACGGATGCACTGAATGCTACCCAGACAACCAGTGATGTAAATGACATAAAGAAGGAGTACCTGACTATAGATACTCTTGTACAGCAGGATGTCCCCATGCTCTCTGCTTATGTTATCAGTGCCATTGGTGTTGCGAATAAGAGACTGGTCAATGCAACTCCTGATGTATACGGAGCCTTTATCAATATCAATGAGTGGGATGTGACAGAATGACACGTTTACTGGAAGTAAAAGATCTTAAGGTCAGCTTTCAGAATGGTAAAAATATATTTACCGGTATTTCAGGCGTTGATTTTTATGTAAATGCCGGTGAAATCTTAAGTATCGTAGGGGAGTCAGGGTCTGGTAAGAGTATTACCACCCTGTCCCTTATGGGGCTGCTGGGAAAGACCGGTAAAGCGGAGGCAGAAAGTATTCGTTTTGATAAAGAAGAGCTTAAGGGAAAATCGGATAAAGAGTTGGATAAAATAAGAGGCAGTAAGATGACCATGATATTTCAGGATGCCCTTACCAGCCTAAATCCTGTATTTACGATCGGAAACCAAATGACGGAAGCAATACGAAGCCATACCAAACTAACCAGAAAAGAAGCTTCTGAAAGAGCGGCAAACCTGCTTACAAAAGTTGGGCTTTCAGACGCTGAGGCGTTGCTTAAGAAGTATCCCCACACGCTTTCAGGAGGTATGCGGCAAAGAGTTATGATTGCAATGGCACTTGCCTGTAATCCGAAACTCTTAATTGCAGACGAACCTACAACAGCCCTTGATGTAACCATACAGGCGCAGATTATGGATTTGTTAAAGAGTCTTAATAAGGAATTTAATATGTCCATAATATTAATAACCCATGACATGGGAGTGGTAGCGGAAACTGCCGACAGAGTGTTGGTAATGTATGCAGGAGAGGTAGTGGAGGAGGCTTTTGTAAAAGACCTTTTTTCGAATCCCGGACATCCCTATACCTGCGCTCTTTTGCGCTCCATTCCAGGTGCCGGTGGTCAGGAGGAGCTTTTAATTCCTATCGAAGGCAGTGTTCCGGAGAATTATGATAAGCTGACAGGCTGCAGATTTTTAAATCGTTGCCCCCATGCAGGGGAGGAATGTAGAATGAAACAGGAACTAAGAGAAATTGCTGAGGGACATTCAATAAGATGTATTAAATACAATGGCTGAACCAGGTAATAGATAGAAAGATGCATAAGGGATAACTTTGGAAATATCCGATGAGATTGGTTTACATTTTTCCTAGATGTAAGCCAATCTCATCCGTGTTTATTTACAAGTAGAGCTTCATGCAGCAGTCCCATTCTATTTAAATGGAGAATTTTGAAGGAAATTGTAATTAAGACTGGATTTTTTCTTCTTATTGAGTTATTTTATTTTATAATAAAACCATAACCAAAGGTTTATTACTCCTTTAAGCGGCAAATTAAAATCAAGTGATTTAAATAAAAAGAGTTCGCTGAATGCAGCGGTTGATATCAAATATAATGGAAGTTCAACAAATTGTTAGGAGCAGTATAATGGAAAAGAAAGAGCGGCCCCTTTTAAAAGTGTCAGATTTAAAAAAATATTATCCTGTAAGAGGTGGTATCATACCACATACCATCAGCTTTATAAAAGCAGTAGATGGGGTGGATTTTGAAATAAATGAAGGTGAGACCCTGGGACTGGTAGGGGAATCCGGCTGCGGTAAATCTACCGTAGGAAGGCAGCTGGCGGCTTTGGAAAAGTCTACGGCTGGTGAGATAACTTATAGGGATATTAATCTGGGAGCGAACATAGGGAAATTAGAGAAGAACATAAGGAGAGAGGTTCAAATGGTCTTTCAGGATCCCTACTCCTCTTTAAACCCACGAAAAACTGTAAGGGATATTCTCACAACTCCTATGCTCTATCACGATATATGCAAGAAGCAGCAGCTGGAGGAGAGACTGAAGGAACTTCTTGATTTTGTAGGTCTTCCTGCAAATACATTGCTGAAATATCCGTTTGAATTCTCCGGCGGTCAGAGGCAGCGAATAGCTATAGCAAGAGCGCTCTCCTTAAATCCCAGGCTTATTATCTGCGATGAACCGGTAAGTGCGCTGGATGTATCCATTCAGGCCCAGGTACTCAATCTTCTAAAAGAGCTTCAAAAGGAGTTGAAACTTACCTATCTCTTTATCGGACACGGACTTGAGGCAGTAAAATATGTCAGCAATCGCATTGCTGTAATGTATCTCGGTAAAATTGTAGAAGTGGCGGATTCAAAAGAACTCTTTACTAATCCGCTGCATCCATATACAAAAGCCCTTGTCAGTGCAGCACCAGTGCCGGATCCTGAACTCAGGGACAGAGAGAAATTTATTTTAAAAGGAGAAATTCCTTCTTCCAACCACATTCCCTCCGGCTGCAGATTCCATCCCAGGTGTCCTTATGCCATTGAAGAATGCAGTACTTTCGTACCCGAACTGCAAACTACCGGTTCTGACAAAGGTCATATGGCAGCCTGCCCGGTTATCATAAAGGAACTTAAAAAGGAGGAAAAGGATGTTTAAGTATATTATTAAACGAATTCTGATTGCCCTGCCGGTATTGCTTGGCATTACAGTCATTGACTTTTTTCTCATGAGCCTGGCAGGTAATCCTCTGGAAATGCTTCAGGGAGCCAGAATATCCCAAGAAGCAATCGAAGTGAAGAGAGTTGCTTTAGGACTTGATAAACCTGTATATATACAGTATTTTATGTGGCTTAAACAATTATTTGAAGGAAACCTCGGAGTATCGGTGAAAACATACCAACCGGTGGCTGGTATGATTAAGACTTATATTGGTCCTACCTTGTTGCTTATGAGTACCTCTTTGATTGTCAGTATGCTCATAGCGATACCGGCAGGTATCTATAGTGCGGTAAGGCAATATTCACTGGGGGATTATTCAGTTGTTACCCTTTCTTTTCTGGGAACCAGTATACCTGGATTTTTTCTGAGCCTTATACTGATCTATATCTTTACCATAAAGCTTGGTGTTCTGCCCTCCAGCGGTATGAAAACCCTTGGAACGGAAAGCGGAGCCCTGGATGTAATAAAACATATGATAATGCCTACTATTGTCCTGTCGGTGTCTATGGCCGGAAACAATATCCGTTATATCAGGAGCTCAATGCTTGAGATACTGAACAAAGATTATCTGAGAACTGCAAAAGCGAAGGGTATCGGAAAATTTAAAGTCATCAATAAGCATGGACTTAGAAATGCATTACTGCCGGTTATAACGGTATTTGGTATGCAAATTCCCATCCTTTTTGGTGGGGCTATTATTGTTGAACAGGTCTTTAGCTGGCCGGGTCTTGGACTGATGACAATGAGTGCCATCATTAACAGGGATTATCCGGTTATTATGGGGGTGTGTCTTATTACTGCGCTGGTAGTAATGGCTGCCAACCTGCTGACAGATATTCTATATGCTGTTGCAGATCCGACTATTCAGTATTAAGCTTGATGCCCAAAAGAAAAGTGTAAAGAGGATTAAAGGAAATACAAAGAGTGTTAAGGAATAGCAAAGGGGATTAAGCTAAGTAAAGGGGATTAAGCTAAGCAAAGGGGATTAAGGGTAAACAAAGGGGATTAGGATGAGGAAAAGGGGATTAGGATGAAGAAAAGGGGATTAGGATGAAAAAGAGGAATCAGGATAATAGTATGAAGCAGTCCCTAAAAGGTAATATAATCAGGCGTTTCCTAAAACACAGGCTGGCTGCAGCAGGCTTACTATTTATTATAATTGCTGCATTATGTGCTTTGCTCGCTCCCCTTATAGCTCCATATGATCCGAATAAAGTGGTTGGGGATTTCAGCGGACCTCCGTCAAAAATGTTTCTTCTGGGTACGGATCAGGTGGGCAGGGATGTATTGAGCAGGCTGCTGTACGGCATGAGAATCTCTCTGTATGTAGGCTTAGCCGCAACAGCTGTATCCACTATAATTGGTGTCGTGCTGGGACTTCTGGCCGGTTATTTTGGCGGAGTGCTTGATATGTTTATTATGAGATTTACGGATATGGTCATGTCCTTTCCATATATTTTGCTGGTTCTGGTTGCAGCGGCAATTTTTAAACCGGGTCTTAATACAATAATATTGATACTGGGTTTTGTTGACTGGCCCGGTATTGCAAGGCTTGTAAGAGGTAATGTACTTTCCTTAAGGGAAAAACCTTTTATTCAGGCAGATATCATAGCTGGAATGCCAAAAAGGTTTATCCTTTTTTCTGAGATACTGCCAAATACCATAGCACCAATTCTGGTTTATGCCACTTCCGTTGTTGCTATCTCAATGCTTGATGAAGCGGCTCTGAGCTTTCTTGGTATGGGAATCCAGCCGCCGCAGGCTAGTCTGGGTAATATGCTCAACGGTGCACAGTCTTTATCTATTCTGACCTCAAAACCTTGGTTATGGCTGCCGCCGGGAATAGTGATAATCCTTTTGGTAATCAGTATAAATTTCGTCGGTGATGCTCTTAGAGATGCCTTTGATCCGACGGAGAGATAGAATAAACAAAGACAATAAGTGTTTTCGAAGACTATTGTGGAAAGAGGTTGATATGAAGAATTTATTAAGTTATCAGGCATCAGAGTATGACTGCGGTCCCACAACACTTCTTAATGCGATGAGATATTTATTTGAAAGAGAAGAAATTGTTCCGGATATATTAAAAGCAATTTCACTTTATACTTTAGATGAGTTTGATAATTCGGGTGAATCCGGTAAAAGCGGCACTTCGACAATGGCAATGATGTATCTGTCCAAATGGTTCAATCAATTCGGAGAGAAGAAACATTTTCCGATTGTTACGGAAATGCTGATAGGAGAACAGGTATGGATCAGACAGAACAGCAGGATTATAGGATGCCTTCAGCAGGGGGGAGCTGTTATCGTAAGATTATGGCTGGATACCTATGAGCATTATGTTCTGCTTACCGATATTGAAGGAGATTATATCTGCCTTTTTGACCCCTATGATTATGAAGGCCCGGTTGATGGTGTTGACATAATTAAGGTAGAAGACCGGCCAAAGAAAATGAATCGAAAAGTTCGAAAAGAAATCTTTAATGAAGATATGGTGAGAAGCTATGCCTTCGGACCTTCTGAAGGCAGGGAGGCAATGCTTCTATATAACTGCAACAATCGGAAAACACCGGAAAAATCGATTGAATATTTCATTTAGAAGAAGCTGCAGCATCACTGGGCGACCTTGTGAGGCTGCGGCCTTTTTATTTTAAATTCTTTCTGATTAGAACTTGCAAGAATCAGCATATTGGATTACAATAGTTTAGTTAGTAAATAATATCATTTATCTTTAGCTTACATAAAGTGGTGTTAATGTGTATGAAAAGCATAATTTGCACCTTATCTGTGTGGCAGTGCCGCACTTACAATGAGAGCTAGCATGAAAAGGAGCAGCAAGATGAAGAATATACCCGAATTGAGAGTAGGTATCGTAGCAGTGAGCAGAGACTGCTTTCCCATGGATTTATCCGTATCCAGAAGAAAAGCTGTTGTGGCAGAGTTTGTTAAGAAATATGGGGAGATATATGAATGTCCCACCTGTGTGGAAAATGAAATCCACATGAGAAAAGCTCTGGAGGAGGTTAAAGCAGCAGACTGCAACGCACTGGTAGTATACCTTGGTAACTTTGGACCGGAAACAGCAGAGACATTACTTGCCAAAGAGTTCGGCGGACCTGTTATGTTTGTGGCAGCAGCTGAGGAGACCGGCAGCAACCTGATAGGGGGCAGAGGCGATGCATATTGTGGTATGTTAAATGCCAGCTATAACTTAAAGCTTCGTAATATCAAAGCTTACATACCCGAGTATCCCGTAGGAACAGCAGCTGAATGTGCAGATATGATAGGGGAATTCCTGTCTATTGCAAGAGCAGTAAACGGACTTAATAATTTAAAGATTATCTCCTTTGGGCCTCGTCCACAGGATTTCCTTGCCTGCAATGCACCGATTAAGCAGTTATATAATCTGGGAGTTGAAATTGAAGAGAACTCAGAACTTGATCTGTTTGAGGCCTTTCACAAACATGCCGGTGATTCCAGAATTCCAGAAGTAGTTAAGAGCATGGAAGAAGAGCTGGGGGCAGGAAACATGAAACCTGAGATTCTTCCAAAGCTCGCACAATATGAACTTACGCTGCTTGATTGGGTGGAGGCTCATAAAGGTTCCAGAGAATATGTCGCAATAGCAGGTAAATGCTGGCCGGCTTTCCAGACACAATTTGGTTTTGTGCCCTGTTATGTAAACAGCAGACTTACAGGAATGGGTATACCGGTATCCTGTGAGGTGGATATTTTCGGAACCCTCAGTGAGTTCATCGGAACAGTAATTAGTGAAGACGCTGTAACTTTACTGGATATTAACAACAGTGTACCGGCAGATCTTTATGAGGAAGATATCAAGGGTAAACACTCCTATAGCTTAAAAGATACATTTATGGGCTTTCATTGCGGAAATACAACTTCCGGCAAATTAGCTTTCTGTTCCATGAAATATCAGATGATTATGGCAAGAAACCTTCCGGAAGAAGTGACACAGGGTACCTTAGAGGGAGATATCGCACCTGGAGATATTACTTTCTTCCGTTTACAGGGAACAGCTGAAGGCGGCTTAAGAGGATATATTGCCCAGGGTGAAGTATTACCTGTAGCTACCCGTTCATTTGGTGGTATCGGTATATTTGCAATTCCTGAAATGGGAAGATTCTACCGTCATGTACTGATTGAGAAGAATTATCCCCATCATGGAGCAGTTGCTTTTGGTCATTACGGTAAGGCTATCTATGAAGTGTTTAAATACATTGGGGTAGATGTAAAAGAAATCGGATACAATCAACCGAAGGGAGTTCTTTATCCTACGGAAAATCCTTTTGTAGGTTAAAGTAATAAGAAGTGATTTAAGTGGCAAAGAGCCAGTTTTATAGATGGGGACGGTGAATTGCACAAAACAGAAAGAACTCATGCTTCAATTCCAAGGTATAAGAAGTCCTAATTCCAGGAATATTTTGTGCTTGCCATAATGCAAAACAGATAACTCGCTACGCTCAGACAATCTGTTTTACATTATAGCACAAAATATTTCTGGAAAAGGACTTCTAATACCTTTCCATAGGTGCATTCGTTCTTTCCGTTTTGCACAATTCACCTGAAATCATATAAGAGAGAGGCTTATGACACTTGATTCATGAATTTATTTAAAGGATTATATTTCATAGTTTGTTATAAAAGGTTACCCATGTAAAAGGAATCCATGTAAAGGAAACCTATGTAAGAGGAACTTTTTTAAGAGGAACTTATTTAATAAGAACCTATATAAGGAATATAGTAAAAAGAAATAGCTGTAAACATTAAATTAGAACAAAAGGCATGTAAAAGAAGCCATTTGGGAACTCCTCTTAATTCGTACTTTACTAAAATTTTGGATGTGTTCATTGACTTTGCTGTTCATATTGTGCTAACCATTTGCTGAATATATCCATAACTTTGTGAATAAAAATTAAATTAACCACCATAATTATTATGGATACAATAGAGTACAAGACAACAGTATCTAACTGAAACAATTTCACTATATGCTTAATAATATAAATGCATATAGGCAAACAAATAACACTTGTAATAATAGCAGGGACATATTTTCTTACTATCAATGTTTGAAAAAAATGTATTACTAAATGCAAAGTAAATGCAATAAACAATCCTGCCCATAGGATATACCAATTCGTTACATAAGAAACAACTGTAATTATACTAATCAAAATAAATTCTTCTGCTACGCCAAATGCAAAAGATGATGTTGTAATTTTATCAAAGTGAGGTAATAACCTTTTTGATAATGTAGGAAATCTTTCACATAAATAGCGTTTATTCTTTCTTACCCACAATTGCATGAAAATTATTTCTTCAAAATCGTGAAAAATAAAAAGTATAGGAAACAGCCATACCATTACTTTTATTTCATTCATCCTCATACCCCCTAAAAGCCTATTATATTTGGTAACAGTCTTTTTCTTCCTATTATCTCTTATCATCTCTATAGATGGTTTTTATTCGGATTGCCTGGTTATGATCACCAAAATCTTCTCCGAACAGGGTAAGACCTCCGCAGTTTGCAGTTTCTTTGGGGACTTCAAAGCGGAAGGTAATAGGAGAAGTATAGTCTATGGAAAGATCATCAATGGTAGCATTTGATATTTGATTTCCGCCATCAATAAAGGTACCGTCTGCATTAACGATCAATGTTTTCAGCAGGCCGTATTGATTCATGGAATCCGGCCACCAGGAAGGAGAGAGATAACCCTTACGATCGCCAAAGTCACCAGGACTTACCCAGTAACCAAGGGATACACCATTAATATTGAAATATATATCGGAAGGAAAATCAGCTTTAAACTTCGGATATTCAGAACTGATTTCAAAGGAAATCTGTAATTCTTCTATGATTTGTCCGGGTTTTAAATGATTTGGTATATTATATTCTATGAAACCGCTACCAAACCAGAGTATTCCAGCATCAAACCTTTCAGGAAAGTTGAAATAACGTGGATCATCATATTCACCGATTATGTTCTTAACGGATGCCAGACCACAGGTAGGTGACACCTTTGAGGCAGTGAAATAACCTATTCGTATGTTATCCAGATAGAATTTTCTGGATTCTGTTATAGCAGCAAAATCTATCATCAAACGGTCATGCTGAGGACGGACTATTTTCATCGTCCCTCTTTTACCGGGTTTGGTACGAATTTTTACTAGTCCGGCTTTTTCTAATTTACTGACATGCATTGAGATAGCACTGTTGGTAAGTCCCAGTGCTTCTGCAAGATCATTCATACTTAACTGGTCATTTGCATAAATCATTTCCATAATTTTCATTCGTACGGGTGTACTTAATGCTCTCAAAACCTCCTCTGCCTCTTGAATGGATTTAAAATACAGCATAATAGGGTTCCTTTCGTAGAGTTTAAAGGAAGGAGATATACCTTCAAACGCTGATTATATTCTTAGTATACCATTAATTATAGAATTGCCATCTGTTAAAGTCAACGGTTTCATGTATAGCGTAATCAGGATGGAAGAAATAAATAGCAAACTAATTAAAATATGATATAAAATGAGAAAAATTAAAATTTTCTCTTGCATTTTATTATTTAGTATGGTATTATCTGGTTATAACCTAGTTATATAAATTTGCATCCCCAGAGCCGATCCTTAAACGTTTTCGTTTATGATTATCGGCTCTTTTTGTTTACCCGCCATGGGCGGGCTCTAATGGGGGGGGGGGTGTGAAATTACTCTCCCT
>DJJW01000085.1:22578-182837 GCA_002434335.1 Lachnoclostridium sp. UBA6558 | reverse complement strand
CAGATAAAAACAGTCCATATCCCGGGTTTAAATGGTCTTAAGTTTATTTTGAGTTAACGTTTATGGTATAATATTTATTAGAGAGATAACCGGAGGGTTATGCTTGGATTTCAACTTATACAATACAAAGGGAGGTGCCGGTTTCATGTTTCATATTTTGGTAACAGAAGATGATAAGAATACCGCCAGGCTTATGAAAGCAGTCTTAAAACATGCCGGTTATGAAGTTTTTCTAGCAGAAAACGGAGAGGAAGCCTTGGATATAATGGATACCCAGCATATAGATCTGGTTGTTTTAGATATTATGATGCCGAAAATGNNTATCCTTATGGTAACGGCGAAACAGCTGCCGGAGGATAAATGTAAGGGGTTTATTTCAGGTACAGATGATTATATGGTAAAACCCGTGAATGAAGAAGAGATGCTCTTACGTATCAAGGCACTTTTACGCCGCGCCAGGATCGTGAATGAACACAAGCTGCATATCGGGAAGGTAACTCTTGATTATGATGCTCTTACGGTAGAGCGGGAAGGGGACAAGCAGACCCTGCCTCAGAAAGAATTCTATCTGCTCTATAAGCTCTTAGCTTATCCTGATAAAATCTTTACCCGTATTCAGTTAATGGATGAGATATGGGGTATGGAGTCCGAGACAGTCGATACTACAGTTAATGTCCATATCAACCGGCTTCGAAAGCGTTTTGAAGCTTATCCGGAATTTGAGATTGTCGCTATTCGGGGCATCGGATATAAGGTGGTGAAAAAGTGTGAGTAGACTTCACAAAAGATTAAAGAAATTCCAGATGGCTATGCTCTTTGCTGTTATAATCTTTGTACTTCTGTTATTTACCATGCTGCTCATGCTGGTTGGAATATTTGTTTTGAGTCAGCTTGGAATAGTTAAACCCAATCCTACCATTACACCATTTTTTATGTTTGCAATCTTTAGTATTATAGTAGGAACAATTGTTGCCATGGTCTTCAGCCGTTTTCCGCTGTCTCCTCTGCGCGAGATTATCTCTGCTTCTGACAGATTAGCAGAAGGTGATTTTGATGTGCGGATTAATTTAAGAGGCCCGGAGGAATTACAGAATTTAAGCATCAGCTTTAATCATATGGCTGAAGAGCTGGGTAGTATTGAGATGCTTCGATCGGATTTTGTAAATAATTTCTCACATGAATTCAAAACCCCTATTGTTTCCGTAAGAGGTTTTGCCAAAATTCTTAAATATGAAGACTTGACCAAAGAAGAACGGGATGAATATCTGGATATTATTATTTATGAATCGGAACGTCTTGCGGAACTTGCGACCAATGTGCTTAATCTCTCCAAGGTTGAAAACCAGATGATATTAAAGGACAAGACCTGTTATAACGGCAGCGAGCAAATAAGACGGATAATTGCCATACTTGAGAATAAGTGGGCAGAGAAAAATATTGAGATTCTTTTTGATTACGATGAAATTAATTTCTGCGGAAATGAGGAGCTGCTTAATCAGTTATGGACAAATCTTCTTGATAATGCGATTAAGTTTTCACCAGAAAATTCAACGATTACAATTAACATTAGTCAAAAACCCGAGAAGATAACAATTACTTTCACCGATCAGGGAATTGGCATAAGTCAGGGTGCTGCCGAACATATATTTGATAAATTCTATCAGGGTGATACTTCTCATGCAACGAAAGGAAACGGTATAGGCTTAACAATAGCCAAACGAATCGCTGAACTGCATGAAGGCAATATAACTGTAAAAAATAACGATATTGGTACCTCATTTATCGTTGAATTGCCTATGTAATATTGAATTACACACCTAATAATCGTTATTATGTGTAGCAGTTATGCTGCTCTCTACCATCCATAATATAAGAGCAAGCCTACACATCTATATGATATGCCAGTAATGACATTTAATAAAAAGTCTTTGCAAACTGCCCAAAAGCAGAGTGCAAAGACTTCCTATGTATAACTACAATCATACTCTTTCATTATTCATTTTCATTATTATTGTTATTACCAAATGCTTTGGCTACTAATAGAAGAATCACACCGATAACAATACTGGCAATTTCAACTGTTCGTCTGTATTCTCCCAGAAAAAACAAGAATTTAAACTGCAACCCTACAAATGATAAGCCCAATGAGATTATTCCAATAAGAAATAGGAAAGCTCCAACTTTTGATAACTTCTCAAACATATAACTTCCTCCCACACTTTGTTAAATATTATACAACTGTAATTATATCAAATAAATGTAAAACCGTATACACAATTTTTCACAATATGATATTATTTTACATTTTGCTCCATATTACTACTGTGGGTATCTGCACTTCTAGTTTTTCTCAATCTCAATCATCAGTTCTAATATTTGGGTTTCCAGGTTATCTATGTGTTTATTCTTTTCTTCTAATAATTCTGTTAACCGCAAAGTTTCTGCATTATTATCCTCTTTATGCTTCAAATCCATAAAGTTGGCATTTAATGAGTCATAGCTTTGCTGTAATTCCTTGTTTTTGTCAACAAGCTGCTGTATTGCTTTCACCTGTTCATCTATCTTTTCATTTTGCTTTGCTAACGCCTTATACTGCTCAAAACTAGTGTCCTTCTGTATTTCCAGGGCACGAGTAACTGATTTGATATTTTCTTCTTGTTGTTTCATATTGCTCAATAACATTTCTTTCTCTGTTTCAGTATCTTTAAGCTTTAATTTCAGTAATTCTATAGAATCTGCAGACTCCTTGATTTCTTCTGTTAATATCTCATTTGCTCTTGACAACTGACTTAACTGAGAGAGCTTTTCATTGATTTCTTCTGCTTTATTTACATCTTCCTGATGAAGCTTATGCAGTTTTTGCTCTAGACGGTATACCTGTTGTTTTGTTTGCTCCAACTGCTCTTGTACTTTCTGAACTTCCGCTGCACCAGCTTGTTCTGCTGCCGCTTGTACTTCATGCTTTTCTTGCTGCAATTGTTCTTTAAGATGGGATAATTCCTCCTTGTATCTGTTTTGAAGTTCAGCTTTTTCTTTTTGGAACTGCTCTTTCAGGAACTCAAACTCAAGCAATGAGTCTTTACTGATTTTCTCTTTTTCTTTCAACAGGCCTTGATTCTCTTCTACGGCAAATTTCAGTTTATCTGAAATAATATTAATTTTTTCTTCTGAGGTTTTTATAAGCTTATGCAGCTTTTCATTTTCATTCATCACATCTGTTATCTGCTCTTCCAGAAAATTCTTCTCTTTCCGGTTTTCTTCTTTTATCTGCTCTGTTTCAAGGAAGGCCAGCTCCTTGTATTCTTCTATTTCTTTCTCAGACTGTGCTTTTATGCTTATTATTTCTTGCTTTGTCTGCTTCTTTAGCTTCTCTAACTCCGATTCAGCGGTTTTAGTTAAATGTTTGTATTCTTCCAGCTGCTGCTCAGCCAGCAGCTTATAATCTTCAAAATTCTGTTCTGCAAGTATTGCTTTCTCTTCGTTTTCTTTCAGTAATTGCAACTTAATTTGTGAAATCTCAGCTTCATATCTTACTTGTAGTTCAGTTTTTTCTCGTTGGAACTGTTCATTCAGGCTATTGATTTCTTGCTCTGTCTGAATTCTAAGCTCTTCTTTCTGATTCTGTAATTCCTGGTTTTTAGTTTGGAATTCTTTATTCTCATTCTGTAATATTTGGTTCTCTGCTTGTAAGCCTTGGTTCTCACTACGTAATTTCTGGTTTTTAGCTTCAAATTCCTGGATTTCAACGTGTAAATCTTGGTTTTTAGCCTGTATATCCTGGTTCTCACTATGCAATTCTTGATTTTTAACCTGTAATCCCTGGTTCTCACTATGTAATTCCTGGTTTTTAGCCTCTAAGCCCTGGATATCAACATATAATTCTTGGTTTTCAGCCTCTGTAAGCTTAAGTTTGTCTGAGATGAGATTTTTTTCATCTGTTACAGTACTAATTTGATTATGTAATTGCTCCTTTTCATAGATAGCTTTTGTCATCTGATTTTCCAGATGCTTCTTTTCATTTCTTGCATTTTCTATTAATTCTTCCTGCTCAAGAATCGCAAATTCTCTAATCTCTTCTATTTCCTGACCCATTTGCTTCTTGTATTGCTCTAACTCTTTCGCTGACAGGGTTTTAAAAGCCTCTATTTCTTCCTCGGCAAGGATTTTAATGCTGTTTTTTTCTTGCTCTGCCTGCTGCTTACAAGCCTCCAGTTCCTGGGCAGTTCGATTTATGATATTGTTAATATCCTGTTCTGCTTGTTTCTTACATTCAATTAATTCTTTTGCAGCAAGTGCTTTCGTAATTTCATTTTCTTCACTTAATTCGCCAATAACACGAGAAATTTCTTCATCAAATTTAGATTGCTGTTCAGATTTCTGAATTTCAAACTGTTGACTTAACTCTTTCATATTCAGGCTTGTCTGCTCTTTCAGTTCTTCCTTTTCAGCCTGTAATCTTTGATTCTCTTCTTTGGCTTTGTTCAGCTCCAGGATAACATTCTTTGTTTCTTCTCCTGATACTTTTATAAGTTCTTCCAGTTCAATAATCTTAGCTGTTAATTCTTCTGCTTTATTATTTAAACTCTCAAGCTGTTTATTAAGCTTTTCCTTCTCAGCATCAGCTGCCTTCAACAGATTTTCCACTTCTGCAATTTGGGAATTCAATTTTTCATTATCGGTTATTAAAGAGTTATTTCTTTCTGCATAAAAAGCTAATTCTTTCTTTAATTCTGCTTGCGAGGTATTTAATTCTTCCTTTAGAGCAACCAACGTTTCAATTTCATTGTTTTTTGATTGGATATCAGCCACTGCATTTTTCAGTTCCAGCTTTGACTGTTCCAATTCAGCTTTCAATTCCTGAAGAGCATTGATTAATTCCTGATTGTAGGTCTGTTCTTGTGCTAAACTTGCAATGACATCACTGTGTTCTTTTTCAAGCATAGCTTTTTCTGCCTCTAGAGTCTCTATTTTTTCAGTCTTTAACCGTAATTCTTCCTCAGATTGTATGTAAGCAGCTCTAACCTGACTTAATTCAGTTTCAAATTTATTGATTTGCTCTGTTAATTTGGTTTGTTGTATTTCATTATTCTTTCGTTGATTTTTCGTGGTAAGAAGCTCTTTTGACCGTTCCTCCAAGTCTTTTGCTTTATTCTTTAACTGTAAAGACACCTGCTCAAGGTTTTTCTTTGCTTCTTCAGATTCATTTTTCAACGCATCATACTGGGTTGTTAATTGAATCAGCTCATCCTTTTGCTTGTTTGCAGCTTCCTCTAATTCTTTCAGTTGGGTAAGGTTATTGGTAAGGCTGGTATTCTTTGCCTCAAGTTCTGTTTCTAATATCTTAGACTGTTCCGTAAGGCTTGCTATTACACTTTCTTTTTCAGCAAATTTCACTTCTGCTTCTTCCAGTAACTCTGCATACTCTTTTATCTGGCTGTCTCTGGCTTCTGCTTTTGCTTTTTGGATACCAAGCTCTTCTTCACACATTTTTTTTTGCTCTTCCAGTTCCGTGAAATTTGTCTGCTGATCTTTTATGATATTGGATAGGCTATCCTTCTCAACATACAGAGCAGAAATTTTCGCTTTATGATCTGCCACGTCACTATTTAAACGTGTAATCTGACTTTCTCTTTCTTTAACATACTCTTCTACCTGGTCAGTAATTTCATTATATTTTGCAATTTCACCCTGGTAGAAAGATATTTTCTGTTGGAGTTGTCTGGCTTCCTGTTCTTTTTTTTCTAATTGTGCCTTGCTCTTATCATAATTATTGCTTAGTTCCTCTATTATATAAAGGCTATTATCATAGTCCTGTTCTAATTTTGCTAATCGTTGTTTGTCCTGTTTCGATAATATCATCCGTGTCTTTCCCTTCTGTCTGCTGTCTACCCCTTACTGTCAACTCTTTGCGGTATTTTACATCCCTTCAGGCTGGGTAACAAGGACTATATTATACTTGTTTTTTCAGGAAAAATCCATGGTTTTTGACACTTAGTCAGTACTTTTTCTGATTATGGAGAAATTTGTCTGATTAATTTACTAAAAATGTTAAAACAAACCCTCAGATAGCATCAATTTATACTATTATAAGCATTATGTAGAATAATTCTATGTATTATAGTTGCGTATATCTTCTACTTCTCCTTTGAGAATCTTTATTATCATCCCATTTACTTCAGAAGCTTCCTCATGATTAATACCATGCCCTGCTTCTTCAAAAAACATGGCATTCAGCCTTCTGTTCTTTACTGCTGCTTCCCCGCCAAGCTTTTCAAATGGGTCTCTGCTTCCCAACAACAAATAAATATTTTTGTCAATTTTATCTATTTCCTCTTTTGTAAAGGATAAAACTTTATGATATCCCATTGCCATATTGTTAAAGCCTTTTAATAAACTTCCGTAATGCTCCATAATTACAGGGTTTTCCGTAAAGACCTGATGACGTTCGCCTGATAACTTCTTAATCAGTTTCAATACATTCCCTTTCGTTGGTAACAGGGCTTCCGGCAAAAATATCTTCATCATAGTATACATAGGATTTCTATTATCATCTGAGATCGCTGATGCCATACCAATTGCTTTCATAACCCGCTCCGGTCTTTTTAGCAGGTAATACATAACCAGATAACCGCCATGGGAGGTTCCTGCCATATGTACCTTATCAAGTCCAAGTCCGTTAAGAATAGAATCAATCCATTCAACGTCATCAAAGCTTTTATTATATGCTTTTCCCGGGACACTTTTTCCGGGACCTCCGATTGTATCAATAGCATAGAGCCTGTAATGCTGCCCAAGTGTCTTTGCGTTGTAAATCCACATCAAAGCCGAATCATCACCTACTCCGTGAAATAATACAAGGGGTTCTCCGGATTTATTGCCGCAGGTAATGACGTGTGTCCTGCCATAGTCATTTTCAATCCAGATATCTTCATAGCCGATCTCCCACCTATCCATTAACTGGTCATAGGTTCTAAGAATATTCGCTTTTGCTTTATTGCTTTTATAGACTTTCATTTCTTCCTCCATTTCGCCGAACCGGCTGTAGAACTATGTTCACTTTTGCATTTTCAGGCATTAATGTTATACCTCTGCTGATAGAAAGAGTGAAAAAATTCATCATAACCTTTACTTCATTTTGTGATAGATATCTTTCATATTCTTATTAATTTCCTGTTTCGCGAGAGCTATGTTTTCTTCTTTCAGTTCCGGTCCGATACAATTTTTTTGAAAAGCAAAATAAATAATCCCATAGTATTCCTGTGCCAACACCCCGGGAGCATTTCGGGCAATAAATCCTTTGTCCATCATTTGAGAAAATACCATTTCCATTTGTTTAAGCGGTAAATCAAATACAAGCTTTTGATAGGTATCCTGAGCATTTTGAGCAGAAATCCTCTCAATGGTCAGCATTGCTATCATCTTATAGACCACAGGATTAAGTAAATAACCCTGCAGCATTCCGATTGCCACAGCACACATTGCTTCCTCGCTTACTTCAACCGCTTCTGAAAACGCAGTTCCAAATTCGGTTTTCATCTGCAGTATAAGCTTATCAACTCTTAGTAACAGAGAATCCAATATCCCCTGCTTATTTGTAAAGTGATAATAAATAGCACTTTCCCGTAATCCTAATGGCTTACAGATATCTCTTACAGAAACTGCCTGAAAGCCATGTTTTGAAAACAGTTCAAGTGCTGTCATTTCAATATTTTCTTTGTTATTTATCTTTCCATTCTTTTCTTCAGACACTCTTCACCTCCCACTTAACAACTGTTAAGCAGTATTATACTTAACAATTGTTAAGTAGTCAATACCAATCGTATCTGAAAATAGCAAAAGTCCTAATAATTTATTAGTCTGCCATCATCATTCCACGAACCATACATTTTGTTATTTCTGGTATTTTCTATCAGCTTTTCTAATCTCTTTTCAAACAAATCCGGTTGTTTTCTTACCTGCTGGATTGTATCAATTCTGATACGCCGATACAATTCCGGGAAATTCATAAAGTTTTCATAGATCAATATATCTTCTTCTCAACAGAGCTTGTCTGATAACTCAAAATACCATTTTTCGTATTGACCTTATACTATTATTCTGTGTGCAATTCCAGAAACCCAAAACACTTTTTCACGGTAAAATCAGGTAACTTTCTCAGTAAAAAAGCGCATATATGATAAATTGTATCAATATTCTATATGTATTTGTTGTTTTTACAACAAACAGAACATTAGAATTATGTTATAATATACTCATTACTTGAACAGGACTTTTCACAACTTATGAGTTAAGAAAGGAAAATAGATATGTCACGCTACTTTAACATTACCGATACCATTTATGATATAACCGAGAAATATCCCGACACCATTAGTATATTTGTTGCCAGCGGTTTTGAGCATCTGAACAATCCTGTCATGCGAAGTACTATGGGTAAAACTGTTACACTGGAGATGGCACTTTCATTGCGTAAAGTGAACCAGGAAGTATTTATACAGAAGCTTGAAGAAGCGATTGAAGGAAGTAACCCGGACCTTTCAACAGGTCTGTATGCTGCCAAAAAAGAAACTGGCGGCGATATCCGTATTGAAGGTGTACTCCCCTGCCCTATCCGCCTACCGCTCTTAGAAAAATTCACAGGCTGGTTTGATTCTGTAAAGGATACACTGAATTATCAGGTGGATTATAATCTGAAGTCTGCCAATCTTGGACTGGACGACGTGAAAGAACGTATCGTTTCAGCAAATGGTGATTCCGACGGNNCCGGTTTTGATTTATTCTTTGATAAGAAGCTTATGGGACAATACCGAGAAGCCGGTGTATTCGAAGACATTTCCGGTGTAAGCCAAATGAATTCTGATTTTGACAATGAAAATATTTCCTTAAGAGACCCAAAAGGTCAATACGCTATTATTGGTGTTGTTTCTGCTATCTTTATGGTAAATACAAATGTATTGGGTGACCGTCCCATGCCTGAAAGCTGGGAAGACTTAATGAAACCAGAATTTGAGAACAGTATCAGCTTACCCATGAGAGACCTGGATATGTTCAATGCTTTTCTGCTCCATATCTACCGCCATTACGGAGAAGACGGTGTTAAGAAGATGGGCAAGGCTCTCTTACAGAACATGCACCCGGCTCAGATGGTAAAGGCCCATATACCAAAAGGCGGCAATCCGGTCCCTGCTGTTACGGTAACCCCCTATTTCTTCGCCAGCATGGTGGATAAGAAAGGTCCTCTTCGCCCGGTTTGGCCGAAGGACGGCGCGATTATAAGCCCTATCTTCCTGCTTTCCAAGGCAAAGAACAAAGATAAGCTGAAGCCTTTTGTAGACTTCCTTTACTCAAAAGAAATCGGTGAATTATTATCCTCAAATGGAAAATTCCCTTCCACCAATCCTTTGGTAGACAATCATTTATCTCCCGACCAAAAGTTTATGTGGGTTGGCTGGGACTTTATCCACAATAATGACATCGGAGAATTGATTGCCTATACAGAAGAGCTGTTTTACAATGCCTCAGGAAAGGAGTCCTTATGAATTTGATTATATTTTCCGGACCTCCCTCCTCCGGTAAAACCTCTGTTATCTTGAAAACCATAGCCTCTTTTCAGAATCGTAACATAAAGGCAGGAGTTATTAAATTTGACTGTTTATACACAGATGATGATATAGCATATGAAAAAGCAGGTATTCCGGTAAAAAAAGGCCTGTCCGGTGCTCTTTGCCCCGATCACTTCTTTGCCTCCAATATTGAAGAAGTGGTTAACTGGGGGAATAAAGAGCAGCTTGATCTGCTTATTACGGAATCTGCCGGCTTATGCAACCGCTGCTCTCCTTACCTAAAGGAAATCAAAGGAGTCTGCGTTATTGATAACCTTTCCGGTATAAATACGCCTAAGAAAATCGGCCCTATGTTAAAAGCAGCCGATTATGTAGTTATCACCAAGGGAGATATTGTATCCCAGGCTGAAAGGGAGGTATTTGCTTCCTGCGTCAGTTCTGTAAATCCCCGAGCCGTAACCATGCATGTTAACGGGTTGACCGGACAGGGTGCCTACGAACTTGGAAGCCTCCTCTATGATGAAACCCAGAATATACAAACCGTACAGGGTATGCAGCTGCGCTTTCCCATGCCCGCTGCTCTCTGCTCTTACTGCCTGGGCGAAACAAGAATCGGTGAAGCCTACCAGATGGGCAATATAAAGAAGATTGATCTTGAAAAATAACCGGTTGTAAGGAATACGCTTTCAACCCTTATACCCTTGCAGCTGCGTCATCCCATACGAAACAACGGATATGCAGAAAATATGCGCAGGAATGGAGAAGAAAATGTTAGAACTAAGTTTGAATAAACTGTTGTCGGAATATCCCTTTGCCCTATCTTATTTCGAGCAGAATAAACTGGATATTACGGATTACAGCGACAAAACCTTTAAAGAATATTTAGACCATTTTACCGATGAAGAGTTGGAGGATGGAGCAATTGATAAGGTTAAGCTTATAGAAGATCTTCCTGTCTTTATTGAACAAATGAGTACCTTTTTAGGACTCTCGAAAGATAACCAGGTTCATTCCCTGACGATTCTTCCAGGTCATGATAAATCAGGTGTAACAGAAGGATTTTCTGAGCTTACAGTAGAAACCTCACAGATTATTTCAATCGTTGGTCCTACGGGCTCCGGTAAGAGCCGCCTGCTGGCTGATATCGAATGGGCTGCACAGAATGATACTCCTACCGGACGCAGTATTCTTATCAACGGTAAAGTTCCGGATAATAAATGGCGTTTTTCCTCCAATAACAGACTGGTGGCACAGCTCTCCCAGAATATGAATTTCGTTATGGACCTTACGGTACAGGAATTTCTAAATATGCATGCCATCAGCCGAATGGTAGAGGAACCACAGGAGGTTATAGAGCGCATCATTCAGGCTGCCAACAATCTGGCCGGTGAAAAGTTCGACTTAAATACTCCGGTAACCAGCTTAAGCGGCGGACAGTCCAGGGCTTTGATGATTGCAGATACTGCAATTCTAAGTTCATCCCCCATCGTTCTCATTGACGAAATTGAAAATGCGGGAATTGACAGAAAGAAGGCTCTGCAGTTACTGGTTTCTTCCGATAAAATTGTGTTAATGGCTACTCACGATCCCTTACTGGCACTTATGGCTGACAAAAGAATTATCATAAAAAATGGTGGTATCAGCAAAGTTATCTATACCAGTGAAGAAGAAAAATCATTATTAGGAGAACTTGAGAAGCTGGATGTATTGATACAAACTGCTCGTCAGGATCTTCGTAATGGACAGGTTCTGTCTATGGATCACCTT
Source organism: Lachnoclostridium sp. UBA6558 (assembly GCA_002434335.1). Lineage (GTDB taxonomy): Bacteria > Bacillota > Clostridia > Lachnospirales > Lachnospiraceae > Anaerocolumna. Next base: position 171,507 of record DJJW01000085.1, on the reverse strand, counting down.
TTATAAAACACTAGAATATCTTACAACGATTTTTTCTTAATTGCGTAATATTTTATATTACTATGATATTTAATACATTCTAAAACAGGATGCAGAATATTTCGAATTTCTCGAGATATCTGCATCCTGTTTACGTTATTGATATCATCTGTCTATAAGATTCCTCTCTGATTACTCTATGAATTATGTTTTCAAATAGAAAACTGACCTCCCAATCGTTGGATTTTTAAGTCTAACTTTTGGTGGTCAGTCCAGTGTTTACGCTTATAGGTATTTAATTACCTGTTAATACAGCTACGACAACTTACAACCTCTTAACACATTCTCTTGTAATTTAATATTCTGAGGGTTTCTTTTTAAAGGCCTTTAATCTCTCGTATTCTTCTGTAGTAATCGTTAGAATAGTTCCATGCTTATATCCATAAGGGAACTGAAAAGCTTGATCTGAACGAACAAATTTGCCTGTTGATAATTTATCCGCAAGGAAGGGAACATATCCCTGTTCTTCCGCGGAACAACCATAAAAATCAAGAAACAGACTCCATCTTCCGTCCTCCAGCTTTACTGCTGTTGGTGCTTCATACATACCTTCTTCAACTACTTCCATACTCTTATCAAACTCTTCGATTCTTTCAAAAGGACCGGTTACATTTTCAGATACCATCAGTATAATCTTTTCCGGATTCCTCTCGCTCTTTAAGAACAGATAATACTTATCATCTTCTTCATACATGGCGGAATCAATGACTCCGCTGTCTTCTTTCTGATACAGCAATTGTGCTTTTGTGAAATTAACAAAGTCCTTTGTTCGGGAATAATAGATTCCCTTTTCACCGTAATTATTAGAGCTGTGAGGAGATGACCAGTGTACGATATAGTCATCCTTCTTCTTGTCATATGANNGCATCCGAAATCTTCATCGCCCAGTTTAACCATTCTCTGTTCTGACCAGTGTATGAGATCTTCTGACTCCCAAAGTACCAGACTTTTGCTTCCGTTTCTGCCGATTTCTGCCCAGGAATTATTATACTGGTTCAGCATTCCGTAGGATAAGCTTAAATCAGTGGCCATAATAACGAATTTACCTGTTTTGGTTCTGATAATGGTAAAATCCCTTACACCCTTGTCTCCATAATAGCTCCATAAAACCGGATTGCCACCATTCACTTCCTCCCAGTGAAAGCCGTCCTTACTAACCCCGAAATATACCTGCTCTCCGTCCGGTGTTCTCTTTTCCTTAAAATGTACAAATAAATACGCCTGCATAATGTTTACTCCCAATTCAGATAATTAATTATAGCTGTAGTTACTGAAGTTCCGTATAAGCCTGCCTGTAAAATGGGTCTATCGGATACTTTGTATTTCTTCATCATATCATGAACACCGGAGATTAAAAGAAAGAAATTTCCGATTTTCTTGATATTTTCTCCGATTTAAAAATTCTTTCTCAAACTATTTATAGGCGAAAGATTCCAACCTTTTGTTAATAGCAAAATGCCAGTACTTATTGATTCTTAAAAAACTAATGTATCTCTCAAAATAATTACTAATTTACATTTCAATAAATCCCAAAGAAATAATTTCATAATAATGCCACCTTCTTCTTGACATTTTTTCCGCTTATAGTAAACTGCTTTTAGGATTCTATTTTGCACTAATCCCCTTATGCTTTTTGCTACCCTATTGATTATGTTAACCTATAAGCTGAATTACATAAAAATTAATACTCTTACGGAAAGGATTAAATATGTTTCGGATTAATTATTGTGAATACGACCGCCACAATATAGACTATGACAGAATTTACAGACCAAGAGGAAGCGGAACCTGTCTGTTTCTTTTATTCTTAAAACCCATGAAGGTATATCTTAAAGAGGAACTGCTTATAACAAAACCCGGTGCCTGCCTTTTGTATACCCCGGAATACGGTCAGGATTACTGTGCTGTAAAGGAATTCGAAAACAGTTATGTGGACTTTCATGCCGATATGGAGGAGTTAGAAGCAATGGGTCTGCCTTTAAACCAGGTATTCTATCCAAAACATATTGATTCCTTTATAAATTTCTTACGTAAGATTCAGGAGGAATTTCTGACAAAGGAAAAGAATGCAGACTTTATGATGGATGCTTTGCTAAGACAAATGTTCGTATCCATATCTAGGCAGATTGGCGGAGGCAGTAGATTAAAATATCAGGAGGAGGGTCTATACACAGAATTTGTAAAAGCAAGGCTTAAGCTGCTGACTCAATGTGATAAACAATGGAATATCTCATCAATGTGTTCACTGGTTCATCTGGAAAAGAGCCAGTTCTACTCGTATTACGAGAAATACTTTAATATCTCACCTAAAGCCGACCTTTTAAAAGCCCGTATGGAAAAAGCAACCGTCCTGTTATCCAATGAGGTTCTTCAGGTTCAGCAAGTTGCTGATTTATGCGGCTTTGTGAATGTAAGCCATTTTACAAGACAATTTAAGAAATTGCATGGATGTACGCCAGGAGAATACAGCAGAAAAGCCTATTGAAAAATCTAATTGACTATACCAAAAATTTCTTTTATAATATTAGTTGAATATATAAGCAACTATTATAATGTAAATCTTTATTAAGAAAGGATACCAGCGTATGAATCAATTCAAACTCTTAGGTATGATTATTTTTCTTGTGTTCTACTCCAGCTATTTTATTAAAATGATATTGCAAAGACGTCAGGGTATTAAAACCGACAGATTGGGACGTGGTGCCAAACCCAGACGTACCAGAAATATCGAAATTCTTTTAAAAACTGCCACTTACTCAATGGCATTGGTTCAAATAATAAGTATTGCTGCCTATGACTATCTTCCTCTCCTGATTCCATCTGCAATAATTCGCTATATTGGTGCAGTAATTGGATTTGCTGGTATATTCATTTTCATAACCGCTATGGTCACAATGCAAAATAATTGGCGGGCTGGTGTAGACCCCTTGGCAAAAACTACCCTGATTACACACGGTATTTACAGATTCAGCCGCAATCCTGCTTTTCTAGGGTTTGATTTATTTTATTTAGGCTTCACCTTATTATTCTTAAATATATTACAACTAATCTTCTTCCTTTGCTGTATAATAATTCTGCATTTACAGATTCTCGAAGAAGAGAAATTTCTAATTACGGCTTTTGGATCGGATTACAATAACTATAAGCAAAGAACTGCAAGATATTTTATTATACTTTAAACTGACTTCTTAGGTTTACGTTGACATAATTCTGGTAAATTAATATAATAATACTTTAGTATTATTTCAACTACTTTTACAAGGAGGTCATTCCATGAGCAGATATACAGCAGATATTGATAGATGTGACTGTAATATAATACATGAATCTGTGGTAAATGATGTTAGAGAGCATATGCCTGAGGAAAATAACTTAATGGAGCTGGCTGATTTGTTTAAAATATTCGGAGATTTAACACGTGTAAAGATTCTCTGTGCTTTATTCCGTGCGGAAATGTGCGTCTGCGATATTGCAGTACTGTTAGGCATGACAAAATCCTCTATCTCCCATCAGCTAAGATTGCTCAAACAGGCTAAACTGGTAAATTACCGTAAAGAAGGCAAGGTCGTTTACTATTCCCTGGCAGATGATCATGTTAAAACAATCTTTGATCAAGCCATGATACATGTAAGTGAATAACTATTTGATTATACCCGTTGCATATCGCAGGCCGGCCTGTGATACTGCCACAAATAATATGAATTGAAAGAATCCTGGCGTGACATCCTTTCAATTTATTATATACTTTCACTCTTTACCCTTATATAATAATGAATGAATTATACTTTTATAGTTGAACATTGGTTCAATCATTCAATCAAATAACCTGGAACTACTTACATACTCAAACAACCTTTTAAATTAAAATAGGAAAAATAATATTTACTAAATAATATCAAAGGAAGGAACGATAGAAACATGGAAGGAGCAATAAGAAAGGAATTCGTCCTGGAAGGACTCTGCTGCAGTAACTGTGCAGCGAAAATCGAAAGGGAAGTAAAAAAACTGGATGGTGTGACGGAGGCTGCTCTTGATTTTGTATCAAAGACACTAACCATGGAAATTACAGATGAATCTCAATCCAAAAGCCTGCTGGCACAGACAGCTACCATTATTAAAAGTCATGATTCTGCAATTGTAATGGTTGAGAAAGAAGTTTCCCAACCAGGCCTTAAGACTTTATATTTACTGGGATTATGTTGTGCTGACTGTGCACGAAAGATTGAGACCCAGGTAAACAATATTGAAGGTGTAAAAACAGCAACCCTTGACTTTGTATCGCAGCGGCTGACGATAGAAGCAACAGACAGAATGAATCTTCCGGCTATTCTTCGTCAGGCATCACAGATTGTCGTGGATGTTGAACCTGTTATCCAGATTTCCTACACGGACAAAAAGCCAGCGGAGAAAAGTACCGAATCAATCCAAAAATGGGCTTACCACTTAAGTATGTTTTCAGGAGCACTGCTTTTTGCTGTTGGTTTATTAACGGACTTACCAGCACCTGCGGAGATAACCATTTTCCTCTTAAGTTATCTTTTAATCGGAGGTGAAGTAGTTCTTAGAGCAGGAAAGAATATATTAAAAGGCCAGGTTTTCGATGAAAACTTTTTAATGAGCTTAGCTACCATAGGGGCATTTGCTATTGGTAACTATCCGGAGGGTGTTGCTGTTATGTTATTTTATCAGGTCGGCGAAGCTTTTCAGCGTCTTGCCGTCAACCGCTCCCGAAAATCCATTTCTGCACTTATGGATATCCGCCCTGATTTCGCCAATTTAAAAGTAGGTGATGAAATCCGAAAGGTCTCACCGGAGGAGGTTGGTATCGGTGATATGATTATAGTAAGGCCAGGGGAGAAGATTCCTCTGGATGGACGAATAATAGACGGTTCCTCTGCATTAGATACTTCTGCTCTTACAGGCGAATCCCTTCCCAGGGATGTAGCTGCCGGTAATGAGGTATTATCCGGTTCCATTAATAAAAATGGAGTATTAACCATTGAAGTATCGAAAGAATTCGGCGAATCCACTGTTTCTAAAATCCTTGACCTAGTACAGAATGCCAGCAGTAAGAAAGCACCTACTGAAAATTTTATCACTAAGTTTGCAAGGTATTATACCCCTGCCGTTACCTTTGCAGCATTGGCACTTGCTATTATTCCACCGCTTATTCTTCCAGGTGCCGAATATAAAGATTGGCTTTACAGAGCTCTTGCCTTCCTGGTAGTATCCTGTCCATGTGCCCTTGTTATTTCCATCCCCTTAAGTTTCTTTGGCGGTATCGGTGGTGCATCGAAAAACGGTATCTTAGTAAAGGGCAGTAACTATCTTGAAGCCCTGAGTAATATAGATACCATCGTATTTGATAAGACCGGGACATTAACAAAAGGGACCTTTAAAATGACCAAATGTGTAGGTATTAATGGTTGGACAGAGTCTGACCTGCTCACCTTAGGGGCTCATGCAGAAAGCTTCTCCAACCACCCGATCGCTATCTCCATAAGAAAGGCATATAACCAGCCCCTTGAGGAGCAGCGGCTTACAGACCAGGAAGAAATACCCGGACACGGAATACGCGTTAAGATTGACGGCAGAACAGTTCTTGCCGGTAACGGGAAATTAATGGATACTCAGCAGATTGACTGGAAGCCGGTTGAGGAACCGGGAAGCATTGTTTATCTGGCAGTGGATGGTACTTATGCAGGTTACATAGTCATTTCCGATGAAATCAAATCTGACAGTAAAAAAGCCATAAAGCAATTAAAAGACTTAGGTGTTAATCATACCGCCATGTTAACCGGTGACAATAAGATTGCAGGAGAAACCATAGCAAAAGAAATCGGTCTGGATACTGTATACTCTGAACTCCTGCCTCATGAGAAAGTCGAACAGCTGGAGAGATTAGATAAGCAGAGAAAAACAAAAGGGAAACTGGTCTTTGTTGGTGACGGTATTAATGATGCACCTGTACTGGCAAGAGCCGATATTGGAATTGCTATGGGAGCTTTGGGTTCAGATGCTGCCATCGAAGCAGCAGATGTTGTTCTAATGACAGATGAACCTTCAAAAATTGTTTCTGCTATCAAGGTTGCACGGAAAACACGTGCAATAGTATGGCAGAACATTCTGTTTGCCATGGGTATAAAGCTGTTGTTTCTTGTTCTGGCTACTTTTGGCATTGCAACCATGTGGGAAGCCGTTTTCGGTGATGTAGGCGTTACAATCTTAGCTGTACTAAATGCCATGCGAGCTATGAAGACAGTTCCTTCAACAGCTGTTTCAGTATAAAATATAGTAAGAAGGATACCTATGCCGATATTATGAAGCATGGTATCCTTCTTACTGTTTCTATCTATATAAGCTGAGTTTTCGTTTTTGTTCTAGGTGATACAAAGATAAAACGAAACAACAGCCTTATATCAGTCTCTCTTTTCTTCACCTTTTGCTTCAAACCGATACGGTAAGCTGTAACCTGCTCACCAAAATGATTTTCAAAGGACAGTTTTTCAAGGCTGTAATCCAATAAAGTACTTTCATAGGACAAAGTTACGATAGCTTCTCTGCCCTCTAAGAGAATCTCACCTTCTCTTGCTAATCTCGGCTCTAGGAAACTCACAAAACCTTCTTCTATTACAATCTCTTCGTTGGCACATACGGTATCCTGCAATACTATACAGTCCTTTGCCAGATCAGAGGCAAGTCTGCGTTTAAAACTCTTTACCTCAGGAAGTCCATACAAGGTTCCAAGTTCCATGCTAATTTCAGAAAAAGCAATACCTGCAGCTACCTGTTCTACCCTGCATTCTCCCATACCTGCTAATTGCTCCCGTCCATTTACTACAGGCAAATTATGATAACGTGATCTGGTCTGAATAAATTCATATCGTTTCTCCCCGAAGTAATCCGCCGTATAGCAGCCCGCTCCAAAATCAGCAAGGTACTGCTCACCATTTATGGCCAGTACAAAACTGCCTACATCGTTATGATTATGCTGCTCTCTGTTGTTTCCACCTTTCACGGCAAAAAAATTACCTTTACTTCTTTGCAGCAGCCACTGTCTGTCAGGCAAATAAGTTGCTTCCTCCAAAAGCCTTGTAGTAAATATCTCCTTATCCGTCCACCAGAGATTTCGGCTGATATGGGCAAACCGGTAACCGTTATCAAAATCAAATGGTGTTATATGTGAACAGGCAGGTGTTTCCACACCATATTCCTGTCTCAGACAGGATAGTAATCCTGTAGGCAGAAAGTTTTTTGCTGCCACATCTGAAAAAGGGACAAAGGACTTCTCGCTCATCTGAACAAGTCTGGGAAACTCCGAAATTTTCTTTATTTTAATAATTTCCTCTTCCTGTTGACAATATTCTGGATCTATTTCCTTTCGAAGAGCTATATAATAGATGTAATACCCAAAACCATAGACCCAATATCCGATGCCCTCCTCACAGGCGCCATCCGGCCCAAAACTATTTAGGTAATTCGCAAGCCCTCTGTCAACCTTATGCAGCAGCTTGTCCTGTAATTCACCTTCCGTCAGCAGCAAGGCAGCCATACCAACAGAACCACAGCAGACGGCACACCAGTTACTCTGAACCGTTTCCCACCACCAGCTTTTTGTAAGAAAGGGCTCAAATATTCGTTCTGAAATCCGGTGTCTTATTGTATTTACAAGAAAAGGCGGCAGGATATTGCTATGAAGCTTTAGAATTTCAGCCAGCGTCTCTCCGGTTTCTGCGGCAAACAGATCAATCTGTGTCTCCGGTTTTTCCAAAAACTTATTCTTATCCTGGGGTAAGTGCGCCATCACGCACCAGGTAAATTCATTGATAACCGCCCAAAGAAGTTCTTCAAAATAATTTAAAGCCCTTTTATAATTACTTTCCGTGCTCTTATGATATTGAAGATACAGGCAGAAAGCAGCTAATTGCTTTCTTCTCTCGAAATATGCTGATTCCGACTCTCTTCTGCTGCCCTTTTCAACAAATGCCATATATCCGGAAAAGAGCAGCTGAGGGATACTTCCATCCATTGCTTCCAGTACGAGGTCATCAATCTGTTTTCTTAAATTCTGAGTAACCTCACTGTTCTCCCACCCAAGTATTTTCATTGGCCTCAACCACCTTTCTAATTAAAACCTGTGCCAGGTAAGGAACTTATATCAATGCAATTTAACCATTGGAATTTTTATCACTACCTCTGTCCCATGGTTTTCTTCCGATTCTATGTTAATTCCATAATCCATACCGAATACAATTTTAATTCTCTGATTCACATTATAGATACCAATATGGTCCTCCATCTGGTTCTCTCTGTCGTTTAATTTCCGGTTAATGTCTGCCAAACGAAAGGGATTCATTCCAACTCCATTATCAGATATATGAAAATGAATCGTTTCATTAACGGATATTTTCCCTCGGATTTTTAATAAACCATCTCTGCCTCTGGGCTTTAAACCATGGTACACAGCATTTTCTATAATTGGCTGAAGGCAGATTTTGATAATGGAATACTCTTTTATTCTTTCCTCGATTTCCCATTCTACTTTAAAGACATCTCCATATCTTAATTCCAGGATATTCAGATAATTCTGCGTATTATCAATTTCCTGCCTTATGGGAATAATATAATCTCCCAGGTAAACATTATTACGAAAAAGCTGGGCAAGGCTGTTGACAGCTCTTGAAACATTATTATCCCCTTTTGTCAGGTCAAAAGCCATCCAGTTGATGGTTTCCAGGGTATTGTAGAGAAAATGAGGATTAATCTGGGATTGCAGCATTGCAAACTGTGACTGATCCAACAGTTTTAATTTGCTCTCCAGTTCATCCTTCATAATCTCATTAGCCTGAATCTGCTTTAATATGGTACTTATGATATATCGAAGTTCGTTCAGCCTGGCTTTCGCCGGATCACTGTAATCATTAAACTTCTGCGGTTCTTCCAAAACCGTTATAATCTCAGCTACCGGCTTATAGCTTCTTATTGCGGCAAAATAAGCAAATACTATGCTCAGAACAACTAATAATATAATAAGCAGCACTATTTGTGATTTTAATTGATTTAATTTATTTTGATAATGAAACATAGAGGTTATGCTTATATAGGTAAACCCAAACTTTGCAGATGGTGTTATGGAAATAACAGAATCCATACCCTCAATATTCTTTATGATTGAGGTCTCACTGCCGCTCTCTACGATATCCTTTAAGTAAGTGACATCCTTAATCTCATTACCAAACTGCTCTTCCTCACTGGACATTATGATATTACCGCTGTCATTGTAGAGATAGATTTTGCTTTGATTCTGATATTTTTCTGTAGTAATGATATTATGGAGTTTCTCACTGTTGATATTTAATATAACTGCACCCTTTTTCTCATGATCCATGATAATCGGTTTAATAATTGAGATAATTTTAGGGTAGTTATTGTTCTTAAGCCTCGAGATTGTTCGCCCGGAAACATCTTCCAGCTTGTTGTACTCCTCAAGCCAGGAAATGTCCTTAAGCTCCTTTAATGGGCTCTTTCTTTCACCAATATATACGGAATTGTTATACTCCGAGTACACATAGATAGAGTCTATGTACTTATAGATCAAGGGTATCGCTTTTACCAGCTGGGTAAATTCTTTCATGGATTTGCTGTTAAGATCCGTAAACCAGTCATTTACCATAAACATCTGTACATTATCATTATACGATATATAAGTGCAGAGCATATCGCAGTCGCTTAATAAGGTATCTGAAATATCCCTTACGCCATAGAGCAATGAGTTATTTTCCATTATAATCTCATCTTTTGCGATACGCTCTACATTTCTGTAATATAAATCGTTGAGCAGAAAAAAAGGAATGGAGAACATAACAAAAACCAGCAGGAATGTACGGATAAACATGCTGTTGAATTTGTAGCTTTTTATATAGGACCATGTGTTGTTCTTTTTCTTCAATTTATGTCCCCCTGATCTCCTATTTACAGCTCATGAACCTTCTGGCATAATCCTTGGGAGTGTATTTATAATATTCCTTGAAAATCCTGGTAAAATAACTGGGATCATGGTATCCGCAGGCTTCGCTGATCTCCGTAACCTTAAGATTTTTCTCCAGCAGCTTAACTGCCTGCTCCATTCGAATGCGAAGCAGGTAGTTACTGAAGGTCTCACCTGTCTGCTTTTTAAAGAAACGGCTGAAATATACGGTACTAAAGAACATCTTATCAGCAACATCCTGCAAGGAAATATCCTCGTGGAGATGCTCATTCATATATTCCTTGATATCCTGAAGAAGAAATTCATTGGAGGCTTCTTCTTCATTTAATAACATTCCTGAAATCCGCTCCAGTATATCAAAGGCAGTATCTTTTAGCTCCTGCACATTATGCTGGGACAGTAATAGCTTTAAATTAAATTTCTCTGCATTGAGCTGAAGCTTAAGGTAGAGGTTAAGCTTATCTATAATTATCTCATACAAATCATAAACATACTGTCCGATATTAGCCGGTGAATTTTCCTTCACATCCTCAAACACAGACAGTAAGGTGTCCATTGATTCCTTTTTCTTTCCAGATAAAATATTGGAATAGAATAACTTGAGCTTATCCATAAACTGCACCTGGTCATTTTTGGCTCTGTCCTGATCCATTTCCAGTTTCGTCTGGGACAATACTTCTTTAAATTCTGAAAAGTTAGTAGGCTTTAGGATGTAATTCTTCACTCCGTACTGTATGGCCGATCTGGCATACTCAAATTCCCTGTAGCCACTGAGCAAAATTACTTTAATATAAGGTTTATTTTCATAAATGTATTTTGCAAGCTCTATTCCTGATACACGGTTCATCTTGATATCAGAAATAATTAGGTCTATATCATTTGTTTTTATAAATTCGATAGCTTCTGCTCCATCACTGAAGCTATGCAATACCTTAAAGTCTTCAATTTCGGAATTGATGAAATTCGTTATTCCACTACGGATTACGAGTTCGTCATCTACTGTGATTACCTGATACATACTTCATCTCCTCGTTGAATTTGCTGATATTTAACAGCTTATTATGTGCTTATAAATCAAAATCCAACTTATATATTTAACTATAGCACAATGAAAAATACAAGTAAACCTTATGAATTTCGCTGTGTATTGCCAAGTTACAGTTCAGCTTAATTTACATTTCGGTTTATGGCCAAAGCAAAATCGAAAACCATCTGTATATTAATCTTCATACAAGGCTGAACTGTTACCGGCAAACTCAGCAGAATAACATTGGATATGCCCACTGAACTTTGCTTATATCTCTACCGAGAATTCCTTACGTCCTTCTACATGCTCTAAAAAGACTTTCTTCCCTTTATTCTTAATCGTAATGTGGTATTTACAACCTCTGAACTCCCTGTCTATCTTAACTTCCGTCCATTCCTCCGGAATACAGGGGGCTATCTCAAGACCTTCCCACTTTGCTTTGATACCCAGAATATACTGAGTAGCAGCCAGGTACATCCAGGCTGCTGTACCGGTCAGCCAGGAGACATTTGCCAGCCCGAATTTATCACTTTCCGGCCCAAAGATATTAGAGGCATAGACATAGGGTTCTGCTTTATAACGGTATTCACCTGCCTTATCCTGTACCACCATGGGCAGGAGCTGCTGATAGTATTTATATGCAAGTTCACTTCTTCCCAACATACATTCGGCTATTATAGCCCAGGTATTGGCGTGGCAAAAGATACTTCCGTTTTCTCCGCAGCCTTTGTTATAATGGGTAAGCGGATCTTCTTTTGTCGGATAATCCTTCATTGAAGGATGTATCTTTTTAATTCCATAGTCCGTATCCAGATATTTTTTTACACTGTCCATAGCCTGAAGCTGTTTTTGGGGATCGCCCATTCCGCTGATTACTGCCCAGCTTTGGGTATTCAGCCAGATTTTAGCCTGGGCTTCCGCTTCCGAACCTATAAAAGTTCCCTCATCGGTAATACAGCGTCTGAACCACTCACCATCCCAGGCAGTGGAATTTATAAGTTGCTTCTGTTCTTCGTATAGTTTCAGATATGCTTTGCCGTCTTCCTTCATAAGCTGTGACAGCTGAGCCATCATCTGCAGCACAGTTCCAAACTGCATGCTGGTCCAGATGCTCTCACCTTTCCCTTGCCTGCATACTTTATAAAGCATATCGTTCCAGTCAGAGGAAAGCATAAGCGGAAAACCCCGTTCTCCAAGATTCTGTCTGGTAAATTCAATGGACTTTTTGATATGATTCCATACAGTATCTGACCCGCCGTCATAAAAAGGAAGTTCCGTTAACAGATATTCCAGCTTTCCTTCCTCCATAACGATATGGTAGGCGTCCATGACCAGCCATAGATGATTATCGGAGTGTATCCGCTTAATCGGCTCCCAGCCTTCATTGGGATAGAAATAATGATTGCAGTGCCCATCTTTGTACTGCTGGGTGAAGAGGGAATTCAGCTTCTCCTTCCCCCGGTTAAGATCAAAAGGAATCATTGCCAGAATATCCTGTGCCGTATCTCTGACACCGACTCCTCTGAAGGTTCCCGTTGCATAATAACTGATATTTCTTGAAAACTGAAAATTCCTCTCCATCTGATAAGGATTCCATATATTAATCATGGTTTCTGCCTCTTTATCAGGAATTTCACATTTGAATTTCTCAAAGAAGGCTTCCCAGTCCTCCGAAAGGGCTTCAAAGGATTTATTTACAAATCCCTTCTCTCTGCATCTTTGTACAGATTTTATAACCTCTTCTTCTGTCATGGCTGTGCCAAGGAAAATATTAATCTCTTTCTCTTCCCCTGCCTTTAGCTCCACCTCCAGCTGTAAGGCAAAACAAGGATCTCCGCCATATAAGGTAGAATCGGAACATGCATTTTTCTCTACCCGGCAGGGATTTTCCTCACTTCTGTAGCTGCCAATGAATTCATCCCTGTCACAGTCAAAACCGCTGACAGAAGCATCACTGGCAAAGTATACCAAGGGAGTTTCATCCGGTTTGGGCTGTTCCTCTACACCGTAATGGTATATCAGGATATCTTCCCTGTTATAAACTGTTAGCTGGTGCTTATTGTAGCACTGCCATTGCAGCTCTCTCATAAATTCCATCATGCCTAATTCCACATATGGGTATATTGTTATTTTCCTATCCTCAGCAGATTTTAATCTCAAATTCCAAATCAGTGCATTTTCGTATTTTCCAACCAGATAAGTAGCGGTTACTTCCAGATGATTCTTTCTTGCCTGGAATCTGGTATATCCCATTCCATGAGTGGACTGCCACCAGTCGGGTTTATTCTTGCAGGGTTCACTGGTGGGAGACCAGATCTCCTGACCGTCATTTATATAAGTGTAGAAACCACTTCTATCCGTAGGCAGATGAAAGAAACGGTAGTGGTTGATTCGAAATATCTGAGGGGATTTGTAAAAGGCTACACCGCCACCTGCCTGAGATATCATAGTATGAAAGGTACCGTTGGACAAATAGTTCATCCAAGGTGTTGGTGTGTTGTATTTATCAAAGGTTATCTCTTTTTTCTCATTATGAAATTGATACATTCAATTCTCCTTCAACACATCTTAACCATTCTCTGGCCATTAATTCATTACCCGCCATGGTTAGGTGGATTCCGTCCGGGGACCAGTGTATCGCCGGTGCTTTCTTAAGTGCTTCCTCGAACATACTGCCAAAGGGTACAAAGATAGTCTTGTACTTCTCAGACAAAGCTTTTACGATGGCCCTTCTCTCCAGCATATGCTTATTCCATATCTCCCAGTTTTCAACGATATCTGCTGCATTCCCTGCTTCATTTATATCGAGTTTTAATAGGAATGGCTCACAAAGTACAATCTTCGCCTGTGGCTTTGCCTGTTTTACTTCCTGCAGCATCCGGTCGAAGACAAATTCAAATTTCTCTGCATCTGCTCCCATATTCAGTCTTAAGGAATATCCGATATCATTTACTCCGCATAAGATGCTTAACACATCAAAATCAATATTTAGCGTATCCTCTATCCATCTGCCGTAAAGATCAGAGATTCTGTTACCTGCAATGGCAGTATTCTTAATCTGAATTCCCGGATAGTCGCACATTAAGCTGGATCCCAGGAAATTAACATAACCGTCTCCCAGAATCCTGTTCTTGTCTTTTCCTTCTCTATCTCTATTTGCATCTGTAATGGAATCTCCCTGGAATAATATTGTTTTCATAAAAACTCCTTTCTGTGTGCTCCAGCTTTTATAACCTTCGTACTTTCTAATTCTATTTTATATTTTACTTGAATAATATTGGCTTAACTTTTAGCTATTGTATCATCATTAGAATCAATCAATATTTACTAAAACATTCGCAAACATATGGGCACTTGTAAGAGGTGTTACGGAATGAAATAAGGTATAGGGATATCTATACTTCTCTACCTGGGTGGTCTGTGCCTCGATTTCCAGCCAGAAGTTGTTTGTACCTGCTTCCAATCCAAGCTCTTCAAAAGAAATGGACGCAAAGCCATCTCCACCTCCTGGTATCTGGATTCTTCTTATTTCCTTTACCTTTGGTTCATTTTTAAATACCAGCGTAATTTCAAGGGGACAACGCAGCTGGGGAGCAAGCTCTAATCCCTGCTTGCCGTTCAGCACTGCGGGAACCACTCCAAAATCCGTTTCTTCTACGGAGAATAATACCTCTTCTTCCCTCTTGGGAACTGGAAGAGCTGTATAAATTACAAGACTGTTGTTACTATCTTTTAAGATATCCGATTGCAGTAACAGTTTCCCCTTACAGGTAGAAGCCTTCAGCCCTTTGGTTCTGATGTTATAATAATTTATAAATTCAAGCTCAGGTGTATCCTCCACTTTCTCTGTTTCAGAAAGTATCCAGTCAAGATTAAGGAACTGCCAGTCAAAGCTTACATCCACATCTTCTGCCTGTACTGCTAGAACATATTTACCCGGTGGTAGTTCTACCTGATACTCATAGCTTATATTCTCTCCGGCTTCCAATACAAAGGCCTGAGGTTCTCTGTTATATTCTCCGGTATGGGAAGGGGATATCTGCAGCCAGAAGCTGTTTTTTTGTGTTTTCTCACCTGTATTCTTAAGCTCTACCCTTAATTTTCCCTGATAACAGCCATTACCTGTTAAGTGAAAATTCTCCATAATCGATAGCTTGGAATCAATGGTCTGAATTTTAGGAGTATCTTCCGGGTATTTAAAGATTACATTATCCACATACTCCATAGTTAGCAGACCGCATTCCTTTTCATTGGTGGCAACTTTTCCAAGAATATTGATGTTATCAAAGGTGATATTACTGATACGGGTCTCCTCACGAAAGCCCTGCAATCTGGATTTGGATAGGAGCCAGTCAATGCCGGGATTTCCTATGTAGTAAATATCTTTAAAAGTAATATCTCTGATACTTCCCTTTTCCCTATCTCTGTTCCAAACCGAATCCCTGATACGGATATCGAAAAGCTGTGCCCCCGGTGCATTCTCTATTCTAATGTTTTCAAAGCAGATATCAGAAACCTCCGCTCTGTCACCATGGTGAATTCCCATTAAGGGATAACCGGTAGGAGAATGAATGATATCAATGTTCTCAAAACGGACGTTATGAATTTTTTCAGCCCGGAGTTCTACGCCTACCTCCAGAGGTCTAGCAAAGTCATTCCAGAGAATAGAGTCCTTAAACGTTACATTATCCACATCACCGGTATTAAAAGCCTTTACTACAAAGGAGTCATCCCATACCCTGGTAAAAATATTCTGTACCAATACATTTCTCGAACCACAGATATCAATTCCGTCCGAATTACCACGGCAGCCAAAGATCTTAACATTATCTATGGTTACATTATCACAGCCAAAAATCCTCAGGCTCCAGTCATTGCTGTCGGTGATGGTAATATCCCTGATGCTTACTTCTTTGCAATGGAGAACATCGATGCAGCGCTGATAGACATTTCTCATTTCAAGTGGATATTTTTCCATACTGATAGTACCGTAACCGCAGATTGTAAGGTGGCTGCACTGGTTAAATTCCATCTTGCCGTTTAGGAAGGCTCCTTCCTCCAAATAGATAATGGTATTATCCTTTTCAAATTTCAGGACGTCCACTGTATGGATTCCCGGCTCATAATAAATAACATTATCCGCAAATTTGTTAAAGTCTTCATACTTTACGGCTTCCGCAAAGACAATGAGGTTATTATGAAAGCTTCCGTTTATCTCAACAGAGAACTTTTTAGGTTCTTCCAGATGAAGAAAAATCTCATGCTCGTTGAAACTATAATCTAATCCCAGGCTAAGGGGCCTTATGATAACGCTTTGGAGTGGCGTTTCAGATTGAATTCGTAAATCTACAGGTTCCTTCATAGTAAATTGTGTATATTCGCTAACCTGTACTTCGTTATAGGGTGTGGGAAATATATGTGTTGTTTTGATTTCTATATTTTCATTATTCACAAAGACGGTGTAATTCATTTATAAGTCCTTCCTTACAGGTATTCTTAAGCAATTTAGACCAGTTACATTAATACTCAGCCACGATCATCTGATGCAGCGCAAGCTTTGGTACCTTAAATCCTACGATTCCCTTCTCCTGTGTATAATCCAGCTCAAACTCTTCGGGAGCAAGATATATCCGCTTAATCTTTTCTCTGCTATTTAACTGTACCTCAATCTCATAAAGAGGCTGTATATCTTCTATTACCTCTGTGTTCTTTCCGCGTTTAACCGGAACTCCATACAGCAGATGAACTACATAACGATTCTTTTGTTCTGCCAGGGTAACGATTCCTTGTGCAGGGAGAGAAGTTCTGATAGTTGCCTTGTCTTTGAGCAACTGGTCAAGAGCATATTGAACCATCCGCTTTAAAATTGGACTTCCTGTAGTCGCATAATCCCTGAATACCTCCCAGGATATATAGATGCCGCCCTTTCCGCTAACCATTCCGGGTCCGGCCTTTTCATTCCTGCTTGGAGAATGAAGGTGAGAACAAAACCCAGCGGCTGTTCTGTTAAAATAGGGATTCTCCCTGCTGCCAAGTTCTTCTCCCGAAACATTTTCAATTGCATACCCCTGGGAATACATAACAAAGGCTGCACTATCAAGATCTGATATTGTAAATCCCGGGCGGAAATAGTCCGGGCGGAATTTATTCTCACCCAGATAACGAATACCAAAGTTCAATTGAAAATCAGTCTTGTCTCTATCTAATCCTGAGCTGCCGGTGGACAGAAGTTTCCCCCCCTGTTCTACATATTGCTCCAGCTTATTCTTCAGTTCCTCATCCAGTAAAATGATATCCGGTAATACTATTAAAGAATATCTGTTGAAATCCTCTTCTTCATCAATAACATTGAACAGATAATGTCCCTCCAGAAGAATTCTGGCAGCTCCGACATCCGCCAGCTTAGCGGCTTCTGCTAAGGCAATTTTGTCAATGAAACCGCTGTTCTTTTCTAAAACCGCCTCAGCAGACAGCACTCCAATATCCGCAATATTTTCTGCCTCCGAAAGCCAAGGCTCCTTAAGGCTTAATTCCTCATAGGCTTTACCAATTAAAGAATATGTCGCCATATCCATCTCTCCCGTCGGATGCAGCTGGTCTCCGATAGAAACTCCCGCTCCGTTAGCAACAGACAGAGAAGCTTCATAACGGAGAGCATTGGGATGCTTAAAGCCCCCGAATTCTCCCCAGGACTGATGGAATTTCCCTGTCATGCCCAGATACTCCACACCGAGAGTCCTGGCATAAGCAGCGGACAGCGGAAAATGATCATATCCCCAGCCCCCGGTAGGCAGGCTTTCCAGTTCCAGATGACTGTTCATATTTGCCAGATCTCTTCTGCCCCGTCTTATATGTCCTCCGTTGTGAAACACCGGCAGTCCCGGTTTCACACTGTCAATGGTCTCTCTTACCCTCATTGCATAATTGGCATAGACTCTTTCCGCCAAAGCTATAACCTCTTCTTCCTTAAAGGGGTCCATTCCCTCCTGTTCCATTGTCTCTCTGCAATGCTTGCAGTAGCAGGGCTGGACTCCGATAATATCTAAGAAGATACCATCGGCTTCATAATTCTCACATACCTCTTTTATCTGTTCCAGCAAATAATACAGATATGGTGTATTGATGCATAATTTATGATAACCCGGCTCCAGAAAGCTTTTGGTCCACAACATGGAATCGTCTTTCATTCTGACTATCCACTCCGGATGCCTGCGTGCAATTTTTTCATCAAATCCTGCGGACAGGTATACCGGTGTCTTTACCCCTAATTCATGTGCCGCTTCTATTTGTTTTCCCAAAAGGTCAAAGTGAAGATTGGGATGTATTTCATTAGCCTTTGAAGGATGATATGCCCAACCGTGATGACATTTCGAAAACAGTGTTATGGAGTCGACACAGCCTTTTTGCAAGGCTTTCTGAAACTGAGCTTTACTGAACTTTTCTCCGATCCCTTCTATCTTCTCACTGGTGTGAAAGTCCAGATGCACTTGCCTGTATTTCATATTCATTTCACCTCATATTCTACTTACTGCAGCTAGTATATTGCTTGTGTCTTATTCTGTATCTATAACAATAACTGTATCTGTATCTGTATCTGTAATGATGATAATTATAAATTTGTTACTGTCTATCTAATTCGTAAAGATTAATCCAATAAATTTAGCATTTCTTTTCTCGTCAGCTTCACGTCGCAAGCTACCTCCGCTAGAATTACTCAATTTCCTGAAAGCTGAAAAATATAAACATAAGCATCTATGACAAAATTCAATGTCATCAACCAAATTTCATATCATTCTTCCGGCATCACTACTGACGCTGATTTTCCCAGTACTCCCTATATACTTCTATATTAAATCCACCCCGTAGATACCTGCCTCCGCTCCCCAGCTGCTGTTAAGCTTAATTTCAATTTTCTCAATGCCTGCAGCATTGATTTCATGAACTACATACCGCTTCCAGTTATCCTTTATATTCTTAGTTCTTACCCCATTCCTGCAATAAATCTTTAATTCGTAATCTCTTGCCAGACAGCCCGGCAGCTTATCGGTATTGTCATTTTCAAGACAGCTGTCAAAGGTCAGCACGAGTTTATCTGCATCCACAGGCTCTTTTGCTGTCAGTGTAAGGGTATGCGGAAAGTCTCCTTCTCCAATCCACAGATTAGGAACACCATAAGGTCTTGTATAAGGCGATACAGCCATAGCAGGCGCAAAAAGCCTTTGCTCCGGGACCATATCCTTAAATAATATATTCCGGTTCTTTTCATAACGGTGATCCAGAAAGCAATAACCGGTAGCTGCTTTCAATGGGACGCTGTCATGATTGCATTCTTCGGTGTTATCCTGGGGGTACATTCGAAGAGTAACAGCACCTATTGGTCCGTCCTCTGCTATCCCCAAAGATAGAGCCTCGTTCTTTAGGAAGCTGAGATAGAGCTTGCCATCCTTTCCCCTCTCTGAATTAACCGGTATTTCCAGCCAGCCTTCATGATTTTCCGGTACGATAACTCTCTCTTCCTTTACAGCTTCCTCGGGTATAAAGGTTTCTTTATGAACACCCGTCAATATTTTATATGTTAAGATCTTTGCTTCCTTTGAACTGTTCCTGATTTTAATTCTCACGCTTATAAGCTGTTCCGTTTCCAGCATCCATGCTATGGCGTAATCCCTGTCAAGTAACATATAATCAACACCATTTACATTTTCATAGCTTTTTTTACTGGTTGCTGTTACAGCAAAATTCGCCATAACAGGACTTATATTTGGAACACCAATAATGGTCTGATCTTCCCCAGCCAGTGCCTTTTGCAGCTCCCGCCCATACTCAGCCGTTACTTCTCTGGGGGAGAGTTCTTTCTCTATGCAATATTTTGCGGCAGTGGCAGCTGCCTGCCCCATACCCCCGCAAGTTGCCATAACTCTGGTGGAGCCAAGAGCAATATGAGTTGCGCTGATATTTCTGCCGGCTAACATCAGATTGTCAATATCCTTTGTATAGAGTGATCTCATAGGAATATTATAGATGCCGGTTACCGGTACGAAATTCGTAGCAGGTAACGAATCATAGATTCCCAAAGGCGCATGAATATCCATAGGCCAGCCGCCGATGCAAACTGCATCTTCGAAGTCGGTCTTATTTTCAATATCATTTTCTGTTAAAATATAGTCCCCCAGAAACCTTCTGGATTCTCTGGCTCCTGATTTTGTATAGATTCTTTTTATAACGTAATTTTTTGCTTCCGGATACATACCGCTGTTCTTGATATAATCCCAGATTCCAAATATCAGCTTGCGAAGCTCCAGATCAATCTCCTCGCTCTGGTAAATCACATCTACCTGTCCGCCGTATTCAAAGGACCAGTGAGCACCCTTTACAGTGATACTGCGGTATTTCTTTGGATTATGTATGTCTTTGATAAAATCCATATCTTCAACCTTATGAGCAAAGCCGGGCGGTACATAGGTAACCTCATGCCCGCAATCATAGGTCTCAAAATAAAAGGTATTACCCATCGTGTATTTATCTGCATTGTCCGGCGCCCAGAATTCATCGTGTTCATCTTTTCCTTCTCTGCCCATACGGAAGCCGCAGCCGGCTTCATAAGCAAGGGTTCCATTACCCGTAGCATCAATGTAGATAATGCTTTCGATATCATATACTTCATTGCTGATATGATGTCTTGCAAATAAACTGGTTATTTTCTTATTCTTTACTTCACAGGAATAGACAGAAGTATTCAGCAGTAAAGTAAGATTCGTATTTTCATAGCACATGTCAAAAAATACAGCATCCAGTAAGGCGTATTTATCATAACCTCCGCCCATTGCGTATTTTGACATCCGAAGTCTGATTTCTTCTGCCAAACCGCCTTCTTTCGCATAGATGGCTGGATTTAAGCCATGATGACTGGCTCCTGATATGGTGACCCCAATTTCACTGGAGGCATTTCCGCCAAGAACCGGACGGTCATTGATCAGCAATACCTTTTGTCCTTGCCTGGCTGCAGTAACTGCCGCGCAAATTCCTGCTATTCCTCCCCCTGCAACGGTAATATCAAAATGCATTTTTTTCATGATACCCTCCATTTCTGCTCCGGTCTTGTAATTATGTTTATACTGTCTTACCGGACAGAGTAACCACTCTCTCATTAACAATCCTTCTTCCATGTCTGTAGAATATCGATACATGGAAGAAGGTTGCTAGTTTAAGTATTTGCAGTTGAATATTGAAGCTGTTTGATTTTTATTTTGGTTTACTGTTTGAACTTATGCTTCATTTTTTCTTTAATAGCAGTTTAGATTACAAATTGCTTTCTGTATTATTTGGAGGCTCTCCATTCATCAATCTGACGCTGAATCTCTTTTGTAACCACATCATCTCCGGCTTTAATCAGCTTATTGACAAAATCTTTGTACAGAGCATCTGCATCTGGTGCAGCACCGGAGTTTAAGGTAGTCTTATATTCACCGATTACTGCATTTACCTGTGCAAGTTCTGTTTTAATCGGATCGGTATCCAGTGTAAAGCCTTTAAGTTTTGATGGAGCTGCATCAGCATTTACCTGACTGATGAAATCACTTTGTAAGGTAAGAGGTTTGTTCTCCATGTAGATCTCATATCCGTTAAAGATGTTACCGATAGCCCAGTTGTACTGACCATAAGGGCTGTCAGCGGTAGGCTGTGAAGTATAACCGATGGGCTGGATTTCTTTGTCGTTGATCTTGTTGTAATGCTTTCCTTCAATACCATATACCATTAAGTTATAGAGATCTTTCCCTTTTTCTGTATTCATTAATTCGATTAACTGCATAGCTCTTTCCGGATTCTTGGAATTAGAGGAAATCGCCATATTAGTGGCTGCTGCTGCATAAGGGATATAGTGTGAATTGTCAAAGGGAATCTTTACATAAGCGCTAGAACCTGCTGCTTCACTGGTAGCGATTTCAGATTCTGTAGGATAATACCCCTGGCCTACCAGGTAGTTACCGCCACCACGTACTTCATAAATTTCCTGTGATACATTATCAGCCGTTAAGATATCCTTTCTGATATAACCTTTCTGGTACCAATCGGAATATTCCTTCACAAAAGTCTCATATTCAGGTGTTCTGTAAAGATTGACAGGTGTATAATCGTCGCTGTAAATATCGATTTTATAAGGATTTAAGATCCACTCATAGCCTTTTTCCACGTGATCTGCAAAGCCAAAGACACCTTTTTGTAAATCACCGCCGTCTTTAATCATCACGATATATTTCTCAAGTTCATCCCATAATTCCTGGTCCATCTTCTGATGGGAACCAAATAATTCTGCTAATTGCTCCACATTGATCTGATCTTTGTATTTCTCATAAATTTTTATAGGAAACTGTAAAGTGGATACATATGAAACCATCTGCTGCATGTTGGGTATGCTGTAAAGCTTTCCGTCCACTCTTGATTTATCCAGGATGTTCTCAGGAATTTCCTTTAACAGGGAAGGAGCATACTCTTCCATCAGTTTGTCGAGCTCCATATAGGAACCTTTTCTTACTTCCGTTACATAAGGAACCATCCAGCCATGCCATACAATATCAACATTTTCCTGGGAGGCACTGATCAGTTTCCATTTCTCTGCATAATCTGCTGAGGTGATACCCTCAAACTTAACGGTAGTACCAGGCAGATATTTCTGAAGTTCTTCGTTGAATTTATCCCAAACCTCCTGGGCATCTTTCTGCTCACCAGGACTTAAGAATACCCATTTTAAGGTTACCGGCTCTGCTTCTTTTTCCGGTTCTTTTGTGCCTGTAGGTTCACTCTGTTCTGCATTTGTTTCTTTTGTTCCGTTGTTATTATCCGGCGTATTGCTGCTGCCCTTGCAACCTGTCAGGATAATGGAAAACATAAGACAGATTACAACGAAAACTCTCATTCTTTTTAACATAAAATACCCTCCTTTTAATATGTAAACCTCTATTCTTTTACCGCACCTACTGTTAAACCTTTTGCAAAATACTTCTGAAAGAATGGGAAGATGATAAGCATTGGTCCAGCTGCAACAATACACAACGCAAATCTTATGGTCTCAGAAGGAAGCTGCGTCAGATTGATACTGATTCCTGCTACCGGTGAACTCTCTGCCATGTCTTTGATAAACTGTACTTCTCTTAATATCTGCTGCAGCAGATACTGTAACGAAAATAGCTCCTTGCTTCTGATATAAATCAAAGCAGTATTCCAGTCATTCCACCTGGCCAGTAGATTCAATAATGAAACTGTGGCAATAACCGGTTTTGACAAAGGCAGTACAATTTTATAAAACACCTGCAGTTCTCTTGCACCGTCAATCTTGGCAGACTCAACAAGTGAAGGCGGCAGTCCCTGGAAGAAAGACCTGATTACGATAATGTGAAATGCATTTGCAAGGTTTGGTAAGATGTATACCCAGATATTATCCTGCAGATGCAGATATTTAGTCATTAATATATAAGTAGGAATCAATCCTCCAGAAAACAACATTGTAAAAATAATAAAAAATGTTACGGGCTTCTTGTACTTGTAACTGGCTCTAGACAACGGATAAGCCATTAAGGTCATAACAACCATACTGAAAGCCGTGGCAACCAGGGAATAAAATATTGTTACCTTGTAGGAATTTAACAACTGTCCCGGGCTTTTCATTACATACTTATAAGCTTCCAATGAAAACTTATGGGGAATCAGTTTATACCCTTCTGTTATAAGTGTCTGTTCATCCGTTATGGACGATGAAATGATTAATATAAACGGTATTATAAAACCCAGTGAAAATATAATAAAAAATATATTTACCGGTAAATTCGCTCTCTTGCTTTTCACGTTTGCCTCCTCTAGAACAATGAATTTTCAGGTGATATCTTCTTAACTATTTTGTTGGTAGCTACTACCATTACAAAACCCACAAAGGATTGGAACAAGCCTACTGCTGTTGTAATTCCGATATCATCACCGGTCTGTAACCCACGGTAAATGTAAGTATCAATAATATCGGTGGTAGGATATAATAATCCCACATTACGGGGTATATTATAAAAGAGACCAAAATCACCTTTGATAATGCCGCCGACATTTAAGATTGTCAGCACTGTCATAAGAGGAACCAGAGATGGGATGGTAATATAACAAATCTGTTTCCATTTACTTGCTCCGTCAATGGAGGCTGCCTCAAACAACTGCTCATCTATTCCCATTAAGGCGGCATAATACATGATGCAGCTGAGTCCCACACTTTTCCATACATGAACCACCGGCAATATGAACACCCAGTATTTCGGTTCCAGATACCAGTTGATACCTTCCATGCCAAAGAACTTAATAATCTGGTTCAGTATACCCATATTGGGTTCCAGTAAGATATAAGTAATATAACCTACAATGACCCAGGACAGGAAATGGGGTAATATCATAGTAGTCTGGTAAAACTTCAGGAACAGTCTGTTCTTTACCTCATAGAGTAGTATGGCAATCGCTACTGAGCAGACAATTCCAAGTATTATGAATACCAGACCGTAACCCACGGTATTTCTTGCTATCCTGAATGCATCCTGTGAAGTAAAGAAGAATTTGAAATTTCGAAGTCCTACCCATTCACTGCCGAAGATACCCAGGTTGTTTCGATAGTCCTTAAATGCAATTATTACTCCAAGCATTGGTATGTAACTGAAAACCAGAAAGAAGATAATGCCGGGCACCAACATCATTGACAGCTCAAAATTATCTCTAAACACTCCCCATTTGCTCTTCTTTTTTATTGTTAAATTTTCTTGTTCCCTTTTTGATTTCGACATAAACACCAGTACCCTTTCGTTATATTGCATAGTTTTTATCACTCTTACTGAGTTTTATTATATCTCTTCAACAATTCACTAACAATCATAGATATTTAACATAACCGTAGAATTTTAACCAATATAAATACTGCTATTTTGATAACGATACGAATGGCCTGCATAAATTTCTGTATAGAATTTAAACAGATTTATGCATAATTGCTGCAGTCTTAGGGTTAAATTGCATAGGAAAACACATAAAACAATAATGCTATAGTATGAATTTTTACCATTTGGCAAAAAACACTTGACATGCAGTGAACTCTATACTGTAGACTTATATCATACTATTAGGAAAGTGAGGATACGCATATGGAATATGTAAAACTTGGAAACACCGGTTTAGATGTATCACGGCTTTGTCTTGGCTGCATGAGTTTTGGAGATCCGGCAGGCTGGGTTCATAAATGGGCATTAACAGACGAAGAAAGCCGTCCTGTAATCAAAAAAGCTCTGGATTTAGGTATTAATTTCTTTGATACCGCAAATGTATATTCTTTAGGCAGAAGCGAAGAAATCCTCGGACGAGCTTTAAAGGACTATGCAAACCGTGATGAGATTGTTATTGCAACAAAAGTATACAATAAGATGCAGGAAGGTCCCAACGGAGCCGGTCTTTCCAGAAAAGCTATTATGAGTGAGATTGATAAGAGTCTGAAACGCCTTGGGACGGATTATGTAGACCTTTACATCATCCATAGATGGGATTATAATACTCCTATTGAAGAAACCATGTCGGCACTGCATGACATAGTAAAAGCAGGTAAGGCAAGATATATCGGCGCCTCCTCCATGTATGCCTGGCAATTTCAGAAAGCCCTTTATACAGCAGAGAAAAACGGCTGGACACGTTTTGTATCCATGCAGAATCATTTAAACCTTATCTACAGGGAAGAAGAAAGAGAAATGATACCCTTATGCAAAGAGGAAAAAATAGCCCTTACGCCTTATAGTCCCCTGGCCTCCGGAAGACTGACCAGAGACTGGTCAGAGACCACTAAACGCTATGAAACCGACCGGGTGCAAAGAGACAAGTATGATTCTACCATTGACGCCGACAGACTGGTGGTGGAAAGACTTGCAGAAGTTGCAGAACAGCACGGAGTTCCCCGTACCCAGATAGCCCTGGCTTGGCTGATGCAAAAACAGCCGGTTACAATTCCCATAATCGGCGCTACAAAGATATCTCATCTGGAAGCAGCGGTACCATCCCTGGAAGTAAGACTTTCACCGGAAGAAATCGCTTATATGGAAGAACCCTATGTCCCCCACAGGATTGTGGCTCATAGCTGATCAATCTAAAAGAAAGGATTTGTGTGCGCACNNAAAGAAAGGATTTGTGTGCTTATTCGAACCCAGTTCGTTTATAGCACTCAAATCCTAAGATTTCCTGACAAATTGTGTTTAGCACTGCAACACTATCCGTTATGGAAGCGGAGTCAAATTGCTGTTTTAATTCCTTTTGGCAGATGTAATTCTTTTGCAGGAACATACTGATTACACAGGTATCAGAGGCAGCATCAGCCTTACCTTTGTTCCGTTTTCAGGTGTACTTTCAAGTTTCATGTAATACTCTTCTCCATAGAATAATCTGATCCTCTGATTTATATTGTTCAGCCCGATTCCAATTCTTGTATTATCTGATTTTTCCTTTATTTTCGTATCCAGCCTGTTCAGTTCTCTGGTATCCATACCAATGCCGTTATCTTCAATTGTAATATACAGGGCAGACTTCTTATCCGAGGACACCTCCACCTTGATCCATCCATTCTTCTTGACGTTTTTCAGACCATGGGTCACTGCATTTTCTACAATAGGCTGTAACAACAATGGCAGAATCTGATATTCCCTGCTCCTGATATCCTCCTGAATTGTTATGCAGTAGCTGATCCTGTCCTCAAATCTCAATTTCTGAATCTGCAGATAGACATCAATATAATTCAACTCTTTTTCCAGGGTTGTTGAAAAGGTTTCTGTATTTTCCAATACATAATGGATTGCTTGTCCCAATAGCTTGATAGCAGTGGACACATTAGGATCATCGTTCTCAATTGCCAGCATACGGATGGTTTCCAGCGTATTATAAATAAAATGAGGATTAATCTGACTGGCAAGCAGCTTAAACTCCATCTTCTGCTGCTGGTTGATCAATTCCTTCTGCTTGATAAGAGCTTCATATACCTGGGATTCCTTCTTCTTAATCTCCTGGATCATATATTTCAGATCAAAAAAGGTTTCCGTCAGTTCATCGTCTCCCCGTAAGGTGTCAATAATATCATATTCCCCTGTGCTGGCACTGCTCATGGCCTTTCGCAGAGCAATTACCCTGTAACTGAATTTCTTTGTATAAAACAGGATTCCTACCAGCGGTATGACAATGGATACAAGGGTTATGACCACACACATGACCACAATCTTAAAGATACTATTATACGCCTCCATATCCAGGGTGGTAATATAATAGATGTCCTTAGACCGATAGGCAGGCAATGAAGAAATATATCCCAGGACCTTATTTTCTTGATATTTCAGAGACCCTTTATAGGTAAAATATTTTTCCTCAAAATCTATGGGAACCTGCTGCCTTTCACCCTGCACGGATCTTGTTGTACTGAAGAAGATTTCATCTCTGTTCAGCGATACTGCTGTAAAGAGTTTATTATTTTGTATACGGTTCTTTAAATAATTCGTACTGATCGTAACCACCAGGATAGCTCCGTCATTGGTATGTTCCGCTGAATCTACAATGGGAAAGGAACGAATAAAGGTAAGCTGCAGCAAGCTCTTTTCCTTGTTTTCCGGCGTATAATTGACCCAGGCACTGCTGGAGGGTATGGAGACTTTGGAAAACCATTCCTCCTTCACGGCAGGAGTGGCATGTTTAATGTATATGCTCTCTGGCAATGAGGTATTTGTCGTATAAACGGTAATGGCCGCCAGAGCTGTATTGTTTTTCATATAGGTATCAAAACGGTCATATGCATTGATCCGGCTGCTGAATTCCGTTTCCTCCGGAGCTTTTTCCGTGAGCATGGAGAGCAGTGCTTTATCATTTATAAAATCTTCGGACATATTAAAGATATTCAGGGTACAGTCCAGCAAAATGGATTTAACCCTGAGATTATCGGATTCCAGTTGAGAATAGGTCTGCTGGTATAATGCTTTGGCAAAATAAAGAGTCAGAAATAATCCGATGAAAGCAACCGGTATCACAAGAAAAGGAATAAATATAATATACATTTGTGTCTTTATTTTGATTTTAGATTTCGTTTGCACAGCCCTTCTCCCTGTACTCATCCCTGCTGCATCTGTTTACGGTATTCAGTGGGAGTGAGGTTTGTATACTTTCGAAATTTTGTATAAAAATAGTCTACATTACGGTATCCGACCTTCTCCGCAATGTCATAAACCTTCATGTTATTCTGCTTTAACAATTTTATGGAATTCTGCACCCGGACATAATCTACATAGTAATTAAAGCTTTTACCGGTTTTTTCATGAAACAGCTTTCCCAGATAACAGCTGTTATACCCAAACAGACAGGCTATACTTTCCAGTTTGATATTTTCCTTGTAATTGTGCTCGATATAATAGATTACACTGTCAATCACACTATCATTGCCGGAAACACCCACTGTATTCATAATAATTTCAAACTCTTCGGTAAAAAAAGCAAGAATTTCATAAAGATAATTCCTGGTGGTTATGAAATTGATAATCTGAGTATTGGTAGGAAAAGGAATCTTACTACCTGCATACAGATTATTAATCTTATCCTTAATCTGCAGAAAAAGGTCCGATAACGACAATTTGATATCAGGTATATCAATTTCACACCTATTCAGCTTCTTTTCCAGTTCATGCAGTGTTTCCACCAACAGATTCCGGTTATGGGTCTGTATATAATTTACCAGAAGATTGTAAAAACTGTTTATCATTTCATGGTCAAAAGGAAGCTTTTCACTCTTATTTTCTTCTGTATCAAGATATCCTATGGTATGCTGGTCCTGAGCACAGAAAAAACGCCTCTGCATTAAGAATAAGGCATCCAGGTACGAGGTGCGTATAGCCGTGACTTCCGAGACAGTTCTTCCATAAGAAATAAACAAGGTATCTAAAGGTGAACCTTTCTGCGGTTTGAGATCATATTCAAATTTCTCAATAAACCGGTTAAACTGACCGATGGCAAATTCTCCTTTTAGAATAATAACCTGATTCTCCTTGATCGTCACACTTTCAAGAGAATTACTATCCTGATTGGTGACTCTTAATATCTCAGAAAAATTATAGGAAGTATCCGCTATGTTATGACTGTACTTTTCATAAATCAGCACCTGAAAGATATTCTCTGTCATATGCAGATCCGCTAAATTAATCCTGGAGATATCCGCCTCACCGTTAATAATATCCCTTAAGATGGAAATCTTAGCTTTTTCACGGTAATGGCTTACCGTCCTCTTCTCCCTGGCTTCTTCCTGCAGCTCGTGAGATATGGAATTCAAGGCTGCTTCCAGCTCCAGCTCATTCAGTGGCTTGTTCAGATAAAATTTAACATCATAGCGTATAGCTTCCTGGGCGTATGCGAAATCAGAAAACCCGCTTAAGATAATTATCTTTCCTTTATACTTGCCGGCTCTGGCCTTTTGAATAACCTCCAGCCCGTCCATAAGCGGCATCCTTATATCCATCAGTACAACCTCCGGATTTTGCTTCAGCAAACAGGACAGCGCTTCTTCTCCGTCGGAAGCTTCTCCGATAATATTGTAGCCAAGCTGTTCCCAGTTGACTACTTTCTTTAATCCACGTCTGATGATTGCTTCATCATCTGCTATCAGAACTGAATACATAAAACACCCCCATAAATTCAAGCATACCTTTATTTATCAATAGCTGCTCTTGCCTGTTTCTGCTGTTCTGCATTCTGCAGATCTATATTTAAGACCTTTTCATACCCCAATCCCATAGCAATGTCCGTCATTTCCTGTATCAGCCGGGAAAATTCCCTTTCATCTTTCGCAAACACTGACTTCCAGGAATATTCTACAATTGTTGAACGGATCTGGGCCCGAATAGTAGTGATATCCGGATCTTCCGCCGACACGGCATAACCGCTGCCAACAGATATCACCGTTTGCTTATTTTTATAGAAATACTCCGTAGCATTCTTAGCCTTCATATGAGTCTGCCAGTCCCTTTCCATATCCGTAAGGGTTAAGGATATATAGTCCTCCCACATAAGATAGTTATAAGGATAACCGGTTTCTGGATTAATCTCACCATCTGATACGGCTTTAAAATTCAGCCTTTCAATACCGTCAAGATAGGTTCCCCCGCCATATTCCTCCGGCATCAGGGTCTTATCACCATTGGTCAGGCATTTATAACCAAAGTCCGTAAGCACCGGTTTTCCGTCTTCAACATCCCACATAAGTCCTTTGATACCGGATAAACTGCCTGAATAAGCTACTGTCAGCCCTTCCGGTGAATACAGCCAGTCAATAAAATCCATTAACCGTTCCGGGTCCTTCGCCTTACTGCCGATCATAATGGAATTATAGGGATTTCCCTTGGTATAGCAACCCCAGTCATACAGCTGGAAATCCTCAACGGCGGCCGTATTAAAAGCCTTACCGGAGGAGGTGTGATCTGCTGTATTGTATCCGGACGACTGCCAGGGCCAGGGTGACCACAATACAGCACCATCCTTATATTTCTTCGACAATGCATCAAAATTCTGAGTAGTTGATTCCGGATCCAGAAGTCCCATCTGATTTGCCTGAAAAAAGAATTTAAGACCCCTGATATACAGGGAATTCTCCGCCAAAGCGCTCTGAGGTTCCTCAGAATCATCTGCTTTTGCATAGGCATAACCAATCGGTGCATAACCATACATGTAAGGTATTTGATTGGCAGCTCCCAGGTAATCACTGTCCCAATCCTTAAACAGGGAGAAAGCATAGATTTTTTTACCGGAGTCACTGACACCTGCAATGTCCTGCATCTCTTTCATCACCGGCAGCAGATCCTCCAGTGTCTTCATTTTCGGATAACCCAGCTGTTTATACAGATCCCATCTGATATATGTTCCAAAGTTTAAAACCGTGCCTCCCAGATTCGTATCGGCAGGTCTTTCTGATATTTCCGAAGGGATTGTCCAAATCCCCTTCTCTTTTGCAAGTGTTTTATTGGTATATTCAATCGCTGCCTGGTATTTGGAAAGATTCTTTTTTCCCTCCATAAACTCCGTCATATCAATTATCAGCCCGGCGGTAACAAGATCCTGAAGCTTTCCGCCGGCTGCCGAAGTAAGGATAAGGTCGCCCAGATTCCCGGCTGCACTGCGGGTCTGAAGCAGGGTTTCACCGCCTCCTGCCACATTTGGAGCAATAATGTTAAGTTCCATATTAAATTTATCTTTGATTATTTTTGCAAACCATCCTGACTGTATTCCCTGATAATTGGATTGGGAATCGAAAACATCCACGGTTATGAATTCTTTGTATTTCGCTTTTCCTTCTTTTCCTGCGTCCTTAGCTTTATTACCAGCAGCGTCTGTATTTCCCCAGTTCTCTGCGTTTCGAGTATTGGAAACACAGCCTCCTATCATAGTAACAGCCAGCACCAAACATAAGAGAATGCCCATAAGCTTATGTTTCTTAACCATATAATAACCAGACCTTTCCCAGAACCATGCCTTTCCCCTAACCTGTAAACCTTCACCAAAGGAAGCATCCGCTCCCACTATATACCGCTTCTGACTGCAGATGTAACAGCGCTGCAAATCAGGGTACCAATTACGGTTATCAATAATTCCTATTAACTGCCAGGAGTATGTTTTAGTATTTATGCAAGTATTTATACAATTTATTATATGACAAAATTCTTTTAATAAAAAGTGTAATTATTAAAGTTTTTTTCTCTAATAATATGACCCTTTTCACAAATAACAATGACCTTCCTCCACAAAACGGCCTATACTCAGAACCATTTTGTGAAAGAAGGCCATCGGGACTTCTTTCTGATATTGCTTTATTTGACTATGCCTCTATCTGCCGCAGAACTTTCTGTTAAGAATAGTATTAGGAATTCCCTTTAATCCAGGGCGTTCTGTCAATCTGTACCGGAATGAATAGCAGTTTATCACATAACTTATTGCCAGTTAACCGTTACCGTAGCGGTACCGGAAGCTGGTGTCGTAACGGAATGATTGCTTCCGCTTTCCCAGGTTACATTTCCGGTGCTGTCCTTCTTAATAAACTTGTACTCTATGGTTTTTCCGGCAGGAACATTTACATCCATAAACCAGGTAGGATATACTCCTATGGTTGTGGTTGCATTGTAGATGGGACCGATAGCTTTGGCAGGGTCCCAGTTACCAAGTTCATAGCAGCTTCCCACAAGATATACTCCCGTTCCCCAGGAGGTAGCCGCATTATTGACCTTAAATCTTACAGACACCTGATCTCCGGTCAATACCTCAAAACCATCATAAGGGGTACTTGGAAGTCCTGCGGAGGTTGTTACTGAAATATTGTAATTTCCGGCGGTTACATTAGGAACAGTTACCTTAATAAACGTATCCGACCAGGAATTCACAACTGCTGCAGCAGTGCCGAACTTAACAGAACCCGCCAAAGTACCAAATCCTTCTCCGGTTATGGTTACAACATTACCTGCTTTGCCCATGTTGGGATCCACATTTCCTATAACAGGAGTGGTTGCACCGGCTGAAGTATACTGCCATACTGCGGATTCACCTGGTGCCAGGTTAAAAGTTCCTACTGACTTGTTGCCTGCCACAGTAATACTGTTGCCTCCCAACAGTCCCTGCATGACATCACTATATGTACCAGCCGGAAGATTGGTATATAAACCAGTTATATCATAGCCGGTGGTACTGGAGCGATTAACTGCGGTCAGTACCACGCTGTTTCCGAATTGCCTCTCATAAATAAATACATCGCTGTTGGTCCAACGTTCCTGTGTCGAACCATAAGCAAGTGCCGGATTGGATTTGCGCAAGGGGGCGAGCCTGCTGATTACCTGATAAGCCGTTGAAGAAGTATTAAAGGATGTCATATCTCCGCGGTTATATGGATCTTCCGCACCAGTCAGATACTGTTCCGTTCCATAATAAATATTTGGTACACCACGAGAGGTCAGAAGCAGGACATAAGCATTCTCCACAGCTCTTGCATCGCTGCCCGATAAGGTCATAAAACGGCTCATGTCATGACTGTCCATAAAGGTCACCTGATCATTGACTTCTTTAAAATCCGTACTGGTATCGGTAACCACCTTGCTGATATCAAGCATGGAACCGGTCTTACTGCCCAAGGCATTACGGACTGCATTGGCAAATCTGAAATCCAGCAGGCTCATGCCTGAATTATTTGTAAAATTGGAAAAGTCCTTATCATTTGTGGTTCCGCCGTAATACCATTCACCAAAAGTAAAAACACCCTCCTTGGAATAGATACTGCTGAGCCAGTTCTTCTGCCAGCCAAGGGACATATGCTTTACGGCATCAACGCGGATACCGTCAACTCCAAGATCGAGCCATAGATTTATAGCATCCTTCATATAAGTATCTACCGTACTGTTTTGCTGGTTCAGATCAGATAGTCCCCAAATACTGTGGTAAATACCATTTTCAATGGTGCTGTAATCAGACCATTCCTTTTCATGGTTAAATATACCCTGGGTATCATTGGTGTAAGTGCTTATCAGGCTGCCGTTCCGGTATAAAGCTCCGTCTTCCCCATAAACAGCGGTAGAGGTATGATTTGGCACAAAATCAATGACGATTTTGATACCGTTTGCATGAGCCACTGATACCAGTTCTGTGAAATCACTGAAAGATCCAAAGGAAGCATTTGTCTTAAAATAATCTTTTCCCCAATATCCGTGATAGGAGGCATTATCATTGGAACCATCAATTACCGTGATGTTCTGCACCGGAGAGGATATCCAAAGTGCCGTAACACCAAGTCCGGTCAGATAACCGTCTTCAATCTTATCAATGATTCCCTGCCAATCGCCTCCATGATACTTTGTTAAATCTCCAGTATCAAAAACTGCACCAGTGGGATTATTGGAAGTGTCCCCGTCATAAAAACGATCCGTAACAATCTGATAGATTACATCGGTAGAGAAACTAGCCTTATTGGTAACATCCGTATCCTGTACGGAAGTTGCCNNCGTAATTAAAAGTACCATATAATACGGCAGCAACAGCAAATAGCATTGCAGCCATAAGGGCCGCTGCTTTCCGTGTAAATCTTCTCTTTGAATGATATAACTCTCGATTCATAATTTTACTCCTCTCTGAAATTAATTAATCTTTGGTTACCTAGGAAGATCAATGGTAAATATCCTGAACGCTGCGTCACTCCTAACTCAAACAGAACCTCCTTTCTCTTTTGAATATAAAATTTTTGGTATCCTTACCGGCCCGGTCTTAAAACAGGCATCATCTGTAACAGATAACCGATTCTGTATCTTATATGAGGGGTATATAAAATACTTTGTTTGCTCATTATTCTAGTCATTTATGGTAAAAGCAGGTATTTACCCGCTCTACCTACCGACTCTTAAAAAAAGAAGTAATTACCCTTTCACCGCACCGGAGGTCATTCCGCTTATCATATACCGAATCAGTATGAAATAAAGAACTACTATGGGTACAGCTATAAACACTGCACCTGCGGCAAATCTCGAAAATTCTGTTTCCCCTAGGCTCATAAGTCCTACCGCTACGGTATAGAGATCTTTTTCCTTCAATAACAGCTTTGGCAGGATAAAATCACTCCAGGGAAAAGTAAAGCTTGTAAGCGCGGTATATACGATCATGGGTTTTGACAAAGGCAGATTTATTTTAAGAAATATCTGCAGATTTGTTGCTCCATCTATTTTCGCCGCTTCATCTATGGAACAGGGCATGGTATCAAAAAAACCTTTCTGGGTCAGATAACCCATAGGGGCACAGGAACTGTAAATCAGTATTACTCCCCAGATTTTATTGATCAGCCCGAACTGGGTCATTATTATGTACACGGCAATCATACTCATAAAGGATGGAAACATCCCAAGAATCAGGGTGGTCTTCATAATCTTTTTCCTGCTCCGAAACTGGAAACGGGACATGGTATAGGCTGTCAGTATTACAAGAAAAGTCCCTATAATACTGCTAAAAACCGCTATAACCAAAGTATTCATAAACCACTGGGGATAATTATACATGGCAGTATCCGTAAATAAGGTCTTAAACGTGTCAAGACTGTATTCCCTTGGAAAAAAACCTTCATAGGAATAAATAGAGCCGGATTTACTAAAGGATGCCAGAATCAGCCACAAGCAGGGAAATAAAAACACCAGTCCAACAACAATCAATATCAGATAAGTAACAATGGTGTCTGCCCAGCGCAGGAATTTTAATTTTATCATCGGAAAGCATCCTCCTCTTTGTAAGACGGTGATTTTACATATACAAGCAGTGACAGCGCTGAGGTAATAAGGAATATAATCAGGCTGATGGTTGCACCTATGTTATAGTAGTTGTTGCTGATGGATAAATTGTACAGCCAGTTTATCAGCAGATCCGTATCACTGGCCAGGAAATATCCATCCAGATATAACCCTCCTCTTAGAAAGAAAAAGACACCAAAGTTATTAAAGTTGCCAATAAACTGGGAAATCAATACCGGCGTTGTGGAAAACAAGACAAAAGGCAGTATGATTTTGGTGAATTGTTTCCACCTTTTGGCACCGTCAATCTTTGCCGCCTCCATCTGGTTTCCGTCAATGTTTGCAAGTATTCCCGTAGTCAGAAGCATAATAGAGGGTATGCTAAGCCAGGCATTTATCAGAAGACCGATGAGCCTTGCCATCCATTTTGCATCGATATCGAGAAATCCAACAGCCTTATAGCCCATGTCCGTTATAATCTGATTGATGGGGCCGCCATAAGAGAACATAAACCGGAACCCAAGAAGTATAATGAAGCCAGGTACCGCATAAGCCAGTACCGGAAAAGCCCGCCATATTATTTTTCCTTTTACGCATTTCTTATTCAGCAGCAATGCCAGGCCAAGTCCCGCGAAATAATTCAGTAAAGTGGAGGATACCGCCCACAGCAGATTCCAGCTGAGTATCCTTCCAAAGGTCGGTGCAAATTTCTTCAGAGTCACTATCTGCACGAAATTATCAAACCCCACCCAATCTACCAGCTTTGGCGGGACAATACTCCCCCCATAATTGGTAAAAGCAACGGCTATCATAAAGATAATTGGCAGTATATTGAAGATAAAAACACCAATAATCGGAAGAAACAGGGCTGTCTTATAAAATTTTCTGTCCAGCAGCTTTTTTAAGTCTTCCTGAAAGGACAGCGGTTTTCCACCCTTTTGTACAAGTAGCTGGGTCTCATAAGCATCTCGGATATTTGAGAGATAACAGCCGATAAAGAGCAGGATTGCAGC
Source organism: Lachnoclostridium sp. UBA6558 (assembly GCA_002434335.1). Lineage (GTDB taxonomy): Bacteria > Bacillota > Clostridia > Lachnospirales > Lachnospiraceae > Anaerocolumna. The sequence continues at coordinate 135,123 of DJJW01000085.1, read as the reverse complement.
CAGGGACAGAATCCCCATAAGCAGCATAATAACCGAGTTGTCTCCTTCAATACCAAACCAGGCATCCGCCTCCTTCGTCCCCAGGGTAAAGAATCCTGCCAGGTCCAAGGCTCCTCTCTTAAGGAAATAAAGGATTCCGCAGGCCAAAACCACAAGGTAAACCAGCCCTTTTCCGATTTGTCCGTACATCAGCTGGCCAAGTCCCATCAGAAATATACTGGCTTTTACATTCCTGCCTGCATTTCTAAGAAAAGTCAACTTTTTCATTTCAATTCCTCTATTCTGAAAGTGTGTAAATTGCATCATGTATTTGCTGATCTACCGCCTTTAAAGCTCTTTTTAAGCTATCATAGGAAGTATATTTCTTATCCGCGGTACGAAAGGCATCTTTTGCCAGATCCGTAAAAAAGGTCTCTGCCGGAGCCCACACCTGAACCATCTCTGTAATGGAGGGCATAATAACAATGTTTCCTTCGTTCAGGCTGTTAAATACAACCTCTGCTACCCCGCCTGCCTCCTTCGCTGCATCAGCCCGGGCAGGTATGACTCCTAACAGCTCATTTCTCTTTGTAATCATTTCATAGCTCGTGGCAAAATCCACAAAGGCCAGGCTGGCATTAGGCGCTTTGGTGTATGCACTGATGGCATATCCATTGATTCCGCCCATAGCCTTAAAGGGTATCAGTTCCGGATTCTGTTCCGTTAAATCTCCGCTTGCCGGCAGCATTGGCACCCCGGTAACCATCAGGTTCTCCTCTGCCAGTGTCTGGGCTGCTTCCCGGTCCATTCCCTGCTTTTCATACTCCAATGCCAGTTCCTTGATAAATAAGGTATATACATCCGGCGTTGTCATGGTAGCGAAATAGGAGCCGTCAGCAAGCTTACTGTATGCGTTTACAGTAATAGAATCATCTATACACTCTTCATTCATGACCGCGGCAAGTTTTAGCAATACATCCGCACCGACTTCTGCCTTTCCGGCAGACAAGCCCAATTCTTCCGGGTTTGTGTTATTGTCCCCAAAGATATAACCTCCGTAGGAGAAAAGGAAACCGGAAGAGAAATATACATCAAACAGGGATCTCATATAGCCGTATTTTCCCTCTCCCGATGCAACAATGGATTTGGAGTATTGATACAGATCATTCCAATTCTCTACCATATCCGGTACTTTGTTGTTGTTATCATCCCAGCTTGTTTCCCAGTCCGAAGGAAGCATATCCTTTCGGTAGAACAGCATGGAGGACTGGACATTTACAGGCACCCCCATATAATAGGAATTACCGTCCACTTCCGATTTATAGGCCGCCCAGGCATTTACCGGTATCTGAGAGAAGCAGTCCAGGTTCTCTGCTGGTATCGGATAGATATGCTTTCCCTCTACATATTTCATTTCGGAGTCATTTGCCTGGTACAATACGTCCGGCCCATATCCATAAGGACCGTCATCAGCCAGATTGCTGCGTTGATCCATATTGGCATCCACAGCAACGATTCCGTATTCCTTATACTTTTCATTAAAAGCAGTTATCAATTCATTAAAATATCCCTGCTCGATTGCCGTATCATTTTCAAGTACACGCAGTGTAACATTTCTCTCCAGTTCACCGCTATAAATAGAGGTCAATGCACTTGTAGTGGACTCTGACGATGTCTTACCGGTTTCTGCCTCCTCCTTCTTTGAACTGCAGGCAGTTAACTGACCTATACTTATAAGCGCCGCAAGCAAAAGACATAGAATTCTTTTCATAGAAATACCCTCTCCTCTCTAGATTTCATAAACAACAAATCCATCTGTGTGCAACCAGCCATCTGATAATTTATTGTCTGCCAGCACACTTCCGTTCCTGTTAAGTTCTACAGCTTCACCTGATTGATTTACAATCAAGAGGATTTCGCTGTCTTGATAGGTTCTGCTTATGTAACATAAGCGGTCGTCATAGGTGATATGTATGTCTCCACTTTGCAGGACAGGCTTTTGTTTTAAGGCAAACAGTTTCTTAAGGGTTTCCATATAGGAAATATCCCAATGACTTTCCTCCCAGTCGAAGCATCTGCGGTTATCCGGATCATAACCACCCTCCAGACAGATTTCTGTTCCATAATAAATACAGGGTACACCTATATACATATTCATTACAGCAAGGGCAGAAAGCATTTTGTCCTTATTCTTATTAATACTGGTATAAAAACGGTCCGTATCATGTGAATCCAGTAAGTTAAACATCATGGCATTGACCTGACCGTTGTTTCGCATTAACAGATGGTTTAGTTTTTCCGCAAAACCTTTTGCATCAAAAACACCAAAGGCATAATAATCCAGGCAGGCTTTTGTAAAGGCATAATTCATTATACTGTCATACTGGTCTCCCTGCAGATAGGCATAGGCATCATGCCAGTTCTCGCCGATCAGTACACAATCCGGTTTAAGCTCCTTGATTCTTGTTCTGAATTTCCGCCAGAAATCATGGGATACCTCATCAGACACATCCAGCCTCCAACCGTCGATATCATATTCCTTTACCCAGAAAGCCGCTATATCCAGTAAAAATTCCTGTACTGCTTTGTTGCTGGTATTAAACTTTGGCATATAGCTGCTGAAGCCGAATACCTCATAATTGAGGTTCTCTGTATCCACCCGGTCACCGTCAATCATAAACCAGTCGAAATACTCCGATTCAATTCCTTTTGAAATTACATCCTGAAATTGCGGCAGCAACATACTGCAATGATTGAATACAGCATCCAGAACAATTTTCATGTCTCTTTTATGTGCCTCTTTCACCAGTTCTGCAAAATCCTCGTTTGTTCCAAACTGCTCATCTATCCTTGTATAATCGGATATGTCATATTTGTGGTTGGAAATGGAGCAAAATACCGGTGTAAGATAGATTCCGTTTACTCCAAGTCCCTTTATATAGTCCAGCTTCTTCGTAATTCCAGGAATATCTCCCCCGGTAAAACTCTTGGGATTGGGTATCTCTCCCCAGTCCAGATTGATATATGCAGTATCTTTTTCATTCTTTCCCTGGTAAAAACGGTCAATAAAGATTTCATAAAACACTGCTCCTCTCATCCAGTCAACAACTTCATGGATATCACTTTTGTTAATGTAGGGCATCTGGAAAGAGTTGTAATAACATAATTTGAAATTGTACTCCGACGTGATTCCGTCCTCTGAAAAATAGCAATACTTCTGCTCTTTCCAGATGCGGAACACATAAGTCAGTCTAACATCCTCGGGAGTAAGCACAATTTCATAATATATAAATAAATCATCCCGGTACTTTGCTTCCATCTCAGCTGTTTTCTGTTCCAAATAAAAGGTATATTTACAGCCGTATACCACCTCCACCCTGTCTGGGGCATCGTTCTTATCCATCCGCAAACGCAGGACAACGGAATTCTGATTTATGGGGTAGCAGTATTTTGATTGCGGTATATGTAAAATTGCTTGTTTATTCATAGTATTTAGTCCTTTAATTTTATTCTTCCTGTTATTTTGAATGTCATTTCTTTCGGTTTGTCTGCTGGCAGCAGTTTATATTGACAAAATTGCCAATAGAGTATATAACTAAGTCATGGATAAAAAAATTACAATTAAAGACATAGCCAGACAGGCCGGTGTCTCTGTGGCTACCGTTTCCTATGTGATCAACAACCGGACAGATCAGCGAATCAGTGAGGAAACCTGGAAAAAGGTTCTCCAGATAATTAATTTAATGGATTACAAACCGAATTCCTCAGCGAAATCTCTTTCTACCAGTAAGACCAATTGCATAGCACTTTATATGATGTCTGAGACTTCCCTGTTGAAACGTTCAGAACAGCTGTTGCTGACGGAGGTTTTGTCTGAAGTATTGACTGTATATGGCTATCATTTGATCCTTCAGGATAATAAGGATATTACCAAGCTGAATTATGTGGATGCTATCCTGTGCTTTGATGCTACATATGATTTTTTTCACAGCATAGGTGATAAAAACTTTATTCCTGTTATTGCTGTTGACTGTCTCATTGATATCCCCTGGTTCTTCCAGGTCTGCACCGATTACAACAATCTCAGGGAAAATGCAGATAAGCATTTTGGAATATCAAATTATACCTATGTATGTTTGGCACCCAACAATGAACTTTTAAAATCTTTGATAAGAGATACCTTCAATGATGTAAGTTTTGTACAGGATTTTAAAGATTTTTCGGAGGTTTCCGGAACGAATTATGTATACAACCAGAAAGCTCTGAGTTATCTGCTGGAAGGAAAAGAGAATACTTTATATGTCTCAACTGATCTCCGTACAAAAATGATGAAAGTATATAGCTGTATTGAATTAGCAATTAACAGGGTTCCTACTACGGAACATATGCAATTTATTTAATAAGGATGTCTGACAGGCTGCCGCCGAAATACACGGCAGCCTGTTGTTTAAACATCGTTATTTTGCTTCATAAGCTACGGTCAGCTCTGTTGTTGCATTATCATACGTAAAGGTATAGATTCCGGCGGCTTTTGCTATTATATTATCACTGGCGCTGCCTTCTACATATTCCAATGAATTACTGTCCTTTATATTACTGAATCTTATATACTCATTCCCCACACTTTCTGTATCTCCGGTCTTAACCCGGGAGGTAAATAAGAATTCTTCTTTATCTGCCAATTCTATGGTTAATGTCAAACCACTGTCTGTCTCCATAAATTTATACTGATCTTCATAGATATCATTCCAACCGGTAGCAACAGAGCTTTTGATATAATATGTAGTGGCGATAGCCGCAACAGGTTCTTTTGTTTCCCCGTTATATACCCAGGTGATGGTGTCATAAGGATTATAATTGAATTTTTCCTTGCCTTCCTCCGTATAATTACTGTCTGCCGTATCATAGTAGTCTGCACCGGGATAAGTGGTTAATGTAATTGTATAGTTACCGGCTATAAGGCACTTAATATTCATTTTTTTAGCATCATTTGATTGATAATTCCCTCCGGAACCGGATAAATATTCTACACCGTCCTGTGCTGTTGCAGTCAGATAACCTGCTCCTCTCTGGTTATACCAGCCGCTTTCACCGGAGGTATCCATTGCCAGCTGGAATTCATCTCCTTCATATATATCCAGGTTTATGGTATAAACATTTTTATCAGGTTCCCTGGTAAGCAGATGTTCTTCCTTTATGACCTTTCCCCAGCTTGATGCCGCAAGTAAAGGACTCTTACCGCTTCCCACAATAGCAAAGTTCCTGGTATCCTCCTTTTCCTCTAAAAAGCCGGCAAAAATCTTTGTATCCTCAGCAATAGGTACAGTAAAGTCAAATTTGTGGGATAAAGATGGCGTTGCATACCATCCCATAAATACATAGCCAGACTTCTCCGGGGTATGCTCTTTAACCGGTTCACCTGCCTTTACTTTTTCTGTTGAAAGCTCAGTAGTTCCATCCATGTCATAAAAAGTAACCGTGTACTCTGTCTCCTGTACATTGCTTTCCGGACTGACCGTTTCTTTGGTATCCCCTGCAGGCTCCTGGCCGCTGCAGGCAGTCATTAAGAAAATACTGGAAAGAAGGGTTAGTAAGAAGACAATTCTTGTTTTGCTTTTGCCCATAAAATTTACCTCCAATATGATTAACCGTTTAAGCAAACAGTTAAAGAAATGGCGCCTTTGTGGAAAGACGCCTTTTATTCGTTTTTTGCTTAACTGGTTAAGCAAATTTTACTATGCATTTTTTTGTATGTCAATACTATTTTTAGCTAATAAACAGGAGGTTTTTTGTTGATTTTGTACAATTTCTTTTACTTAATAATTTACTAAATTTTCTTATGACATTTTTTTCATCCATATCATGTACATCTGATATTAAGTCAGTTGTTATGGACTACGTTAGTTTTCACTGATGCAATTATTCTTACACCGATAAGTACAAACCACGCAGAAAACAGCAGCTGGCTAGCAAATGCGATTACCGAACCCGTTATCCATGGAAAAGCACTGATCAAATCGGCAACAGCTACAGCAAAGCCAAAATAAGCGATTGCTTTGCCATGTTCACTTTTTCTTATTGCGAAAGAGAGCAAAACGGTTGCAATACTAAATACTATCGCCACTAAATGCATGCCGCCGTAATAAATACTCAGTACCAGCTTATAGATGTCGGCAGATAATTCCAGGTTATATACCGGATAAACCAGACGCCCCAGAATAATATCAAGAAAAATAAAAATCGGTATACTGCTTGCCAGAAGGCCGCATACCATTATTGCTTTCACCTTATCTGTATGAACCAGTAACTGATATAATGAAAAGATTGCAGGAATTAAAAATAAAGCAGCGAATAAGAGGACTTCATCTGCCATCGAAATATTAAACCTCCCTTTCTCCAACCAGACCAGTAGATCCGCCTCCAAAGCCGGCGGTCCTTGTAAAGGAAGAAGGAACAGGTTTTGTACCAGGAACAGAATGCCTGAAATAATCCAGGCTATTCCTCCAATTGTTATTATGTTATTTTTACCTTTCATGAACACTCCTCCTGGATAAGCTTTAACTTAATTTAATGGTTTCGTACAGTTTTTATATTATCTTTCTCTCTCTACTGTCGTTTACAGGTATTTAGCTGTTATTGACTCTTTGCAGCCTTTTAAATCCTTTGGTGTTCCTTCAAAAAGTATTTGTCCGCCTTTACTTCCGCCTTCAGCTCCTACATCAATAATCCAGTCAGCATTTCGAATTACATCCAGGTTATGTTCAATAACAATAACCGTGTTCCCTTTCTCTACAAGGCGATTTATAATATTCAGTATGCTGGTTATATCAGACATATGCAAACCGGTTGTCGGCTCGTCCATAATATAGATATTACCCTTCTGGCTTAATTCCTTTGCAAGCTTAAGACGCTGGCACTCACCGCCGGAAAGAGTATCTAACGGCTGACCCAGGGTCATGTAATGTAAGCCTACCTCAACAATATACTTTAGCTTGTTCCTGATTTCCTTTTGACTGAAGAATTCTACAGCATCTGCAATGGTCATATCAAGTACTTCAACAATGGACTTATCATTGTACTTGTATTCAAGTACCTCCTGTTTAAACCGTTTACCGCCACATTCCTCACAAGTAGTCTCAACAGAATCCATAAAGGAAAGATCGGTTTCAATAAAACCTCTCCCTTTACAAGCTTCACAGGCTCCTTCAGAATTATAACTGAATAATCCGGCACTTACTTTGTTTTCATCAGCAAATAATTTTCTGATATGATCCATGATACCTGTAAAAGTAGCCGGATTGGAACGTAGATTCGCACTGACAGCAGATTGATCGATTATAACAGCATCTTTATATTCTTTTGCAAAGACCCCGTTTACAAGAGTGGACTTACCAGAGCCTGCAACACCGGTTACAACGGTAAATATTCCTTTTGGTATTCTCAAACTTACATTCTTCAGATTGTGTAAGCTGCTCTTTTTCGTTTCCAGAAATTCTTTGCTGAGTCTTGGACTATTGTTAATCGGGAGGCTTCTTCCTATATATTCTCCCGTTAGGGTGTCTGATTTCAACAGGTTCTCATAGCTGCCTTCAAAGGTTATATTTCCGCCTTTGGTACCGGCTTTCGGCCCCACATCAACAATATAGTCGGCAACTTTTATCACATCTGGATCATGCTCAACAACTATTACGGTATTTCCTTTATCCCTTAACTTTACCAGCAGTTCGTTCAATCTGTGAACATCTCTTGGGTGCAGCCCGATACTTGGTTCATCAAAAATATACATTACATCTGTCAGGCTGCTTGTCAGGTGTTTGACCATTTTAACTCTTTGTGATTCACCACCGGAAAGGGTGGAAGTCTCCCTGTCCAGACTTACATAATCAAGACCGATTTGAATCAGATCATTTAAACGCTCCGTTAAATTAACAATAATCGGCTTAACGCTTTCCTCCTTTATCTGTTGAATCAGCATAAGAAGCTCATCTACCTGAAGAGCTGTCAGCTCTGCAATAGAGTATCCCTGAAGCTTGGAGGAGAGAACATTCTTGTTATAACGTTTTCCTCCGCAATCAGGGCACTGCTGTTCCATGGTGAAACCTGATATTTTCTTCTGAGAGGCCTCTGATTTCTCATATTCGGTTTTAATATACTGCATAATAAATTTCTCGGCAAGGCCTGCATATGTCGTGTTTATGCCCTCCATGACAGTGGAATTGAGCTTAATCGGTTTGCAATAAACGAGTTTATCATATTCTTCTTCTGTGTAATCTTTTATTTTCTTATCACAGTCAAAAAATCCAGTTGCTGCATAACCCTTCCATTGCCAGGAGCCTGGTTTATATCCCGGCAGCAAAATAGCGCCTTCATTCAAGGACTTTTCTTTGTCCAAAGCTTTATCCATATCCAGTGTGACAATCCTTCCAATACCTTCACAGGTCTTGCACATTCCGTTAGGGTCATTAAAGGAAAAATAAGAAGAAGGACCGACATGCGGCTTTCCGATTCTTGAAAATAACAGTCTTAACAGGGGATTTATATCTGTTATGGTACCCAATGTTGAGCGTGAGTTACCGCCAATCCTCTTCTGATCTACAATAATTGCAAGGGAGAGATTTTCAATAGCATCAACCTCTGGATGTCCATACTTAGGCAAAAAGCCTTGTACGAATTTACTGAAGGTCTCATTCAATTGTCTGCCCGCTTCCTGGGCAATGGTTTCAAATACGATTGAAGATTTGCCCGAACCTGATACTCCGGTAAAGATTGTTATTTTCTTTTTCGGTATCTTCAGACTTATATTCTTTAAATTATTTGCCCGCGCACCAACTATCTCAATATATTCATGTTCCATACAAATCTCCTTCTATTGAAAAATTTAAGATTTCGGTTAATTATGGCTTAAAAGTTTTATTAATACTTTATTATTTACCTGCTCCACTGTCTTAAATCCGATATACAAGAAACAGTATTCAACTTTATGAGAAGTCCGGCCGAACTTACTGAGAACAGTGTAACAGCATCCTATATTGTTGGCAAGTAAATTTTCACTCAATTTGTTAATTTTGTTTAATTAGCACACGGTCATACAGTATATTTTTTGTGCAAATTATACATTGTACACAAAAAAGATTCCGATTCAGTATTGTCTAAATTACCTCTTCTTCGAATAATTTACACCACCAAATTCTCCCAAAAAATAAAATAAGGACAAATCTTGAACTGCACCCATACGTTAGATTTTTGGTCTGACTTATAGGACAGTTCAAGTTTTGTCCTCTAATCCTAATATCATTAAGGATACATAATACTCAATAACCTCTTACTGTTGCTCTTAATCAAAAGAATAGTTGATTATATACTGACGGCGTATCATATCCTCGCAGGCTTTTTTTGCTTCTGTATTGCTCTTAAAATCCATGGTTACAAGATAATATTTACCTGATTTTCTAACCTCTGCATTAGCACTTTCATAATCCTGCTCAAATATCTTAGCAACTCTCTTGGCATAAGTTTCGCTTCCGATTACACCCAGTCTTATATGGCTATTATATTTCTGTCCTTTACGGGTTATCTTTAGGGTATATACTTTGACGGATTTTCCGTTCTCAGCTGTTACTTTAAGATATACTGTATTTACGCCTACCTGGAGCTTAATCTTACTCTTTGCTATTTCGTTCTTTAAGTTCTTATCGCTGTAGACCTTTAAGGTAGCTTTGCTGCTTACAGCGGCTTTTACCGTCAGAGAGGACTCTTGGTAAGCTACCGCAGCAGTGATGGTCTGCCCTTTTATCTTAGCCTTCTCCGGTACTTTAATCTGAGTTATTTCGGCTTTGGCAGATTTGCTTCTTACAATTTCCAATTTATAGATCTTTGTAGTTTTATCTTCTGCAGTTATCTTAATATAACTTGTGTTTACACCGGTAGTGAGCTTTAATTTGCAGTCAACAGCTTCTTTCTTTAAGTCTTTGTCCAGATACAGTTTCCATTCTGCATTGTCGCTTACAGCAGCCTTTACCTTAAGGCTGCTTACTTCATTTGAAACGGTTGCAGTAATTGTATTTTCATTGATTACTGCCTTCGAAGGTGTTGTTAAGCTTATAATATCTTTTTCTGATGATTTAATGAAAGCATCTGTTTTAACAACAGAAAAGGTACTAAATTTATGAATGCGGAAGCGTATTCCATAAACCCCTTCTTTATATTCAACAAGTTCTCCCTGTACCAGTTCCTTATCCCCGTCGGAATGCACGATGTATACTGCCAGCTGCTTTAACAAAGCCTGTCTTTCTGCAATATTGACAGGGATTTCAATACCGGTTAAGGGCAGGATAATGTCTGTACTGGCAGAAGGCATGTTCGTTTCGATAGTAACAGGATTTCCAATAATTGAAACCGTGCTGTTTGCCTTCCTGCTAACTAATGCAGCTTCCTGCTTTGCCTGATTTATAACAGCATTCTTTTCATCTTCATCCTTTACCGGAACCAGGTGGAAATACAAATCCTCAGTTAATTTATTATTAACATCTGAAATACTATCTTTTGAAAGGCTGATTTTTGCTTCTTCCGTATCAATCTGAAGATTAATCTTACCCTCTGCTAGTGTTTTCACTGCTGCTACAGGTACCTTAACAGTGGTTTCAGATACCTCATCCTTTTCATCCGGGATAACTATTCTTGCGGTATCCTTACCTTCTGTTTTGAGTTTCTGTACTGTCTCAACAGCTTTCTCCTTCTGATAGGTTACCTTATCAGACTTCTCTCCGTTTGCATTTGTTGTTCTGTTAATTGTAATTTGAGCTGCCGCTGCCTCGGTATCACCTTTTTTCACATCAACTACAATCTGCTCTGTACCTGTGGCTGGATTTTCTGGTGTTGTCGTTACCACAGGCTCTGGTGTTGCTGTTGGCGCCGGAGTTACTGTTGGAATCGGGGTTGCTGTCGGTTCCGGGGTTGCCGTTGGTTCCGGGGTTGCTGTCGGTTCCGGAGTTGCTGTCGGTTCCGGGGTTGCCGTTGGTTCCGGGGTTGCTGTCGGTTCCGGAGTTGCCGTCGGTTCCGGGGTTGCTGTTGGTTCCGGGGTTGCCGTTGGTTCCGGGGTTGCTGTCGGTTCCGGGGTTGCTGTTGGTTCCGGGGTTGCCGTCGGTTCCGGATTATTAATTGTGAGATTTTGATATGCCGTTTTATTATCTTTGGTATAAGTGATCTCAACCACTGATGTTTCTTTAATCAGCGGATGCCCATTCTCCGGATTTGTTGTGATTCCCTTGGCAGAAAACTCACCAAAGGGTATATCCTCACTTAAACCGTCACTTTTATTTAATGTAACCACAAGACCTGTAAGATCAAGTACATCACCAGCGCTATATGTGGTTTTAGCCGGAGGATTTTTTATTGTTATGGAACTAACCGAAGCAGAATCATCCGGTTCTGTTACAACCGTTACATCACCTACAGGTATAAAGTATAAATTCCCCTTATACACTGCTGTGATACCTGATATACCATCTACTATATCCCAGTTTGCTGTTGCATTATCCGGCATAAAACGGATATCAACAGATGTTCCCGCTGCATAGGTACGTGTTCCTGCACTCTGATCCCATTCTATTATTACACCATTTGTATTTAACAGACCTTCGGGATTATCAGGTGTTTTATATACACTTATATCTAAAGCAGGATTATAGTAGGAGAATAACAGTCCGCCGCTTAGATTGATTTTTGAACTGCCGCCTTTTACATTAACTGCAGAACCTGATGCAGCTATAATCTTTGCTTTTCCCTGAATATATAAATCACTTTCAGCAATAATCGTATCTCCAACTCTGCTGCTGATGGTTCCGTTATATGCATAAACACCACTACCTGTAACTATTGCTGTTCCTGTGGTTGCATTCACTAATCCGTCATACATAATAACATTGCGTTTCGTAGAGATTGCTGTTCCTTTCTCAACATTCACAACTCCGTTATAAATAGTAACAACTGAATTTGCACCAGTTGTTGTTATTGCTGTTCCGTCGTAGCAGCTTACAGTACCGGAATGAATTGTTACATATGTATTTTCACCAGTGGCTCTTATCGCATCTCCGGCCGCTGTATATATGTTACCGCCATTAATGCTTACTTCCGCTATACTTTCTCCGGCGTTTATTATATTTCCTCCGCCATTCATCGTTAGCTTTCCGCTCTGTGCTACTTCAAATTTTCCTTCGCCTTCCAGGTTTATGAAATCACCTGTATAATCAGGTGAACTTTCTACGGCTGCTTTCCAGACTATTTTTACGTCTTTCGGAATATTCAGCGTTAGGATCTTATCAGCGCCTTTTACATCACCGGTTACTGTTATTATTCCGCTTTCCTCATCCACCTCTGCGGTTAAATTACCACTTGTACCCTGATAAGCTTCTATTACTGACTTGGCAACAGACAACTCATCATCAGAAGTACTTTCCTGATGTTTATAGGCTGTAATGCTTTTTATTGCAACTCCAAAATTCATTTTTGCAGACTGCTCCGCAGTTATCTGAAAAGAATCGATACCATCGAAAGCACTATTATCTGATACATCAAATACGACATTATTACCATTTAAATACGCCCTGGATTGTACCTCTTTCTTTTGTACAGCACCTGGTACAGGATTTCCGCCTTTACATCCTGTCAGTGTCAATTCAAAAAACGAAGAATCTTCATTACCGGCTGCTACTTCAATAGAATCGAGATCAAAACTGCTCTTATTGTTCCAGGATGCTGATAATTTTTCCAGATATTTATTAGATTCCATACCAGGCATACCAGGTAAAGCAGGGTTATTACGTATAAATGCTGACAGATAATAAGCAACCCCGCTTCCTACCTGTAATTTCGAAACGGAGAGATATGTATCCGCCTCATTGCTGTTGGAAGTAACGGTAAAATCATAGCCGTTTACATTTAAAGCACTTAATCCATCCTTAGCCGATTTGCCATTTTGGTCAGTGAGGTAATAATCCCATTGATTCGTAATATTATCAAAAGTTGTTATTCCTCCCTCAAAAGTATCTGCTTGGGCAACCAATGTATTAACATTTGCAAGTCCAAGAATTAAGGTCAAAGACAGAAAAATTGACATAGTTTTTTTCAATATAATCTTCATGGCTCCTCCTTTGATTATTCTTTTTAGCAGGTGGTTTACCAAACCATCTCTATTGAAAATTTTAGCAGATTGATTGTTGCAAAATTGTTGCAATGTAAGTTATTATGTCGCATAGAGGAAGTATAGAACTCTGAATGATATAAATATCACAAAAAACATGGGAATGAAAGCAGCTTTCGCTGTTACCTTTCATCCCATGTTCTTATAATACCTATATGATTCCTGTATGAATCAGTAGCTTATAATAATTACTCAATTTTTCCCCTGGCTTCATGCCCAAATCCGCGTACAGAAACTTACTATACTCTTCATAATATTTCTTAGCCTCATTTTTCCCATAAATAGAAGCATATAATGTTAAACACAGTTCCCTGACCTCTTCGTCATAGGGTTCAAATATAATGAGCCGCTCTATTATGCTTAGTATACGAACTGAATCCTGTTTCACCAGCTTATAGTAATTGGTTAATTTTTGTAAAGCAATCTTGAAATATCTGTTATAAAGTGTTCTGTATAGATTACACCATTCACTGTCGAAATCCTCAAACAGCATATCATTGTATTTTAGAATGGTACTTTCAAATGAGAGAAGATTATCCTCTGTTATTATATAATTCTTATCAGCGATACTTTCTAACATAAAGGCATCCACTTCGATATCCTCTGATAACATAAGTTCATAGCCATTTCTTGTTGATTTTATGGAAATATCAATTTCTTTTTCTCTAAAATTCTTATTTAATTTACTAATGGTACTTCGTAGATTTATATCCCCTTTACTAATATCCTTATCCGGCCATAATTCATCAATTAATTTCCACTTGGAGATTTCTGCCGCATCCTTTTGCAAGAGCATGAAGCAAAAGAGCTCTGCTCCTTTTACAGAGGAAAATTTTAAATTTTTACTTCCATCAATTGCTGTTATGGATATTTTTCCAAATAAGCATATATTTAGGGGATTCCTTTTCATTTCTCTGACATTGTATTCAGATACCTGTTTTCCTTTACGCTTTATGATACGCTGAATAGATCGTTCAACCTGCCTTGGCGTAACCGGTTTTAAAATGTAGTCCAGGGCTTCAACGTCAAAGGCTTCCATTGCATATTGATTATGTCCGGTGCTGAATACCACCTCACAATCTGCATTGACCTGTTTTATTTTTTCCGCCAGCTTAAGTCCGCTTATTTCCGGCATTTCAATATCCAAATAGAATATATCTGCTGTTCTGATAATATCCTGTTCCAATACCAGATAGGGGTTAGTAAAGCTGTACACCGCGAAACCTGCTTTTCTTAATATTCTGCTGATATGCACTGCCGCAAGTTCTTCATCATCAACTACAATTGCCACCATAAACACGACTTCCTTTTCTCTCGTCAGGCTTTTCAATTAACACGCCACTTATCCCGTATTTTTACAACTTATAATGGAATCATCATAGTTACACAGGTGCCCACATCCTTTTCACTCTGTATCTTCAATTTTTCTCCGTATTCATTATTCAGCCGCTTATTGACATTTTTCAATCCAATACTGCCATCTAAGGTATCTTTCATTAAAAGCTCCAATATATCTTCGCTCATACCAACACCATCATCCTTAACGGTTATTAAAATTGCCCCTTGCTGTTTGCTGATGGATACTGCTACTGTTCCTCCCGTTGTCCTCGCCATGACACCATGCCGGATGGCATTTTCCACCACTGGCTGAATCAAAAAAGCCGGTATATGAAAACCTAGTATTCCCTCATCATACTCCAGCTGCACCTGCAGTCTTTTACCAAAACGTGCTTTCTCAAGTTCAATGTATGAGTTTACCAACGTGATTTCCTTATGTAATTCAATAATCGAATGGTGGGGATCAATCTCTAAGATACTGCGCAGGTAATGACTCAGTTCACTCAAAAGGTTTCCAGCACGTTCCGGTTCACTGTAACATAAGGAAACGATACTGTTTAATGAATTATATAAAAAATGCTGTTTAATCTGAGACTGTAAAAATACTGTTTCTATTTTAACAGCATCCTGTAAAGCTTCCTGCATTTTTCGCAGAGTCTTTACTCTGTTTATTAATTCTTTTGCATGAAAAGGTTTAATAAGAAAGTCATTTGCTCCCGCTTCCAGACCGGTTTCAATATCCTCTGTTGCATTCCGCAGGCTTAAGAGCAATACCGGAAGTTCAAATATGGAATATCTGGTTCTTATCTGTCTGCAAACTTCATAACCTGAAATCCCTGGCATTACTGTATCAAGCAGTGCAATTTTTATGTTCCTGTCACTCTCAATCAGTTCCAGTGCTTGTGTGCCATTACAGGCAATAACTGGATCAAACTCTTCTTTACAAATATCGAATAGGAGCTTAAGACTGACTGTATCATCATCCACCAGAAGAATTTTAGGTTTGTTTTCTTTTAAGAATTCTTCTGTTTTTTGAGGTATCTCCAGATGAATTGTGCTGTTTGTATTGTTTTTCTTGCGGAAAGCAGCAAGGTTTTGGTGTGGCAAGGTTTTCGTGATCAAATTCGCTTTGGGCAATGCCAAGACAAACGCTGAACTCTCCTTCTCTCCCGATTCAAAGTACACATCCCCTCCCATGTTTACTGCAAGGAGCCGTGAAACATATATCCCCATATCTTCTGGCAGACTGTCTTTCGCTTCTTTTCCCGGCTCCATTCTGTAAGCTTTTAAGAGCTCTGTCTGAATCGTATCTTCTATCGCATTGCGGTCATAGGAAATACGGATATAGATTTCATCCCTTATTTCTTCTCCGCTAAGTCTGATGTTACCGTTTACTGAAATTTTAATAGCGTAAACTATCAGATTGTAGAGTATCTGTTCCAAGCGATTTTCATCTGCTGAAATAAAATATCGTTTTTCCTCTATTGTATTCAATAAGGTAACAGCTTCTCCTGTATTCATATAACGTACGGTCTCCAAAACTGCATTTACCATACCATAAATATCGAAATCTTTTTTTACTAATCTCAGTTTATTATTTTTAAGATTCTGGTAGTCTATGATATCATTTACCGTATCTGACATTTTAGCTGAAATACTTAGTATATAGAGTAGATTCTCTTTTTGGCTTTCTGAGGATAATTCCTTCGAATTATTTATTATGTCCTTTGTTATATTGGAAATTGTTTGCAATGGTGATTTAAACTCATTTGACGCATATGCTAAGAATTCTTCTTTAATCTTATCTGCGGCAACCAGATTTTCATTTACCTCTTTTATATTGTTATAAGCTCTCAGATATTCATCGACAAACATGTAGCAAAGACCAAGCAGCAACAGTACAAAGGTCAGGTTGGAAACCAGAAAGCTCTTTGCTACAGAGTAATAATAAAGTATAGTAGAAATATACTCATTAATAAACTGAAGATCCAGGAAAAGCAAAAAGACAACTACTCTCTTACCAGTACCTTCATGATGGTTAAAGAAAATACAATAAAGCAGCCTCAGAGCTACCAGTAAGTACGTAAACAGATATATGGTTGTAACTGCTTTTTCCGTAATTACCATATACCTGTCAGGGAAGGCAAGGGTTGCAGTCATAGAGAGAACCATTATTATCTGTATTATTTTCATAGACACAGCTGATATCAGCTCTTTACTCATTTCTCTAATAAATAAGCAAACCAATATAATACTGACAGCCACCGTAGCAGTACGAAACTTAATAACCAATAAATAAGGAATATGATGCACAAGCATATAGAAAATCTTGGCATTTCCTGTAGAAATCAAAAATGCCAGACTAATGCAAAAGGCTGACATGTATAAAAACTTCTTATCTTCTCTTCTTCTGAAATAAATTACCAGGTAATAGGTACAGGTTAAAATTAGAAAGGATACGACGATAACATCCAGAATAATGTCCTTTATGTAATCCCAGGTGATATCTTTTTCCGACCCCAGATAGATACTTTGAATTAAACCGCCGCTATAGTAGTTTATATTGGCAGCCTGTATTATCAAATCGATAGTTTTACTATTGTCTGCCTCCCCCTTTAAGGGAAAAATTACCGTCATAGGCACATTATAAGGAACATAACCGCTCTCTTTATCAGCGGCTGGATTTCCACTGGCAGCAATCTCTTCTCCATTAACAAATATTTTATAGGATACCCTGATATTTTTAATTCTCAGACCTAAGATATCAATGCCCTTATTGACATTGATTTTCATACGGTATGTGGCTATACCGTCGTCTTTTTGCTTGTCACTTTCTTTGCCCTTCGTCCACCGGCCAGGAACCTGCAGGTAACTAAACGACAGAAGTGCTTCTCGTTCCAGGTCTTTTGGTGCCAGCAGAATATTTGAATAAAACTCCCAATACCCATCAAGCTTTACACTTCCATCCTTTTGAAAATCCCAGTTTTCCAGGTCAAGATATCCTGCCTTTCCTTGCGGCATCTCTTTCTCGGACCTGCCAGAAAGAGCAAAACCAGCGGTTAAAAATAGTATGAGTATAACCAGAATTAAAAACAGCTTTCGGTGATGTAATTTCTTCACGTCAATATCCTCAAAGCAATCCTATGTATTTTTATTAAACTTTCGAGGTTTTATTTTATCATTTATTTTTTGCTATTACAATATTTACTCAGCTCTTTTCTGTAAATTTTATAGAATTCCTATCAAAAATGTCGATAAAAAAAAGAAGGAAAATCCTTCTTTTTTTTCGATGACAATACTATCCGACTCTTCGTACAAAGGGTTTGTAATCAAGAATTTTTTCAATCTCCTCCATGGCATCTGCCGGAATCTGAAAGCCGCTTGCAGCTATATTATTTATGAGCTGTTCCGGTTTGGTTGCCCCGGTAATTACACTGCTAATTATCTGCTTCCTTAGAATCCAGGCTAATGCAAGAACGGACATATTCGTCCCTAATTTCGCTGCAAGGGCAGACAATTTCTCTACCTTATCCAGATTTTCCTCTGTCAGCAGGTTGTTTATCTGTTTATCTGCCTGATGGGTCGCTCTGGAACCTTCCGGCAGTGGCTGGTTTTTCTTATATTTACCGGTTAGAAGACCTTGTGATAAGGGTGAGAAAGGAACGATTCCTATTCCATTGTCCTCACAAACTTCCATTATTTCATCTTCAATATATCTGTCTACCATATTATACTGTGGCTGTATTACATTAAGGGGTCTTAACCCTAAATCTTTGATGATACCAAGCGCTTTATTGATTCGTGCAGCACCCCATTCTTCACTCACACCGTAATAAAGAACTTTGCCCTGTACAACCAGATCACTTAGCGCCTGGAGCGTTTCTTCCATTGGAGTCGTTGTATCAAATCTGTGGCAGAAATACATATCCAGATAGTCTACCTGCATATTTTTAAGACTCTTATCGATCTGTTCAAAAATGTGTTTTCTGGAAAGACCTCTGTCATTTGGTCCTGGTCCCACACCAAAATATACCTTACTGGATACCACATAAGAACTTCTGGGATATTCCTTTAATACCTGGCCTAAGAAACGTTCTGCCTCTCCTCCGCTGTATGCATCTGCACAGTCGAAGAAATTAACCCCTTTCTCAAAGGCAAGTCTGATAGTATCTCTTGCTATCTCGGAAGCATTACTGCCTTTTAAATCTGTCATCCAGCTTCCTACTGAGATTTCACTTACCTTTAGACCCCATTTACCCAAATTCCTGTATTCCATAATAACCTCTCAATCTGCCGTTTACAGCGGCATATTATATTTGACACTGTTCATTATAATTGTTAAACTTAAGTTTAAGTCAAGAAGAAATAAAAAAATTTATCTTTAGGTTAAATTGCCTGGGAGGATAACATGGAATATTCAATTAAGCAGGTTGCCGAACGTACCCAACTCACACCATCTGCACTTAGATTTTATGATAAAAAGGGACTTATTCCACAGTTAAAACGTTCAAGTTCCGGTGTTCGCGTATATACAGAGACGGACATATGCTGGCTTGAGTTAATCTGTTGTCTCAGAAACAGCGGTATGTCCATTG
The DNA here is from genome assembly GCA_002434335.1 of Lachnoclostridium sp. UBA6558. GTDB lineage: Bacteria > Bacillota > Clostridia > Lachnospirales > Lachnospiraceae > Anaerocolumna. The sequence goes on along the minus strand of DJJW01000085.1, from coordinate 116,013 downwards.
AGACAATAAAGGAATTTATGAATCTCTGTCTGAATGGTGCGGCTGCCTGTGAAGAACGAAAAGATATCCTGGAAAAACATCGGGAAGACCTCATTAAGCATATTAGCCTGTTAACCTGCAGCCTTGGAACAATCGATTATAAAATAGAACATTATAAGGAAATTGGCGTATTTCATATAGACTCTTAACAGGCTTTAAGAGTTCTATACGTAATACTGATTTTGTGTATTCATTATGCTTCCATGTTGATTATTGATTCTATTTAATTATAATTCCATGCTCATTATGATTCTATTTTGATTATGGGTTCCATGTACATTATATTCCACATTTAATAAAATCGGCTGAAATGAACGTTTACCAGGTTTTCAGATCCGAGGTACTAAATATCCATTCAGGAGTAATCAAGGCTCCTTCTATCTCAGCAGAAAACCAAGGTGAGCCCTCCTTATCCCCTTTTAAAATCTGGATATCCTGGGCAGGCATGTAGCTTTGCGCCAGCATAAATATTTTCTCACCGGTACTTTCCTGTACTGCCATATCCACTACAATAACACAATGTCCCGGTGAACCACCCTGGATAAACACATCTCCAATGGCTATTTCCTTATATGGCTTTTCAGTTAATTCCTTTTCCAGGGACAGCGTGGAAGCATAGGCATAAACAACATCCAGGTATTTCTGAAAACTCTCATAGGAACGGTTATTTTTACTGTTGGGATACCAGGATACTTTATTATCCTTCACGGATATTCCCTTTCCGTCAGCCCATATCGAAAATTCTGCATTAAAACCATTAACAAAATTAAAATGAATTCTATCGAACTGCTCTTTTTCATAAAGGTATTCTGCCCTTAAGCGTATAACCCCATCTGCGCATTGCTGTAAGTCCCGGTCACCTAAGGTAAAATCTGCAACAGCTAAATAAACCTCTTTGAGTTTTTCTCTTCCGTCATAATATTTCACTTTCGTACCATCAGGTTTAAGGGGAAGATTCTGAAGATAGAAACCAAAAGAGCCCTCTTCCTGTTCCACTCTCTTATATCCATCAGGTACATTAAATCTTTCAAGGATAGTTGTCCCCTCCGTAACTATTATGGCTTCCGTGGGTGCTTGTGTTGCGAAAGCTTCTGCAGGTACTGTAACAGCAGCGACAGCTTCCGTGGGTCCGGCTTCAGGCGTCATGGTTTCCGCTGGATTTTCCGGGTTGTCCGCTTTATCCTCCGTCTTTGTTATCTCTGACAGCTCTGAGGAAGGTTCATTGGGACTATCAGAGGTACAGGCTGTCAGTATTAAAATACAGAACAAGGTTAAAAGTATAACTTTAGTGACCTTCTTATAGTCTCTCATTGGTTTTCCTCCTTCTAATTCTTCATTTTCTTTTTTTATTTACAACTGCTGTTATCCAGTTGGGTGCATAGGCAGAGGTACAGCCCTTTGGAACTTTCAAATCCCGATATACCCCTAATCTTTCTCCCAGTAACATACATTCTTCTGTATAACCAGGGTAACATATACCGATTTCACACAGTGCATGATTCATAGCCCACTGTTTTCCGGAAGATGCCGTTTGAAGTTCGGCTTCCACTGTTACAAGCAGCTTGTTAAGTTCCTCATCAGCCAGATTACCTTCCGATACTCTGTGTACAACAAGATTCCAGCCAGCCCTTCCAAGGTTGTCCTTCGTGGAAATCGTCCATTCTTTTTCAAGGACTTCTGTCTCTTTATGATAACAGATAACTTCACCGATAAATTTATCTATCAGATCAGGATAAGTCAGCTCCTCTGTCATTTCCCGCACTTCCTTAAGGCTCAGTTTCTGAACCTCAAAGCTCATACATGCAAGCCATCTGGCTTCTGTATTGCCGGTGTGCCAAAGTTCAACCGCCAGTTCATGATTCTTTCCTGTCTGCTTAGCTAATTTACGAAGTTCTCCCAGCAGAACACCATAAGTATTCTCACCGGCACCATTTTTAATATACATTTGCTTCCGTTTATCATTACCTGTCTCACGAAGTATAGCAAGTACTTCATTCGCAGTCATATCATCACACTCCTTCTCTTTATCTTACTCTATGATGGGTTATATTATCCTTTTATGGATTTTCCACCTATATCTTCCCTATATTATATCGAATGCTCATATATATCGCAAGCTTGGTCTCTTTTTGGGTATTGCTATTCCAGCCTTTACTATATACAATACTATATACAATAGATAATAATACCAATTAACACCTAAACCTTTTAAGGTTAAAAATTTTTTATTCGTATGAGGACTCTATTATGAAACCTTTAAAATTATTCAGTAACAGGATACTGATTACCACCCTGCTCTTGCTGATACAGTTAACCTGGTTTGTATTATTTCTTATCAGGTTAACCAATAATTCCGCCTGGATAAGCACCGGTTTTACACTGCTGAGCATTCTAATTATTCTTTTTATTATTCGAAAGGAGGAAAATGCGGCTTACAAAATCGGCTGGATTGTGCTGATCATGTCCCTGCCTTTATTTGGCGGATTGTTCTACTTATTCTTCGGCAATAAGGGCACCTCTAAATACATGCAGGCTCTGCTTTTAAAAGAACAGTCCAGAGTTGATGATATAATAAAACCAGAAGCTTTTCTCCTTGACAGAATAGGACGGGATAACAGCCGGGTTATGAGTACCTGCAGATATCTGCAGGAAAAAAACAGAAATATCTTGTATTCTAACACTTCTGTTGTTTACTATCCTTTGGGTGAATTGATGTACCAGGATATGCTGACAGAACTGAAAAAAGCTGAAAAGTATATCTTTCTGGAATATTTTATTATAGAAAACGGATTAATGTGGGAAGGAATTCTTGATATTCTTACAGAAAAAGCAGCCCTGGGTGTTGATGTAAGATTAATCTACGATGATTTCGGCTCACTGTTTCTACTGCCCTCCAACTTCGTAAAGCAGATGCAGCAGCGAGGTATAAAATGCATTGCCTTTAACAGATTCCGGCCGATTCTCTCCCTGGTCATGAACAACAGAGACCATCGAAAGATTCTGGTAATAGATGGGATTACCGCCTTCAATGGCGGTATTAATATAGCCGATGAATATATCAACAAAAAGAACAGGCTTGGACACTGGAAGGATACAGGCCTAAAATTACAGGGTGATGCTGTTCAAGGTTTTACCTTTATGTTTCTTGAAATGTGGAATGCATTTCATAAAAACAAAGATTCCTATGAGGACTATTGTGTTACTTCTTCTGTATCTGGGAAAGTATCTGGCACTGAATTTGGTACCGATTATGTACAACCTTTTTCTGATAGTCCCTTTGATGGTGAGACTACAAGTGAGAATGTATATATTGAACTCCTATCACAAGCCAGGAACTACGTTTATATCTTCACTCCGTATCTTATCATAGACGATGAGATGAAATATGCATTAACGATGGCTGTCAAACGAGGTATCGATGTCAGAATCGTTACTCCGGGTATTCCTGATAAAAAATTAGTATACCGGTTAACCCGTTCATATTATGAGCCTCTAATCAAAGCCGGTGTTCGTATCTACGAGTATACGCCAGGCTTTCTGCATGCTAAAAGTTATGTCTGTGACGATGAAATGGCTGTTGTCGGTACCATCAATATGGATTATCGCAGTCTGTATCTGCATTTTGAATGCGGAACCTTTCTGTACCGAAACAGTTGTATATCAGACCTGAAAAAGGATGCTCTGGATACCATAGAAAAAAGCAGGGAAGTGCAGCTCTCAGATTGCAAGGAAGGTTTCTTTGCAAGCTTATTTAACTCTATCCTAAGAGTGTTATCACCCCTGTTCTAAGGTGGCTTTACCCAATAACACTACTGCCGGGTTGGATTATTTAGAATAGTATGATTACCAAGCATAAAAGGAGAGATGTGAAATGAGATACTTTATAGTTGATGCATTTACAGAAGAATTATTTCAGGGAAATCAGGCTGGTGTCTGTTTGCTCGATAAATGGCTCGATGACTCCATAATGCAGAATATTGCTATGGAAAATAACTTAGCTGAAACCGCATTTATTGTAAAAAAAGAGGACGGATATGATTTGCGTTGGTTTTCTCCGGAAGTTGAAATTGATTTATGTGGACATGCAACTTTGGCAAGTGCATATGTATTAGCAAATTATATTGACCAAACTTGTGATAAGTTCTATTTTAATACGGCAAGCGGTGTATTAACTGTTATAAAAAAAGGTGATTTGTATGAAATGGATTTCCCATCCCGTAAACCAAAACAAGTTGAGGTTTCATCTTTAATAGAAGAAGCTATTGGTACAAAAGTGTTAGAAGCTCACCTTTCAAGAGATTTGTTGTTGCTGGTTGAAACCGAAGAAGTGGTGAGAAATCTAAAACCCGATTTTGAATTGATAAAAACAATTCCTGATTGTTTTGCTGTAGTTGTTACAGCAAAAGGTAAAGAGGTTGACTTTGTTTCACGTTTTTTTGCTCCGAATGCAGGAATTCCGGAAGATCCTGTTACAGGTTCGTCACATTCAACTTTGATTCCCTTTTGGGCGGCAAGACTTGGGAAAAACGATTTGGCAGCTTGTCAATTGTCCAAAAGAGGCGGGAAATTATTCTGCAAAAATTATGATGATAGAGTAAAAATCTCAGGATATGCGGCAATTTATTTGGAGGGTAATATAAAAATAGATTAGTTTTATGACTTAGTATTTGCGTTTTAATACTAATTAACCAGTTCTCCTTTTTTTACATATGAGCAAAAAATCCACGAACACCTTGAAGGCTAAATTGCTGTCCAAGTGTTTCATGGATTTTATTTCCTATAAATCCAGCCGCAAATTAGTGATTTATAAGATATTTATACTTTATGACTTTCACATCGTACTTTACAGTCCAATGGTTTCATTTTCTGCCTGCTTAATATTCTATCTCTTTCGTGGCACTTTTCTCAATAAAGATTTGCTTTGTATATTTATCTCCGCCAGGATTTTCTTCCCTTAAATTTCTGGTATAACTTATCATATCCCCGGCGGGAATAAATAAAAGCTCAGCAATTGCAGCAGTTGTATCTTTATAGTCTTCTGTAAAGGACAGCCAGCCTTCCGGTGTTTCCTTATAGTAAGAAAGTTTTTTGGAAGAAAACCCATAGAGTGCTGTAAACCGAATCTTACTTAAGGTTATTTTCTCTCTGAAAATTATTTCCTTCGGTCCATAAGATGATGAAAGCTCCCCTTCAAAAACAGTTTTCCATCCCCCATTATCATATACCTGAACCAAACATCCCTTTATATCACCTTTATGTTCTCTTTCATTCTGTCTTGGCATGTATAGAAGTCCTATTACCTCGATTTCCCGCTCCGATTCCAATTCCAGCGTAAAAGGATATTTAAACTGCTCACCGGTATAAAAGGTATTGGGATTTCCATCCAAAAAAAATGAATAATCAGAGTTGTTACTTGGTATGGATAATTCCATGCCTTCTGATTTGCTTTCCTCCTTATCCTCCGGCAGCAATTTCGCCTTAACCTGACAGTCGAGCATAATCCTTCTTGGGAAGAAGGCATTTGACAGCACCTCTGTACTTACTTCAGTCTGTGGTGCAAAAGCACTTGATACAGCGTAGCTTAAGAGGGAATTTTTCAATAACCGGGCTGCAGGCCGGTGCTCTATGTCTGTATCCAAATCAGCAGTTACTATCAGAAGAGAACCCTCCAACACCCTGCATTCTAATACCATTCCCTGTCGATAATTGCGATTATAATCATCAATAGGCTGGACAATCGGTATCAGCTCAGCAGGAAACTCTTTCAGATTTAATCCATATGCACCCTTGAGAATCTCCTCCCACTGCCATTCCTGATAAGACCGCGTTGGAAAATAAGCCAGTGCCGGATGATCTTCTCTGATTACCAGCCCCATACCCCTGCTGTAAGTCGGCCCCATCTGAGAATTCCAGAATGCTGGTCTTAAGGAAAGGCTGGGAGAATCCAGTCTATGATGTTCCGGTAAAGGAGAAAAGATTACCCGATGTCCCAAACTAAGCGACTCCATGGCCTGCCCTAAAGAATGCGTATACAGTACCTTTGATTCAGAAATATCTTCCGACTTGTTTTTTTGTCCGCTTTCCGAAAGATACTTAGGAGCATTTCCAGAAATAAGTTCGGGAGCAGCTTCTTTATTAGTTTCTGTCAGATTTTCTCGATGACTTTCTGCTTTAGTATCCTCTAATGCCTCATAAAGCCAGAAATTCCAACTATTATACAAGTCTGTATTCCTTATACCAACTTGAATTTCATAGACTTCCGGTGCTGAAAGCTCCTTTAAATCGACTTTCAGTGTACCGACTTCTATGTTTTTCTTAACTGGCAGATCTATTGATGGAAATTCTCCCCTGAACACCGTTTCTTTTTTCCTATTAATGATACTCCAGTAAATACCTGCGTTATTGATCTTTTCTCGTCCAAAATGGCAGATTTCCACAGGGCACTCCAACACGTCCTCTGTGGTGTAAACCCTTTTGGACAGACGTATAAGGAGAACGGTTTCCCTGCAGAAAGTCTTAAACTCCTCCGGTGTTACAAAGCCTTTCTCCTCCCAGAAAGGATCTAAAAGGCCAACACAGGCAGTTCCCTGTCCCAGGTAATCGTGGAGATCCAGAAGCTCAAATCCATAGATATGAGGTGTTCGAAAGGTTGCTTCTATTTCTTCTTTGTATAACTGTACTTTAAGCTTACCGGATAAGTAAGCAAATTCTTTATTCTGAATCAGAACTCCGTTCCTTTCAGCATTTTCTTTCAGTGCTCTGTAATTACCAGGTTTAAGATATCCTGTAAACTTATCCATAACAGTAAAGTCCGGATAGGAACACCATTGTCCTAATTCATGAGATATCACAGGATACTTTATGCCTTTCAGAGACACACGATAGTCCATGCCGTGCCATCCCTGGCTGTTACGGATTGTACCGCCGGGCTGCAGACCATATCCGGAGCGATGGAAATACACATAATCCGTACCATCTATGGCAGCCGGCTCCACGGGATAAGGCCAGCCGGACTGGGTGGTATAAAGGCGTCTGTTATCTTTCGCCCTGCATTTGCTTACCNNAGGCTGTCAGTGGTTTATACCAGTCTCCCCCGGGTTCGTTACTGGGTGAAAGCATTACAAAGGAAGGATGGTTTCCGAAGGTATCCAGTATTCGCCTGGTTTCTTCCCACAAGATTTCATTCATCTCACAGTTATCCTGGAACTTATTCCACATTCCACACTCTACCTGTAGATACAGCCCCACTTCATCCGCAGCAGCAAAGGCAGCTTCCGGCGGGCAAAAAGAATGAAACCGTATAAAATTAAGTCCCCAGTTCTTACAGGTTACCATTAACTTTCGCCAATATGAAACCTCTGAAGGCGGGTAACCGGTTAAGGGAAAATCTCCGCCGGAATGGGTGCCCCTGAAAAAAGCAGGCCGGTTGTTTACAAGAAAAAGTCCGTCCTTTGCCTCAATCTTGCGAAATCCAAAAGTTATCTCCTTCGTTTCCTGTCTTTCAAGACAGGAAAGAATTACTTTTAACTGATGTAAATTGGGAGTAAACTCATCCCACACACTACTTTCCTTTGGATAGGACAATTCAATTGTAACCGTCTTAACTTGCTCCTTCATAATGAAATTCAACTTTTTTTCTTTTATTTGAAGCTGCCCCTTCTGTTCCCTGCCGGTAAGATTCTTAAGGGTAACTGCTGTTACTACTTTTCCAAAATCCGGCTCTGCTGACACCTTAATATTTTCCATATGTACACCTGGAACTGCATAAATAGAAACCCTTCCGGTTATTCCGTTCCAGGTGGCACCTAAAGCATCCGATACCATATGACCATCAGGCCTGTAAGGAGCCTGAAACCCATTGTCCACACACACTCTGATGCGATGATCTCCTCCCTTTAAACTGCCAAGGCAATAAGTATGTGGAGTGCAAGGAGACATTTCTGTTCCTATGTATTTAGAATCCAGCCAAACCTGCGTTTTCCACTTTACGCATTCCATGACAAAATAAAAACAACAATCCTCAAGGTCTTCCGGTACCTGAAAGCTTTTCTCATACCAGGCTTTTCCGAGATAATGCCTGGGAGGCTGACTTAAGAAAGGTACATTTATTTCATCTCCCTCTGTCTTATACTCCTCCCGCTGAAACCAGAGCCTATCATGAAGACTGGAAACCCACGGAGTAGTTTCAGTAATTTCTCTGCCATAGCCCTGCGCCTGCAGGATACCGGGAATATGAATGATATTCTCTAATTCCCCAGTAATATAAGTCTGCTCTGTTTCTCCCTCCTTTCCAAGACAGAAATTCCATATACCATGAAGTGATTGTTCCCAAACCATTTTTGCCACACTCTCTTTCCAGTAACTAATGCATCTTATCTATTTATCTAACCAAGATTCTTTTTTTAATAATTTTATATCTATCATTTTTAATCTATAATTTTCAATTTTGGATATGTCTACGTTATTGACACAAGTCCAGATAACGTGATAGCAATTTTAGAGACCTGCAATTATTTATCATTTAAACTTAAGAACCTTATTCTCATAGGATTTCAGGCGAATTGCACCAAACAGATAGAACGAATGCGCCTATGGAAAGGTATTAGTAGTCCTTTTCTCTGAATATTTTGTGCTATATGATAGAACAGATTGTTTGAGTACAGCGAGTTATCTGTTCTATCATATGACAAGCACAAAATCTTCAGAGAATTAGGACTTCTTATACCTTGAAATCGAAGCATGAGTTCGATCTGTTTGGTGCAATTCGCCGTCCCCCCCAGAGAACTAAGCCTTTCTAAGCCTTCCTAAACCCTTCTACCACCATTTCCTCAACCAATATATCAACAGCAGCCAAGTCCTTAGGAAGCTTCCCCCTTATAAATTCCAGTACCACAATAACATTCAAGCACCATTGCGCAACAAAATTAGTTGAAATCCAGGGTATTTCCACCAACTCTTTTCTATTCCCTTTACCGGCTGCAATTACTGTCAGAAAACCATCATGATTTCCCTCACTAATCAACGAATGAAGAAGATGACGCCAGGTGCGCTCTGCCAGGATTTCGTCTTTGAGATACCAGGCTCCGTAAGCTCCCATTGCTGCTGCCATAAAGGGCAGACTAAATTCCCTCTCCCCTATGATCCCTTCTGATTCCTTCAGCTGTTCTTCCCTGGGAAGATAATAAAACCTTCCGTAATCTGCCATCATCTGCTTCCATTCCTCATCCTCCAGGAGGTCTGACAGCTCCATCCATACCTGAGGAGAACCCATACAAATCTGAAGATGGGTTCCTCCTGCTGCCCGTTCTCCGATATATCTCAAATGAACCGTTAAGGGATCGAATTCAAAATCCGGACCGGAAATCAGTTTCAGCGGAGCTTTTTTGATGTCCTCAATACCAACAGTAATCTTATCCCTGTATTTCGTATCCTGAAACCTTTCCCACTGGGTCATCCAGTTAGCACAGAGAGATGACCAGTCCGGACCGCTTCTGGCATGGCTGGGATAGACCATTTCCTCTTTCTCATAGAAATCCCCAAGTGGGTCTTTTTCCAGAAAACTCAATTCATTATCCTTAAGCTCCAGAAAGATATCCTCCAGTCTTCTGTCCCCTGTAAGATAGTAGTAGAACCTGTGATGAGCTGCCATTGCAATCCGGGCTTCCTTACAGGGGCACCCCCAATGCCTCACGTTATGCCTGGAACCAAGCCCTTTGTATCTGCCCATGTGATACACATCAACCTCAGAGGTATGCCTTAGCAGCTTTTCCGCCAGATGAAACACATCTTCTCTGCCCGTTCTCATAAAAGCATACCATAACCAAAGGGTCGGTACCAGCTCCGTATTGTCCCAGGCATACCCTCCCATATCATACCGCCACTGATGACGCTCTTTGTCATAGGTATGCATGAAATCACCATAGTTGAACATTCCGTACCAATTTCTCTGCTCCACCTCCGCCAGGTAGAAGTCAACAGCATGGTTTAACTGCTTCTCCAGCCAGTTTTCCGTTTCATTTCCGTGCGCAGGCAAGGACCAGTAACCAAAGGCCTTTAATTTATGATAATACTCCGGTGTTCCTACATACCGGGCCGGATATTTCACCCCTTCTGTGAATTCTCTGATTTCCTCATCCGAAGGTATTATTTTCCCGGAAAGCCGTAATGAAAATTCGCTGGTACAGGCAATTCCGTAAGGAGTTGCACCTTTATAGTCGTACCCCTCATAATACACCTGATTATATCCTCTATTGGCATAATGACGAAAATCCATGGCAGCAGCTTTCGGGGACCACAGCCACACGGTTGCTTCTGCCAGGTCTCCATCCAGATTACGAAAGGTATAACCGGAAGGATACTTCTCCCAGAAATCACGAAGGGAGAACAACAGAGACCCCTGCTCGGAACCGAAAGCTGCCCCTCCTTCTATACGGTTTCCCTGAAGGCAATCCAGATAACAGCAGTTGCTATCTTTGACCTTTTTCCGGATTGAATAATGGCTTGCGCTATCCTGACAAATATCATACTCACTCCAAAATGGCATATCCTTTATTACTTTCTCAACAATTTCCTTCTCTTCGCCCTGTGGCTCCAACACTTCTCCTCTTGTCTGTGCTGCATAGACCTCCTGAGGCACTCTTGGTCTCCAGGAAAGCAATTGTGCCAGACTTTCATGAAATATACCGTAATCTCCCATGAATTTCACATGTCGGTTATATACTTTTCCTGTTACAGGTGCACAAAAGCGTATACCAAGTCCTTTTAAAAAGTCCCGGTCTTCGTCACCGTCGTATAAAAAAGTATGTACAAAGTCAAGCTGACTGCTGTTAAGCCCGACCAGCATACGGATGATAAAGGGAATTTTCTTCTCTCCAGAAAGCTCATGATGTCCGGTATATTTGATTATAACTCTGAGTTCTCCTTCCTCTTCAACAGCAATTTCCGTAATCTTCGGACTATATTCTTTCTCAATCTTTAGGTTTTTTCCTTCCCATACAGCCGGCTCCTCAAGAAGCAGAACAGATCTGGCATCTGTAAGAAACACTTTTCCTTTGTATGTGATACGGTGGAATAAGCTTGTTCCATCCTGAGGGATATCTATCTCCAGACTACCTGCTAAAAGCTTTATTCGTTCTTTATCCTTTTCTACCACAAGCTTTATTCTTTCTTTATTCCTTTCGACCACGTGTTTATCTCTTAGCTCTGAATCTTTTAACTGCTTACGTACTTTTGGAAGTACCTCTATCTCTTGTTCCAGAAGAGCAGCATTTGCCGTGTGGGATGTCCATTTCACGGAGCCGTCCGGCCAGTAAGCTGTAATCCGTGACTGCATAGGAAGCACTTCTCCTGCTTTACTTTTTATATAATATTCAGTTTCTCCGGTACACTCCCCTTTTTCCCACATGCAGCCCCATGTGGTATAACCGGATTTTGCTCTGTTTCCCAATTGATGCAATATCATAAAAATACCCTTCCATAATAGATTTTCTTTCACTTAACTTAGTACCGTTTCTCTGATTGTAATGAAAAACTTGAAATAATTCCACATCTTTTTCTGTTTCCCCTGTATGAGGAGAACCTATCCGGCCTTCTATCATTCCAATCTTCTAATAAACAATAAAACTGCTGCCGGACTATAATAAATGATTTATTTAACCTTCTAATCCTATAATTAATATATCATATGAAAGAAAAGGCTCCCTTCGGTTTACACCTGTGAAGCCCTTTCATCTTATTATTTCATTGCATCCTTCTGATACAGTTCGTTGATTTCAGTAACCAATCTGTCACCACCGCGATCCATCCATTGTTTCGCTGCGGCATCAAGCCCTGCTTCATCGATCTGACCGCAGATATACTGGGTTCTTGCATCTTCGATAATCTGTTCGATGTCCGAACCGACTTCTGCATTAACTTCAGAGTTTGCCAGATAGCCAAGGGCAGGATTAAAGATAGCTACTGGCTTGTTGGCGGCGTAGGCTGCTTCCTGAGCCAGGATGGGTTCTGTTTTCACCAAGGTAGGCGAAGTGCTGGAGGCATTCGGTATATAGGACAGACACTGGTTTAAACCTGCTGATGGAGTATATTGGGGTTCCAGTTTGCCTCTTTGTACTATATTTCCGTCTGCATCCAGATCATAAGTAATACCCTCCAGACCATAATCCGCTAAGATAAGCATTTCATTGTCATTCATCTTATCCAGGAAATGCAGACAGTTCTTAACATCTTCTTCTGTTTTTGCACCGGATTTTGTTATAAGGAAATAACCGTTAAAACCGCTGGTAGCAAGGGTCTTGTTATTGATTGGTCCAACAAGTGTCATAGTCGCGGTTTCAGAAGTGTTGGTAACAGATTTTACGCCGTTTTCCTTGAAATATTCCCAAATTCTCTTTCCACTGTCCATTACATCGATGAATACACCGGCTTCACCTTTCTTACAGCCCTCACTCCAGGTACCGGAATCAACAGTTGCCCAGTCTTTACGCACCAGTCCTTCATCATAAATCTTCTTTAGCCACTTTAAAGCTTCCTTGTATTCGGTTGTCTGATGAACCGGTACCAGTTTCCCGTCCTGTTCCACCCATTCGTTACCTACGCCGAACCAGGTCTGGATAATGTCAATGGGTCCTGTATATTTGGTCATTTCCATTCCGTAGGTGTCATCTTTCCCGTTACCGTCAGGATCTTCATAGGTAAACTTATACAGCATATTGTAAACATCTTCAATGGTTTTCGGAGCTTCGGTAATGCCAACAGCCTCTGCCCAGTCTGTGCGGTATGAGAAGCCGTAACGACCGATTTCTCTGGCACGGTAGATACCGATTATCTTACCGTCTACTGTCAGTGCCTTCAGTACATTTTTATTAGCCTGTGACAGATTGGGATAACTTGCCGAATCCTCCAGGTAAGGCGCAAGATCCCAGAAGGCTCCCTTCTTAGCGGCATCCACCACATTCGCTGTAAGATTACCGCTGGCTGTCAGCACCATGGGCATATTGTTCTTATCCATCAGGGTAAGACCGATCTTATCACCGTAAGTATCATTGGATTCCCATTGCCAATCTACATGAGTACCTGTGTAATCCTCATACTTAGCAATGACCTGGTCGGAATTCTCGTTTTTCAGATCCGTTCCATAAAAAGAGGGTAACATAAAGGTAATCGTTGCTTTACCTGCCTCTGCTCCTTTCTCTCCTGAACCGGTATTGGTTCCTGTAGTACTGCTGTTCTTTCCCCCGCATGCTGCCAGTGATAAAACCATAGCTCCGGCTAAGGCTGCTGTCAGAACTCTTTGCCATTTCTTTGACCTTCCAGTCATATACACTTCTCCTTTTTTTCATAAAATTTATATTTAACCCTTAACAGAGCCCACCATAACTCCCTGGGTAAAATATTTCTGTATAAAGGGATAAACCAACAACATAGGCACAGTCGCAACCACTGTGGTTGCCATTTTAACGGCTTTCTCCGGCGGCATGCCAAAAGCCCCCCAATCCAGTCCGCTTTCCGTTGCCACGGCAGAAGTCAGGAAAATGATTCTGCGCAATACAATTTGAATGACTTCTTTATTTCTGTCTGAAATATACATCATGGCATTGAAATAGGAATTCCAATGGGTTACCGCATAAAACAGGGATACGCTTGCCAGTACCGGCTTCGATAAGGGCAGAATGATTTTTATAAATATCTGCCCGTCGTTGCAGCCATCTATTCTGGAAGCCTCCTCAAGTTCTGTGGGTATCCCCTGAAAATAATTCTTAATAATGATCATATTAAAAGGGTTCACCGCTGCCGGAAGCCATAATGCCCAGAAGGTATTCTTTAAATGCAATATATTGGATACCAGCATATATGAGGGTACCATTCCTCCACCAAATAGCATGGTTATAATGACCATATTGGTAAAAAAGGTCCTGCCCTTAAAATACTGCCTTGATAAGGGATAAGCCAGGGTAGAGGAGACTGCCATATTAATCAGGGTACCTATGCCTGCAACCAGGATGGAATTCTTAAGTCCTCTGAAAGTATCTCCGGTCTTTAAGATATACTGGTAGGCATTTAAGGATATGGTTTGTGGGATCAGGAAAAATGCCCTTTCCGTTAATTCCCGTTCCGTAGCGAAGGAACCGGCTACCACATAGACAAAGGGCAGCAGGGTTACCAGAGCAAATCCCCCTATAAAAAGGTAGATCAACACTTGTACAAACTGGTCCCCCGGACTTCTTCTTATTTTTGTCGATTTTATCTTATTTTTAGCCATTCTTAGTACTCCTTCTAATAAAATCCGGACTCACCGAAGGCTTTCGCCAGCCGGTTAGCACCCATAACCATTATCATGCTGACGACAGATTTAAACATACCTGCCGCCGTTGCCAGTGAGTAATCTCCGTTAACTACACCTTTTGTATAGATATAGGTATCAAATACATCGGAAACTATTCGATTCATAGAGTTTTGCATAAGGAAAATCTGCTCATAACCAGTATTTAGAATGGCACCTACTCTTAAGATCAACATGATTACAATGGTCGAACGGATAGCCGGAAGGGTAATATGCCACATTCTTCTCCATCTGCCGGCACCGTCTACCTCTGCCGCTTCATAGAGCTGGACATCCACACCAGACAATGCTGCCAGAAAGATAATAGTGCCGTAACCGGTTTCCTTCCACATGTTCTGTCCAATCAGCATGGTAACAAAGAGGTTGGGGTCTGACATAATATCCGGAGCATTCTTTCTCCCAAAAATAAGTTCAAATACATGATAAACCAAGCCGTCCGTAGTACTGAACAATTGGGCTGTGAGAGCTGCCACAATAACCATGGATATGAAGTGGGGTATGTATACCATAGTCTGGGAAACACGCTGAAAGAGTACGCTTCGAATCTCATTAAATAAAAGTGCCAGTATTATTGGTGCCGGGAAATAAAAAACCAGGCTTGCCAGGGATATGGATAAGGTGTTTTTCAAAAGCCTGAAAAAATCAGGTCCTGTAAAAAACTTTCGGAAGATATCCATTCCCACAAAAGGGCTGTGGGTGAAGGCTCCCAGCATGGTGTCTCCGTTGTAAGGACTGAAATCCTGAAAGGCCATTACCAGCCCTCCCATAGGCAGATAATTAAAAATAAGCATATAGAGTACACCTGGTATAATCATCAGATAAAGCCACTTATGAGAAACCAGTGCATGTCTTAAGGTTCCGCTTCGGGCTTTTGCTTTGCTTTGAATCTTTTCCATTCTGTTTCCGATTCTCCTTTATGATATTTGAGGGTTTAATCCGGTAATTCTCCGCCACAGAACATTTTGTTGATTCTGCCCGTTTTCAAGTCTTTTGCTCCCCTCTTTGCATGCACATTGTATACTGAGCTGTAAGCTATTGTAAATAATCATTTTCTAACCTGTTTTTTATATAAAAAGCCTCTGTAATCAGCTGAATTTAAGCGGATTACAGAGGTTTTTATTTCTGATTATCATCTTCTTCCAAGACTAACGATGCTCCTTACGAAATGCTGCAGGGGTAAATCCTACATGATTCTTAAAAAACCGAATGAAATTTTGTGCATTATTATATTGTAGTTTCTCCGATATCTCCGCAATGGAAAATTCCGTCGTCAGCAGCATATATTTAGCCTGTTTCAGCTTTTCATCGTTTACCATATCAGTAAAGGTGATTCCTTTTTCCCGTTTTAAGGCTTTACTCAGATAATTGGGATGGTAACATAACTGATCGGCACATTCGTTTAGATTTATACTGCCTTTGCTGTCTTTCATAAGTTTCATTACCTGCTTTAAGATCTCTGATTCTTCTCCCTCCTGCCGTTTCTCATTCATTTTGCAGACAATAGGGTGGATGATTTCCTGACAGATTGCCCTTACCGCTTCTTTCTTTCCATATATCTGCGTCATACGGTTTAAGATGTTGTACTGTTCACTGTCAAAGATATCTGACAGAACAACACCTGCAGAAACCGGTATATTTAACATGGCCGTCAGCAGTCTGGTCAGATAAAAATTGCGCTCAATTCCTACAACACTCTTCATTTCCATGCGCTCAATGGTCAGTTCCAGAAGACGCCCTGCTTCTTCCTCATTGCAACTGCTGATAGCCTGTATCAGCTCATTTTCCATAATTATATCGTAAACATTTCCCACTGAATTGCTAACCAGATAATCCTCAAAGAGCACCAGGGAAGAGTTCTCCTCATCTTCTGTATTGGCTTTATTATACAGAGCTTTCACACATTCCCCATAAGCCCTCTGGATATGCTGCAGCTTATGGAAAGTCCTGCTGATCCCAGAGGCAGTAACCAGTCCAAAATGTACCGTTATATAATCCTTGATTACTTTATAGAAAGCAGCTGTTTTACCGTCCATCTCCGTATCCTTTTCCGCTCCGGTTAGAAATATAAGTTTCTCCTCATAATATACAGGCAGGATAAATATCTGATTATGCAGTTCTTCGGTAAGTCCGTTCAACAGCTCATTGTATTTCTCACTGAGCCTGTTCTCTTCTCTTTTACAGGTAATGGCAAGCATTCTGTAAGCTGCAAAAGGTGTTATGTCAAATTTTTTAAAGGCTGTCTCTGTCTTTTCTTCACTCATTTCACCTTTTAAGAGGCTTAGCATCAAAAGCTCTTTCATCTGTGAATTTTGATCATCCACAAATTTCTGCAGCAGCAAAAGCGGTTTGGAAAAAGCGATTGCTGCCAGTCGGATACTCGTGAGGAGAAGTAAAAAGGCTGCCAGGACGGCAAAAGAGGCCAGCACGAATACTGTGGCATCCTTCTTCACTCTTGAGGTATCATATCCCACTACAAAGGTCAAACCACTGGTGCTCTCCTTTCTCACATTGATTTTATACTTCTCACCGCCGACTAGACGATAAACTCCTGACTCCTCAATTCCCTGCTTCAGATAATTGGCTGTCATCTCTGTATTGGTATCCAATAGTACCTTATCATTGGCAAGTATGGTAACATCATATCCCAGTTTATTGTACCCTTCCGCCAATTCTCTGAGTACAGTCTCATTTACTTGAATTAACGCTGTCCAGGCGATGCCATTAATACCATTTTCCTTCTTCACTACCAGAAACAGCCCTGAAAGATCAACAGCAGCACTTGGCCGGTAATTACCTGTCACAGGGGGACTGGCATCCTCTCTGTTCAGCCAGTATACCGATAATTGCGCTTCTTCCTGTTCCATGAGGAATTCATCCACTTCCTGCCGATTCCATGCCTCTTCATAAGGAAACAGTCCATAGTCATTTAACACCCAGCCCGAAAGAACATTAATATACTCATAATTACTGATGTATTGCTCCATAAAATAATTACCTTCCAGGAGTCGTTGTGCCTGCTTCAGATTGCTGAACTGGGAATATGGTATTTCCTTCTGTCCTGCTAACCACCGGAAGGTGTCGCCATTAGCTGCATCTATGTAATACTCTTTCAGGGAAGAAAGTATATTCTCGTATTCCCGGGAGATCTCATCACTGTATGAGGTCAGGGTCAGGCGTCTTTTCGCCGTTTCTGACCGGATATATATATTGCAGGAAACAATTCCCAGTATAATTAACGGTATGGTCACCAATACCAACAGCTTAACAAACATCTGTTTTTCATAGGTAAGAGAATCTAATATTTTTTTGACATTCATAATTCTGATCCTTTTCTTCACGAAAAATTTTTAGCTGAGCAAAAGAGCTGCTGGCTGGTCCAGCTGTGCTTTCATTCGCTCAACTTTCAGTTAACTCTTCTTTCTAAAAGCTTTGCTCACTCTTAACCCTGCTTTCTTTTAGCTTCTCTTTCAATTAATAATGTTCTTTCGTTTTATTTCTTTTCGTAGCTTCACCTATTTGCAGTAATTCCCCGAAACAATCTATCTACGTCAGTAATTCATAAACCTTAAAGTTCCTGTATTCAGCCACAAGTGGAGCAAGTTGACGAAAACCTATTTTCCCTTTGCCTAAGGGAAGGCCATAAGTGAAACCATCATCCCTGAAAGTAAAAATACAAAGATCATTCATTTTAAACTGAATTTCATTCTGAAATTTAATTACAGTTAAACCATAGAAATCCACTGCATCCCCGGGTACCGGCAGTGGGTCTGCTCCTTGGGCTGTCAGATGAAAACCATAGCTTTTGCGTAAATTACAGGTATGAAAAGCTCTTTCCTCCGGTTCCTTTCTCCTGTAATAGGATATATGAAAAGCATTGATATCCCCACTGTGGTATTGTGGATACTCACCGGTTCGTCTGGCAAGAACTGGGTCAAAGATATCCTCTCCGTTCCTTCCCTCTGCTGCAAAAAACAGGATGCACAAGCCTGCTTCTGTGAGAGGTCTGAATTCCCAGGTTATCTTAATATTCTCCGGAAAGATTTCCGGACACCAGAGTACATAATTTGCTTTCTGCCCAAGAGAATTGTCCAGAGAATTTTTAAGGCACATGCTACTATTCTCAAAGCTGATGTCAGCATGGCCTTCCAGCCTGAACCCCCTTATATCCTCTTCTTTCTCTAAGGGGTTTTGATATATCAGCTGTTCCTTTCCAGTATATAAATCACTATATGATGTTATCATCTTTCTCACCTGATCTTTCTGTTTGTATATTTAATCTCCTAACAAATAATTACATTTCAAAAACTACTTCTATTAAATCAAATAACCAATCAAATATCCTGTCAAAAACAGTTTATTAACAGGAATATAGTGAACAGTGTAACCTCCCCATAACAATTTTCTTATATACATTCACTTACTTAAACCCTTATTCTCATAATCATATATACAAAATTCATAATCATAAAATAGTTATTTTAAAATGTGTTATCCTTATTGAGTAAATTTGCTTATTTGTCATTACATTTTCTATGTTTATTCAAGCATATTGTATGTTCATCGGCTGTAGTAATACAATTATCATTTTCTAACCTTTTTTATCATAAAAAAAACCTTCATTCCTCCGCTGGATAAACGGTTTTATGAAGGTCTAAAAGTTTAAATAATCATCTTATGCTAAGATAATTTATTAGTGTTACAGTTAAGTCATATGAAAGGAAAGGATTATTACTTTATATTCCTGGAATGATTATGATTTTTATCCTTATATATTCCTGTAATCCTTTGGTGCACGTCCTGTTATCTTTTTGAAATTACGATGAAAGGTCCTTAGGTTGTTGTACCCGCTGCGGGTCGCAACTTCGCTTACACTCAGGCGGGTATTATTAAGCAGATGCTCTGCCTGAATAATACGATAATGATTTAAGTAATCTGTGAAAGTCACATTCATTAACTGGGCAAACAGCTTTGACAGATATTGATAATCATACTGAAGATATCTGGCTACGGTCTTTAAGGTACATTCAGCAGAATACTGCCGCTCGACATAAAGCAGTATTTTATAGAGTACCGTCATCTGAGGAGACTGTTTTACGGGTGTAAAGGAAGTAGAATGAACCATATCCCCACATAGTGCGTAGAGAAAACTTTTCTGGCTGTAAACCGTATCCAGCTTGGTATGGTCAGTCTTTTTAGCAACCAGCAAGATGTTGTCCAAAGGGATTAATCCTTTATAGTTCATATAGAAATCACTAACCAACTCTGGTGAGAACAGGATGACGGTAATTTTAGAATTACCTATAGTCTTAAATTCATGTATCTGATTCGGAAAGATAAAAGCCAGGTGTTCTTTTACCAGCACAAAATCTTTTTGATCGACTGTGACGATTAATTTTCCTTCATTAACAAGTATCAGCTCAAATGCCCGATGGAAATGAGGAGGGAAGCTCTGATTCTTTAACTCAAATGAGCAAAAGGTATTTTTCTCCTCAACTCCATGCTTTTCAAAAAAAATCATAACTAACCTCCTTGTAAATCACGAATATTGTCTTAAAGTATACTACAAGAAGTATAGCCGGAACAACCGCTTTTCTTTATAATTATGAAGTAAAGCTTACTTTAATAAAGGAGGATAAGACAAGATGGAATATCATGTAGCAAAAAACGGCTCCGACCAGGGACAGGGAACATTAGAAAATCCGTTTCTTACAATTAATAAGGCAGCTTTTATAGCAGCTGCCGGTGATACCGTTACCGTTCATGAAGGTGTGTACCGGGAATGGGTAAATCCAAACTTCAAAGGCTTGAGTAATAATAGAAGAGTTACTTACCAGGCGGCAGAAGGTGAGAAAGTAATTATAAAAGGTTCTGAACATATACAGAATTGGCAGCAAGTGGAAGGTACTGTCTGGAAAGTAACTTTGTCAAATAGCTTCTTTGGTGACTATAATCCCTATTCACTGGAAATCTTCGGTGATTGGCTTGTCACAATTGAGGAAACAAAGCATTTAGGAGATGTTTATCTAAATGGCATGTCTTTTTACGAAGTCAGCCAGTATGAACACTTGCTGAACCCTGTAATAAGAACAGAAGTTTTGGATCATTGGACTCAGAAAATAGTTCCAATACGCAACATAGAACAGACGAAATATGTCTGGTATACAGAAGTTACTAAAGATGACACAACCATCTATGCAAATTTTCACGGTGCAGATCCCAATCAGGAACTCGTTGAGATCAATGTTCGCAGGTCCTGTTTCTATCCAAAAGAGACGGGAATTGACTATATTACTGTTAGAGGTTTTGAAATGGCTCACGGTGCAACCCCCTGGGCGCCTCCTACAGCAGACCAACCTGGTCTTCTGGGTGCCAATTGGAGTAAAGGCTGGATTATAGAAAATAATATTATCCACGACTCTAAATGTTCCGCTATCAGCATCGGAAAAGAAGCTTCCACAGGAAATAACTATCGCACAATCAGAAAAGATAAACCAGGATATCAATACCAGCTGGAATCCGTATTCTCTGCCGAACGAAATGGCTGGAGCAAAGAAAGAATCGGCTCCCACATTATTAGGAACAACCGTATCTACGATTGCGGACAAAATGGAATCGTTGGGCACTTAGGCTGTATATTTAGTGAGATTTATCACAACCATATTTATAATATTGCTATCAAACGGGAATTTTACGGTCATGAAATAGCGGGAATTAAATTTCATGCAGCTATTGATGTTCATATCCATCATAACCGAATCCATGACTGCTCCTTAGGTTTATGGTCCGACTGGCAGACTCAAGGCACCAGAATAAGCAAGAACTTATTTTATAACAACAACCGTGACCTGTTTGTGGAGGTTAGCCATGGGCCTTACATGGTAGACCATAATATCCTCGGTTCTGAACATAGTCTGGATAATGTGTCACAAGGCGGTGCTTATATAGCTAATCTATTCTGCGGGCGTATGAGTCAATGGAAAGTACTCAACCGTTCCACTCAATACCACCTTCCCCACAGTACTAAGATTGCAGGATTTTCATTGATATACGGAGGGGATGACCGTTTCTATAACAACATATTCGTAGGCAGAGAAGGCCTTAATGGTGTTGGAACCTCGCATTTCCAGGACTATACCACTTCATTGGAGGAATTCATTGAGAAAGTTCACGAAAAGCATGGAGATGTGGAAGAATTTAATTTAGTCCAACAGCCTGTTTATATTAAAAATAATCTGTATTTAAATGGTGCAGAGCCATTTAGCAAAGAGGTTGACAATCTGGTTGATGATAATTATGACCCAAAGATCACAATCCTGGAGAAAGAAGACGGTGTGTATCTCTCCTGCAGGATGCCGGAAAGTCTTGAAGTTGTAAAAAGCCCTGTACATTCGACCTCCTCCTTACCCCGTGTACGAATTGTTGATGCGGAGTTTGAAAATCCGGATGGCAGTGAGCTGCTCCTTGATACAGATTATTTGGATAAACCAAAAGGTATGCACAGTGTTCCAGGCCCGATATCACTTTTGAAAAAGGGAGAAAATTATATAAAAGTCTGGTAGAATGTCCCTCTTATAATTTGAAATGCCTCCCTTTTGATTGGGAGGCACTTCTCTTTCAGCGGCTGATCTCGGCTACAACTGCAAATTCCCTTCGATTTCCTCAAATTCAATCACTTTTTGGCTTCCGTCTTTCATAAGCAGGGTAACCGGTCCATATCCACCGCATTTTTCTTTGTCCGTATACGCAACTGAAGCAATTGGAAATAATTCGTCCTCGCTAAAATCCTCCAGCGTTTCTTTGGTAATCACCTGGGAAATCATAATATATGGTTCATAACCATATTGTTTCTTACTGGTTAGCTTTCCATAAACTACAATGGATTTCTCAGAATCCGGGTTGGTTCCTTCGCTGTGCAGAAGCCCGATTTCTTCCCAACCGTCATACAGGGTCATGGCAAGCTGCTTCTCTCTTCCGGTAAAATCATGACCTTTTAAGATAATTGCTTTTGCATTTCCCTTTTCTAACTGTATAATTTCGGTTCCGTTATCCGGAAAACCGTAGGCTCCCAACGTCATGGAAACAGGCCTGCGATGAAGCTTTAATTTATCTGCTCTCACAATTCCGTGGGCAACGGGAAAATCCGCAAGATTTACCGCCTGAATCCAGGTGCATTCTTTGGAAATCTCATAATTAAAATACTGTCTGCGGTAAAGAATCCCTTCTTTCTCTCCATGCCAAAAGGTAACATTTGCCTTTTGATAAGCTCCGGTTGTTATATCCTCCAGTACATACTGTTGTGCCTCCACAGCTTTAGAAGGTGCTGATTCCCATGGATATTTCGTATTAAAGCACAGCTTGGAATAATTCCACATGCCGTGTTCGTCTCCGCAGTTTCTTACTACTTTTCCGGTTCGGAGAATCGTCTCACCATTGGCTTCATGATTTGTAAAGCATAGAGCCGGGCCATTCAGTGTAGTCTCCTTAATCTCCCTCGCCTTCAGCTTATCCCAGGTTCCGTTATTTTCTTTGGCTGTCCAGAAGGGATGTTCAGCAGGCAGATGAAGACAAAGGAATGCTTTCCCCAGCCAGAAGGGGGATTCAGCGCAGGAATACCCCTGTACTAAAGGTGTGAACTGACCATAAAAGCCCAAAGTTGGGATACCTTCGAACAGAAAATCCTCCCTGGTTAAAAACTGCAGCAGGGAACCGGATGCAATACGCCTTGCCCGTCCGGGATCCACTGTGGATCTTTTCAGTAACATATTTCCGTCAAAAGCACTGGTAGCAGCATTTCGATAAATATTGCTTCTCCCCCACATATTGGTAAATCCATCACGGTCAAAGAAATCCCCATAGGTCTCCATCAGTTTATTGGAGTTCTCTTCGAACTTTTTAGCCAGGTACGGCTCTTTTTCATAACCATACCATAGATTCCAGATAGGTGTATATACATTAAATGCCCAGCAGGAATAATAATCAAAGGAATGTCCGTCACGATACCAGCCATCTCCGGCATAAAAGTTTAAAATTGCCTGTCCATGGTCTCTCATAATATCTTCATCTACCGGGTAGCCTTCGCTATATAGGAAAGCCATATCCAGCATATTAAAAAGGCGCCAGTTCTGGGGAACTGTACTGGCATGAGCATAACTGGTCAAAAATCCGGCAATGATATCCTTCTCTTCCTTTGTATAGGTATCCCAGATCTCTGCTTTACTGCTCCACAGGCATACTACCAAAGCACAGGTCTCTACTGTCTGCTGAAAAGTTCGGAACCTATCCTTGCTCTCTGCCAATTCCAGCTGTTCCTCATAACTTCCTACAGAATTGCTGTCCCCTTTGGTACAGGCACGCAAGACCTGTTCCTTATAATAATCCCTAATTTTATAGTTACAGATCGTAAGCTCCGGATTATCGTGAATCAAAGGTGCTGCCAGGAAAAAAGATCTTGCCAGACCTTCAAATATCTCTGCTTTCCGTTCCACCTTTAATTGAGCCTCTGAGGCATTCTTATGCGGATAAGTAACTTCTGTCTCTTTTCTTGGCATAACAATAGGATCATGGATTGATTTTAAGTTCTTAAAAATCCCGGTTAAAAGATACTCCCCGGCTTCTATCCAGCTTTCTCTCGTAAGCCCTGTAAAGGGGCTTAGTGTAAAATCTAATGTTTTTGGCTGAAATACCATCTGCTTACCCTTCCCTTCTCATATCAGTTTAGTACTGCCTGTCCATCTATAGCTGCTTTATCTGGCATACGCTGTATCTGCCAATGCACCTAAAAAAGGCTGTATTTCTTCTATTGTATAGCTTTTTGGATTTATTTTAAATGACTAATTATATTATTTACTAACCTTTTCTGCTTTTATTAGTATTTGAATACAGCAGCTTAAGCTTCTGCATAAATAGCACTGACCTGATTGGATTAATCTTAAACATGACCTGCTGATGTCAACTTTAATATGTTATAATATAGACCATATATGATAATGGTCTAAAGAACAGAATTAAGTTGGAGGAATCTATATGCAGGAGTATGCGGATAAAGCTGCTTTAATATCTGAAATTAAAAGAACAGCCTCATTGTTTATAGCAGAATTTGACAGAATTTCCGAAGCAGACAGGTCTATACGATTAGAAGAAGTTGAGCGAACACCTCAGGAGTTAATTGCATATCAGCTGGGTTGGATGAATTTACTCCTTAAATGNNGACGAACTGGACGGCAAGAAGGTTGTGACACCTTCCGCCGGATATAAATGGAATCAGCTGGGAGGATTGTACCAAAGCTTTTATGACCAGTATCAGGACCACTCCCTCTCCCAAATGATAGCATTATTTGTTTCAGTGGTGGATGAACTTACCCAATGGGTTGAAGGTTTTAGCAAGGAAGAATTATTTAATCCCGGTGGCAGGAGGTGGGCAGCCTCAACACCCTCTAACTGGCCGGTCTGGAAGTGGGTGCATATAAATACTGTAGCACCTTTCAAATCTTTCCGCAGTAAAATTCGGAGGTGGAAGAAATTTCACTCTCAACACCAGTAGTGACCATCTTCTCTTAAGTCAAGATATTTATACGCAAATAAGATAAACTATGGTTTCATTCACAGAGTATGGCTTAATACAAAGTGAATATGAATAGTTGAAAGAGTCTGCTTTTTACAGCAGTGTCTTTCATGGTATAAAAAACGGATTTCGCAATTGCGCTATCCGTTTTTCATTATTCCGTCTATAAATGTTCTGTTAATTTTTTAGCCTCTTTTCGAATCTATCCAATCCGCATCCAAGGGCGGAAGTTCCTGACCTGCACTGATATAAATCCGATCTATTCTAAGCTCTGACTTTCTTGCCAGAATTCCGAATATATGCTCTCCCATACTGAAATCCAAATGGGATATACTGCACCAATAATATACCTGTGAGGTATTGTAAGTGTGGAGTTTTCCTTTCGAATACTGCTCCGATACCGGTTGTACCTTACCATCCAGTGAGAAATAGCAGGAATCTGACTTATCGTTATAATGTCTCAGTAACAACCAGATTTGGTAAACACCNNACCCGGGGTATTAATTTGAATCTTGTAATGCATTCCCGGCGCAGTCTCAGCTTCTTCCCAGAGCAGACCAGGAACTGCTACCTGCATGGCAAGACCGGTTCTGCCATTGGTTTCTGCCTGCAAATGACTCCATAACAGCTGTTTGTCCTCTTTACCGGCAGTAAGATAAGCATTTTCGGAATTCTCCAGGGCATATTCTGCTTCAATTGCTACAATGCCTTTCTCCTCAAAAAAGCGTCCTGATCCAAATGCAGCTATCATATCTTTCCTGCAGCCATCTTTTCCAAGCTGTTCATATCGTTTTGCCCCTAAGACAGTCTGAGGACGATCCAAATATTTAATAAATATTTGATCAATATAGTTCTCAAAGAAGTCTCTTGTTGCATAGAGCACATTTAAAGGCGGAACTTCCTCTGCTGCGGTATGGTAATACTCCCTGCTGATTTCGTCCAGCTGATTCCAGTCAACCCTTGGTGCTTCCATCCCGCTCTCTGCTGCGAAGGCTCCTGAAACACCGCTGATTTTCGGTCCAAGGTTGGTGCTTTTTCTCTTCCCGGTATAGAGTACAAGCTTTGAAATCGTAACAAAATTATCTAACATATAAAGCCTTAAGGTATGTGCTCCGGCTGTTAAATATGGAAGATTTACATAAAGCTTCTCTCCGTTATTAAAAACACTTTCCTGCCAATTTCCTGTCCATTCATCACGAGTTACTGTCTCTACCAGAATTGGCTCATCATCATCCAAACCAACACAAAAACGAATCTGCCCCAAGGAATCGAGAGTTAGGAAGCGATATATTTCCAGAACATGAGCACCGCTGGTTTTCAAAAAGATATTGTATTCCAGTCGGGGATTGTCTTTCAGTGGGCAATTGTCTTCCTGTAAAGGATTGTTTTCCGACGCTTTCACTGAGTAAGCTGTTTCATCTAAAGCCCCAGAAGCTTTCGCCCATGCCATCATAGCCGCCCCTTCATGTCTACCCATTCCCGGAACAGCTACCCAGCTGCTGCCAGGACTATTTGTGCCCTTACTCTTCTCTTTTACACATTTCTGATAGCCATCTGCCGGGATGGACACATAACCATCAGCCTCTATATAACCGGAGAAGTTCTCTGGCAGCTGAAGTTTATCCTCCATCTGCACCGTTATGGGTATTTCCTTACCATTTCTTAGGTCTTTAACGATGATTCTGCCTTGCATGCCAGCATATTTGTCAGGTTCTGCTACGGCTATCAGTATCCTTTTCTCGGTCTGAAGGATTCCCTCTGTTTCTGATATACTTATCCAGTTCAGGTTTTCTTCTGCTCTGATAACATAAGGAATTTTACCCTCTCCCTGATTCCCCAGCTCAATCCATTTCTGGTTCTGTCCATGGGGCGAGAATACCAAAGCTTCCTCTTCATTCCACAAATCCACCCGCAGACTGCTGCCTTCTATTTTAAGGGCAGGTTTTCTTACAGGATACATTGCGGCAGCCGGCGGTGGGAAGCTCTCGGGGGTAAGTATTCCTTCCCATTTCCCTTCACTCATCTTCTTATCATAGAAATACAGCATCTGACGCTTAAGCTCTGTCATCCTGGCAGAAAGTATCGTATATCTGTCTGCTGCCTGCATATTTCCTCTCTCATAAGAGAGTACACTTCTGTCTCCATAATAATACTCATGATTGGTATAGTAGGAGGCGTGAATCTTCATTAAAAATAACTGAAAGAATCCCACCTTCTCTTCTTCCGGCAAGCTGTTAAGAATTGCATTTCCCCGTCTGTAGATATCCTCCAGTTTCTGTAATCTGCGGCCTGCTTCATCTCCGTAAACGGTTTGTGAAAATATCCCGGATTTCATATGTTCTATTTTTCTTACATTGGTTACCTGGGCAAAGGTAGTGTATAGCTTTGCTGCTTCTGCGCCATGATTACCTGAGAAGTTACGATTGATCCATTCCTCTGTAAATTTACCGGCATTTCTTAGCATCTCACTATCCTTGCCGGCTTCCCAGCCATATCTTAAGAAGAACTCCATATCCTGTTCCACAGGTTTTAAGCCGCCTACATTGAGTACCCATATGTTTCTTATTCCGGACTCGTAGGCTTTTCTTAGTTCATTTCCGGTCTGAGCCAAGGGTATGGAATTAAGAAAGAGATAGCTCATAGCCGTACCGGGAGCTGCCCAATAGGAGCTGTGAAAATATAGCCCGCTGCCGCCTTTTCTCTGCTTCTCTGCTTCGTTTGGATAACGTCTCATGTGACCGAAATTATCATTTGCCCAAATAAGGGTTAAATCCTCTGGTACTTCCAGGCCCTGATTGTAAAGGTCTAATACCTCCTTATAGGGCACAAAGGTCTGTAAAGCTTTTTGTCCCTTCTCTTCTCCCAGTACCTCTTTTAAGATCTGTCTCTGGTCTGTTATAACCTGGCCTAAGAGAGCGACTTTGGCGGCTTTTTTCTCTTCCGGTGTTAAGTTCTGATCTTCATCTATTGCTTTGGTATGGAATCCGGAATCATGGATTCCTCTCATTCCCATGGTAAAACTTACTTCATAATCCTTGTTCTGTTCAACACTTTCCCTCCAATATTCTTTAAGGATTTCCCGGTTCCTGCCTTCGATGGAATANNGGCACCATTCTCTTTCTTCTCATTAAAGTAATTTACATGCATGGCTGGCCAGATATAATTTGCCTTCAAACGAAGCAGCAATTCAAACAGCTTGCCATAAGTAACAGGTCCAATTGTCCCGTCAGGTGTATGAAGCTTTGACCAGTCATTTAACTCTTCCTCGTCATTGATAAAAATTCCTCTGTACTTTACAGAAGGCCAGTCCGCTTTTATATATTCCGCAGGAAGGAGAAAGGAGTCTTTTCTTTTCACCGGAATATCCGCCCAATAGTACCAGGGAGACACGCCGATCTGTTCACATAAATCATAGATACCGAAGATGGTACCACGCCTGTCAGCCCCAATAATATAGAGAGTATCTTCTTTAACTTCCTGGAGATAGGCTTCCTGGTGATAGGCTCCATCTGTTGTCTTTATTTTATCTAAGGATAGTTTTTTCTCACTTATATGGTCAGACAGTTCCTCCCAAATTCCGATTGTACGGATAATAATCTGACTGTTATCTATCTGGTGTGTTATTACGGCCTCACAGCCGAATACAAGCTGAAGGTCTCTGATAAAATTATCGGCAGCCAGCAAAACTCCGCTATTTTCTTTCTCAGATACATAAATATGTACGGTTTTATTTTTATGAAACAGCTCCAGTGTCTTTTCTGTTTTCATATATGCTCCTTTCTTCGTGCTTTTGCACCCGTNNCCCCCCCCCCCCCAAAACCCCAAAAAACCCCCGGCGGTTTTTTTTTTTTGGTTTTTTTTTTTTTTTTTTTTTTTTCATATGTGTTCCTTTCTTCGTGTTTTTGCACCCGTGAAAAAGCAGGGGAGTTAAAAGTGTAAGAATAGTACATTACTTTTAACTCCAACTCCACGCAGCTTTTACTTTATTGACTATTCACATTATACTAATTCATTCATTTAAGATTATCCGTATTCTTTATTTAATATATTCAAACCCAATTATAGCGGATTTCTGTAACAATAATCTTTTATTATATTGTTATTTCTGTTAATTTATTATACAATATTGCTGTTATGGAGGTTACGATATGAAAGCAGATCTCACCAATATTCATCCGCTGTTTTCCATTGATTTTGTGGTTCATGAATCCGATCAGGAAATGACCGGCTACCACTATCACAACGGATATGAATTATATATTCTCGAACAGGGTTATCAGAATCTTTTAGTACATGATATCCTTCTTGATGTAGCCAAGCATGACGTTGTCTTGTATAAACCCAATACCTTCCACAAAAGTATGAAGAGGCAGGGTTGTGCCAGAACCTGTATTTATTTCTCAGAACGTTTTTTACAGATATATTTTACGGAATATGCAATCAAGAACTTGCTGCATTGTTTTGAGAAGGAATTGATTTCTCTGAATAAAGAAATATTTCCAAGGATAAAAAAATTAATGCTTTTACTGGAGAAGGAATCTATTCATGACCCGGATAACCGGATATTTATTTATCTGGCAGATATCTTAAGCATCCTGAATGCCAATGAAGATGCACCACGTTCAGAGCCTTTTTCGTCTGCTATTACAAATTTTTCTCCTATCCTGTCTTATATCAACCGAAATTACAGCAGCATAACAGCCATAGATGAAATCTCCGATGCTTTTTTTATATCGAAATTCCATTTATGCCACGCCTTTAAAAAGGCAACCGGAATTACACTTATACAATACCTGAATAAGATCAGGATACAGAATGCCTGCAATATGCTTACCGGTACCAAGCTGTCAGTATCCAAAATAAGTGCTGCCTGCGGCTTTCATTCCTCTATGTATTTCTGTAAGGTGTTTAAGGAAGCTTTGTCTGTAACTCCCAGCGAATTCAGGAGGAATTCCTTATCATAAAATTATAGATTGAATTATTCCGCTTATCTAAAAGCATAAAACAGATCATCTAATATCATACAGAAGATTGGATGATCTGTTTATTTAGCTACTCCATTCTATTTTAAAGGGACTTTTACTTCCATCACGGTTCCCTTGCCTTCTTCGCTGGAACAATTAATTGTTCCTCCCAGAAGCTCCAGTATTCTTTTTACAATGGAAAGACCAAGACCATTGCCCAGTTTCTTGTGGGACTCTTCACATTGATAGAATTTCTCGAATATCTTAGCCTGTTTTTCAATACTGATGCCATCTCCTTCATCCCGTATGGCTACCAGCAGATAATTGTTGTTATGGATTCTTCCGGTTATATAAATGCTGCTGTCTTCAGGTGTATATTTGATGGCATTATCAAGGAGATTTGCCCAAACCTGTATTAATAAATCCGCGTTACTCTGTATTACCAGATTACCGCAGTCTATTTCATAGCTTCTGACTTTATCAGGCCACTTTTCGGATAACATGATAATACATTTTCGTATCTGTTCATCAACCCGAATACTGTCCGCCTTTACAACTATCTGCTGATGATCCAGTCTGGACATACGAAGCATATTCTCACACAGGCGGGATAATCTGAGTGACTCTTTATTAATAAGCTGAAGATACTCTTCCTGTTCTTCTGTCGTTAAACCGCCTTCCAGAAGTATTTCGGACAATCCGGTAATGGCAGCCACAGGTGTCTTTACTTCATGGGATACATTACTCATAAAATCTTTACGCATATAATCCATTCCGTTTAATTCTGCGGCCATGGTATTGAAATTCACTGCAAGTTCATCAATTTCATTGGCATATTCATATTCCCCACGATTACTTTCATTTCTGTCAATATGAACCGTAAAGTCACCTTCTGCAACTTTCTTAACTGCCCGGCTAATTTCTTCAAGGGGTTTTGTGAGATGGATGGAGCCAAACCACAGCATGGTACCCCCAAGGAGTATCGTCAGTCCGCAGACCAGAAGTGCAACAATTATCACCACCGGCAGTGTGATGTCCCCATGGAAAAACAGTTTCATTCCTCCCAAGACCAAAACCAAGGAGACGATACATGCAGAGCATAGAGTAATAATGGATACCATTGAAAAATAAAGCCTCAGTGACACCCTTACTCTTCTTTTCTTCTCTTTTCTTTCCATTTTTTATTTTCTCTCTTTCGTGAGCATCAACTCATCGGTTTGATATCACTGGCTCCAAATTAGAACTTAGCCTTATATCCCAGGCCTCTAACAGTTATAATTTCAAAATCCGGATAGTCTTCAAATTTACGTCTGAGTTTCTTAATATGGGAATCTACTGCCCGTTCATCAGCTTCGGCATCCATTCCCCAGATCTCATCCATCAGCTCAAGTCTGGTAAAGATCTTATTAGGGTTACTTAAGAGCTTGAACAGCAGAAAGAATTCTTTGGGTGGCATCTCATAATAATCCTCACCAACCTTAACCGTTAATGCATCGTAATCAAGAACTGCATTCCCTACCGTCATTTTCCTGTCACTGTTAATCTGTGCACGCCGGAGCAGGGCATCTACACGCAGTATCATTTCTTTCATACGAATGGGCTTAATCATATAATCATCCGTCCCTGCTTTAAAGCCTTTTTCCAGATCTTCTATCTGGTCTTTGGCTGTTATCATAAGAATGGGGAGCTTATAGGATGTCTCTCTTAGTACTTTGGTCAGCTCATATCCATCCATTTTCGGCATCATAATATCGCAGATGATCAAATCGATATATTCCCTGTCCATAATCTGCAAGGCTTCTTCTCCGTCAAAGGCTGAAAAGGCTTTGAAATGCTCCTGCTTTAATTTCCCGCAGATCATTTTATTTAAGGTTTCATCATCTTCTACAACCAATATAGAAAACATTTCATCACCGCTTTCTGGCAGACTGTATCTGAAAATCATTGTGCCGGGCCGGACGTTCCACTTATGGGAGCTGATTTGCAGGATACCGCAAAAAAAGATTTTGGACGCACGTGGTGCTGCTATCCCTCATTACACCCCAGAATGCTGCAAAATGTGTTCGGAACTGTGTAATAATTTTCAGACACGTCTTAATCCCATAATCTTAGCTTTAGTTTTCATAGTATAGTGACCTATGAGATGGTATTAAAGCTTAAGTTCTGTAGTCATTTATAATTTTTCTTACTATAGTTTACCTGTCTTATAATACACTTTCAAGTAAGAAATATTATTGGTTACTATTGCTATTTCATCTACTGACTTTTTGATAATCCGTTTTTAGTAAAGGAGCTTATTACTTTCAAAATGTTTTCATTATGTGCCACCAATTAGCTTCGAATAGCCTAACATATTTATTTGTCCTGAATATGTCCAAAGTTTTAGATAAACGCTCCAATGGTTTCTTCTTTAAAGACAGATTTCTTCCAACTTCTTCGCCACTAATGTAAGACCTTCCGTTCCCTTCAGCTGTTTTGATATTCTAATACAATTTTCCTTGAACTCTTTCTCTCTTAACAGTTCTTCTGCCCCATCTCTTAAGACTTGTGGCGATATCTCTTTAAATTGACCAACTATGCCAAGTTTCAGGTCTTTTATTCGCTTAGCAACCATATGCTGATCGTTAACCATAGGAAAAGCATACATCGGTACACCGTAACTTAGCGCCTCATTAACACTGTTAAACCCTGCATGTGTTATAAAAACATCTGCTTTCTTTAGGATTGCTAATTGGGGTAAGAAATTTCCAATATAGAAATTCGAAGGGATATCTCCCAACTGTTCTATCTTGCATTTCTTCCCGATTGACATGATAACAAAAACATCAGAAGTCTTAAATGTTTCCAAACACATTTTATAAAAATCAACAAAATCTGTATTAACACTGCCAAGCGAGATATAAATCAGTGGCCTGGAATCCCTTTGGGGAATGTCAGCAAAGTCTTCGGCTGTTTCATTTTTCACAATCGCTCCTGTAAAGAAATATTTTGAAAACTCCAGGCCGGAATCTCCATTAAACTCAGGTATGGTATATACAACATTCCATTGTGATTTACTAATGAAGATATCACTTAAACTTGTCACAGGAACCGTATGTTTCTCACAGATTCTGTTCAGAATCTCATAACAATGATCCAACTGCGGATGTGTGCCCGGCTCCAGCATAGAATCCGGAACAGGTGTATGGCTCATGGCAAAACTTGAGTGCGAGCTTACGACCGGTATATGAATCATTTGCTTTAAAAAATACGGTGCTCCAAATAATGAATCACAGACAACCATATCATACTCTTTACTTTCAATCAGTTCTGATACTCCAGGCAGCATTACCTCAGCATAAAGAAGAATATATTCCATTAGCATAAAGAAAGGATGCCTGTCCGTCGGTCGATAGGCTGCCAGAAAATCATCCAATTCCGCTGAATAATTCAGAAATACGGCGCCTTCTGCTATTACTTTTTCCTCAAATTGCTTGGAACAAAAATAATCCACCGTATTCCCCCTTTTAACCAATTCCCTTACCAAGGGAAGAGTAGGGTTAATGTGTCCATATAAATTTGCATTTACGAATAAAATATTTGCCATACTTTAACCTCCATATATCACTCTGATATATTTTATACTATATCAGAGTGATATATTTGTCAAGAAAAAAGTATACTTGATTACTACTGCCGCTTTATGACTTAATTGATAAATAAATTGCTGTTATCCAGGTTGTTTTTCTTCTACTTTTTATATATAATACTCCATGTAGAGTTAGTCTCAGCTAACCATTATAGAGTATTAAGTTAAACATATATTAAGGAGATTCTATGGTAATCGTTTATGATAGCTATACCGGATTAGGAAAGAAATTTGCAGAAAGTCTCGGTTATCCAACACAGTCTGTAGAGATTCGTGTTAATGAACCATGTATTCTGGTAACCCGAAATATTGGTTTGGGTAAAATCCCAGATACTACCTCACAGTTTTTAGATCGATACAATGAATTTGTAAAAGGAGTTGTTGTTAATGGCAGCAAAAAGTTTGGTCCCTTTTATTGTAAAGCTGCTGATAAAATTTACAAGGAATACAACATACCTGTTATTCGAAAAATCAGCGGCTCAGGAAATGAGGAAGATGTCAGTTTTGTAAAGAACTCGCTAAAGGCCATAGAAAGTAAGCTGAACCACTCTCACTAAGGGTTGACTGATTAATATTTAAAGTATACATAAAAAAGACAGATCACCAATTCTCTGTGCTATCATTGTTCGTTTTAAGCACACAAAATCGGTGATGTGTCTTTCGGCAGTCCAATACAGGGAAGTCTAAAGGCTTCTTACCCCTTTGTATTTATGTTACAGCAGCACCTTGTTAATATAGTATAACTTCCAAGTAATATTCTAGCTCTCAGCTTCTGTGTCCATCTCCCTCATATTTTCTATATCTGGCATACTTTATGAGGATTTAAGATATTCTTTGGGTCAAAAGCCTTCTTGATACCTCTCATGATTTCGACGGTAGCCGGATCCATCGCTTCCATAAGATAGGACTTCTTCGCATAACCTATACCGTGTTCACCGGATACCTGACCACTCAGCTCTCTGGCTTTACCATAGATTTTATCCATGGCGGCCTTCATCTTCTCCTCCCATTCTTCTTCACTTAGTTCATCCTTTAAGATATAGGCGTGGAGATTTCCATCACCCGCATGGCCAAAGCTTTTGATACGGATATTAACTTCTTTATATAACCCGTGGATATATTCCAGCATTTCATTCACCGAACTTCTCGGAACTACGACATCCACTTCATCCATAAAGGAGGTGGAACCTTTGATAGCTTCCAGAAAAGCTCCTCTGGCTTTCCAGATAGAATCTTCTCTTTCCGTGGTATCGGAGATCAAGATATCAATGGCTCCCTGCTCCAGACAGATTTTTGCTACGTTCTCATAGTCTTTTTCGATTTCTTCCGTAGAGTTGCCATCAAATTTAAGCAACAGATAGGCATCTGCACTATTATCAGGGAACTTTTTACCCAGATACTTTTCTGCATCGATAATTACTTCCCTTTGCATGAATTCAATAGCAGTGGGAATGGCTTTGGATTTAATGATCAGAGGTACGGTACCGATTGCCTTTTCAAGAGAAGGAAAGGGTATCAGCAGGCTGATTGCTTTCTTGGGCAAAGGAAGAATCTTTAAGGTTGCTTTGGTAATAATGCCCAGGGTCCCTTCCGAACCCACCATCAAATCCTTCATAGCATATCCGGTGCTGTTCTTTACTACCTTGCCGCCAAATTCCACCACCTTGCCATCGGGCAACACAACCTCCAGTCCTCTTACATAATCTCTGGTCACACCATATTTAACTGCTCGCATACCCCCGGCATTGGTACTGATATTTCCACCGATAGTAGCGGATTTCTCACCTGGATCCGGCGGATAAAATAAATCTCTCTCCTGCACATAAGCAGCCAGTTTACTTAGCAATACACCCGGCTCTACCGTAATGGTAAGATTATCCTCATCCAGTTCCAGAAATCGGTTCATAAGACTGGTATCCAGCATAATGCCATGTTCAATGGCAACGGAAGCTCCTACCAGACCTGTGCCTGAACCTCTGGGGGTAACAGGGATTGTATTCTCATAGGCATATTTCATAATGGAAGAAACTTCCTCGGTGGATTTAACCTTTACCACTACATCCGGATAACTGACCGTATCGCTTAACTCATCATGGCTGTATTCTTCGTTGATCTCTTCACCACAAAGAATTCTCTCGTCCTCTTTTATAATACTTCGTATATAATTAATATCATCCAATTCCAGCTTTTTATAATTCATTTGATAACCCTGCCTTTCTCACAGCCTGTAAATCTTAAGCCACAGGTACACATTTTGGTATGAAGTTGCATTTCACTCTAACTTCCTTAAATTTATCTCTACTTGAATTTAAGTTTAACTTTAATTGTTGAACCTTCCGTACGAATAATTCCTTATATCCACACACTCAAGCACTAATAGGTTTACCGGCTTTGATCCGGCTGATGATTTCCGGCAGGATTTCATACAGATCCCCCACCAGGCAACAATGAGCAGTTTTAAAAATTGGTGCATTTTCATCTTTGTTAATGGCAATTATCTGTTCAGCATTATTCATACCTGCCGTAAACTGGACAGAGCCGGATACACCACAGGTTATGATCAGCTTCGGTCTTACCGTACGACCGCTTAAGCCCACCTGACATTTGGCAGCCAGCCATCCTGCTTCCATCACCGGACGAGTACAGGCAAGCTGACCGCCCAGTAAATCAGCAAGTTCTCTTAACAGTTCAAGATCCTCTTCTTTTTTGACACCTCTGCCAGCAACTACCAGTACATCGGAGGCTTCAATAAACTGCTCTTTTTCTTTTGTAATGATATCTAATACCGAAACCTTACTGTCCAGTTCCTTTGAATCAATCATACAGTTAATAATTTCACCGGACACCTCAGCTTTTCT
Organism: Lachnoclostridium sp. UBA6558; assembly: GCA_002434335.1. Lineage (GTDB taxonomy): Bacteria > Bacillota > Clostridia > Lachnospirales > Lachnospiraceae > Anaerocolumna. Next base: position 79,622 of record DJJW01000085.1, on the reverse strand, counting down.
CTCCGGTGCATCCATAACCTTATAGCGTACAGTAGCCATCTGAGGTCTGTGATTAGGCGTTAATATCTGAGCCATGATATTTCCGCCAAATGCAGGTCTTATCTGTACCAGATCCGTATTTTCATTCATATCAAGGATTGTACAGTCAGCAGTTAATCCGGTCTTTAATCTGGCCGCCAGTCTTGGTGCCAGCTGTCTGCCAACCGGAGTTGCTCCCATTAAGACAGCCGTAGGTTTAATATGTTCAACGAAATCCTCAAAAGCTTTGGTATAAGGTTCCATCTTAAAGCGAGCCAGCTCTTCCTTATCATAAGCAAATACCTTATCAACTTCATAATGCAGCAGTTCTTCACACTGGTTCTGTATATGATGTCCCATGATTACTGCATATACCGGGTGATTGATCTTAGCTGCCAGTTCCTTTGCTTTTCCGATTAATTCATAGGTTACTGGGTGAATTACCCCGTCAATATGATCCACATATACTGCAATACCGCTCCACTGCTCCTTGTCTATGGCTTCAACAGCTTCCTCCACATACTCAATTGCACCTGCCGGGCCTTTTTTCACACAGAGCTTACACATTTTACAGGCAGCATTTATCTGAATCAAGTTGTCTTTCTCTTCAATAGCGCCAAAGGGGCAGATACTGATCAGCTCCTGTCTATTTCCTACCTTTTCCTGGTTTACAATTAACTTAGCCATATCTCTCTTCCTCCTCAGGCAAATTTTAATTCCTTCAATTTCTGAAATAACTGCTCAGCCAGTTCTTTCCCCTCTCCATTCCATACTTCTCTGTGGTTATTGACCTGGGGTGGAAAGATTCTTTGCACTTGTGTGGGGGAGCCGTTTAAACCGTAATTTTTCTCCGCTTTATCCTCCAGGTCTGCAAGGGAAATCACTTTGATTTCTCTGTCCTTCGTTTCCTGTTTCTTTACATAGGAGGGAAGCCTCGGAATAAATATGTCTTTATCCACCGCCAGCAGGCAGGGATATTGGATTTCTGCTACTTCTATGTCATGAGTCATATCCATTTCCACTACGAAGGAGCTCTCTTTTTGCTCAACTATTCTGGATACATTGGACAGGCTTGGAATATCCAGCCATTCTGCTACTTCAGGTCCTACCTGAGCGGTATCTCCGTCAGTGGTCTGTTTTCCGCAGAGAATCAGATCAAAAACCCCGCACTGCCGGATACCCTGTGAAAGGGTATAGCTGGTTGCCAGTACATCTGCTCCGCCAAACTTACGGTCAGATATCAGTACTCCGTTATCTACTCCCATGGCAAATGCTTCTCTTATGATTCCGGCAGCCTGCCCCGGTCCCATCGTAATAGCTGTAATACTTCCACCGGTTTTCTCTCTGATACGCAGCGCAGTCTCTAATGCATATAAATCATAAGGGTTCATCTTGGATTCCACCCCGTTTCGCTTCAATACACCGGTAACCGGATCCACTTCCACCTTATTGCTGTCTGGTACCTGTTTAATGCATACTAAAATATTCATTTGAAACTCCTTTCTTTCCCTTTTCAGGCTCACTGCAGGGCAGTGGTCGTTAAAGTCAAAACCTGCAGCATAAATCATAAACAAATTATAATTACGTTTAAGTTACACAAATCTCATAACCAGTCTAACTACAGCTTTCATACACTATCAGCTATGCCAGCAACCGTGCACCGACAAAAGTAATAATCCCAACTATGATTACAAAAAGGACAAAATATTTAATGGTTCCCTTTAACAGCATATTTTCCTTACCCTCCAGACTTACAGCTGCTACCGCAACCGCTATGCTCTGAGGCGAAATCATCTTAGCCATAACTGCACCGGCTGTATTAGAGGCTGTAATCCATGCCTGATTAACTCCAAGTGCTGCAGAGGTTTCCGCCAGCAAACCGCCAAATAATACACTGGCAGAGGTTCCGCTTCCGGTCACAAAGGTTCCGATTGCACCAAGGAAGGGTGCAAAAAAGGGATAAAAAGAGCCGGTATAGGTCACAAATACAAGTGAGATGGAAGCAATCATACCGCTGTATCCCATAAGTTTTGCTGTTGCCATAATGGCAATAATGGTTATAACAGTCTTCATCATCTGAAGGATCGTCTTCTTAAGAATTACAACCATTTCCTTTATACTCAGTCCCTGAATCTTTCCTCCGATAAAGGCGGATAAAAGAATCCATAAACCAGGAGTTGCAAGCCAGGAAAAGGTATATGGTGAGCTTCCTTTCCCCTGATAGATACTTACCGTAGTTTTCACGGATGCCAGCAGTTCATTAAAGGGTCCTACCATTTTAGAAGTAATTAAGAGGAATACAAAAATCAGGATGAAGGGACTCCAGGCAACCAGTGCTTCTTTCGCGGTTACTTTCACTTCCTGTCTGCCCTCGAGTATATACTTTTCGTCCACCTTGCCTTTTCCAAATAGCCTTGCTGCTAAAACTGTGGCAGCCATAGAGCAGACCGCTCCGATTACTACCGGCAGCTCAGCTCCCAGATATCTTGCTACCAAATACTCCGGAAGCAAGAAGGAAAAACCGGAAATTAAAGTAATAAGAATGACTCCCTGTAAAGAATTCTTTGATTTTCCAGTGAGGAATACCAATACAAAGGGTGTTAAGATAATAAGCAAGGCTAATAAAATTACCGTATTGGTAGACAGCTCAATTACATTAATACCGGTGATTTTCGCCAGGGTGGTTGTGGGAATACCGATGGAGCCAAAAGCTGTCGGTGTGGCATTTGCAATCAAACAGACAATTGCTGCAAATACCGAAGGAAAGCCAAGACCGACCAGCATACTTGCCGGAATGGCAACCGCCGTACCAAAGCCTGCCATACCTTCCATAAACCCACCAAAACCCCAGGCAATAATAAGTACTAAAACTCTTTTGTCCTTCGTGACGTTTGCCAGCATTTTTTTGATTATTTCCATTTTGCCGGTAGCAACGCAGACGTTATAAGTAAATATAGCAGCAATTATAACAATAATAATTGGCCATAAAGCAAGTGCGGCCCCTTCCGCAACTGCACCCAGGCTGTCGATAAAAGGCATCTTCCATACAAATACGGCAAGTACATATGCAATTGCCAAAGCGATGGTACATGCTTTAAACCCCGGGATTTTTAAAGCTGTCAGAGCAATGATTAGCCAGATAATCGGTAACAATGCCATAACAAATTCGAAAATCATCTCCATACCTTCTCCATTCTGTGGTATTTGAGGAGCTATCAGGAATTTCTCCAGATTCCCTTATACTCCTGAAATAAATTTTTCCAATTGGTACTACCAATTTACACTGAAAAAAAATGGTGTTGCAAAACAGTTTTTGTTTTACTACACCTATTTGCTGCCAACCCCGTCGAATTGGTAGTACCACTTTGTAATTTAATTATAAATGCGCATATCCTATATGTCAACAAACGTCATTTTTTTAACAAGTACTTTGTTTATTTTTACCTTTTGAAGTATTTTTATATCATTTTTAGCTCATTATCCTTGAGTTTTTCGTCAATTATGCCAAAATGTTTGTTAATAGATTCATAAGCCAGGTTTTTATCCCTGGTAATTAAACTTTCTATCATTCCATTGTGGGCCTCCATAAGAATTTTTCTGCTGTCCTCCTGGCTTAAAATTTCTCTTCTTAAGTCTACTATGAATTTATCCAGAACCTCTGAAAGAGCCTGAAGAATATTGATAATCAGCGTATTCTTGGAGGCCAGTGCTATGTTATAATGCATTTTCTTATCCAATACCACATTGTTTGCTTCTGTATCCGTCTCCAGTTGAGAAATGATCTTTACCAGGGACTGGATTTCCTCATCCGTAATATTGTCTATTGCCAGCATCAGTGCTTCCATTTCCAAAGCTCTTCTAAGTTCACTGACCTGTCTGTAATCTATCTGATTCAGCAGAAACATCATTGACAGGGATTCCACCAGATTATTTTCAAAGTTACCTGTCAGAAAATTGCCTGCTCCCTGCTGGCTTGAGATTACTCCCATGTTATCCAGCGTCCGAATAGCCTCTCTTACAGAATTACGGCTGATCCCCAGTATCTCTGACAGTTCTCTTTCTGCCGGAAGCTTTCCTCCTATGCTTAATTCACCGCTGCGTATTTGCTTCTTTATGTAATTTATGACTTTCATATATGACTTTTGCTGTGTTCCGCATTCTTCCATAGATACCTCCGTCTGTTTCTTCTGACCGATTTCACATTACGTCAGCTTACTTTTTGCAAGCTGCCTTTCAGTCTTTGAATAACTTGCTTTGCTAATTATTTTAATAACATATCCTTTTCGCTTTTACTCTATTTTATGCACCGTTTCAGATACTGGCTTGTCTTTCATTCTACCATATTTTGTTTAATATTCAACTAATATGCTGTTCTTTCGGAGATTAACCAGCTGATATTTAATATACTTAAAACGTTGAAAATAGATCAGCATAGCAATTTCTTTTTTATCATCTAAACTATATATCCTATCCCTTTACCCCTCCAAGGGTTATTCTTTTACGTCAATTTTCCATCATATTAACACCATAGAACCTTTGAAGCTCACTGTTCACCTTTGCAATCCGAAATGCTTCTTCTGACAGCAGGCTTTCTATTTCCTTCGTGCATTTTCTCCCCACCCGAATATTTGTCAAGAGCAAAGATTAGGATTAAAGGTCCACTAAATCAACGTTTTTACAGGGTATAGCCCTTATTTAAACGGGACTTTTATCATAGAGCTGAACAATANNCCCATCAACAACAATTTTTTGTCCATCCTGTAGCATTTCGGTTGCGTTGCCACAGCCCAAGACCGCAGGGATATTATATTCCCTTGCTACGATAGCGCTATGGGACAGAGGCCCTCCGGTATCGGATACGACCGCGGACGCTAAAACAAACAATGGCGTCCATGAAGGGTCGGTGTATCGGCAAACTAGAATGTCACCTTGCTGCATTTTATCAAATTCCTGCAAGGTAAGAATTCTTTTAACTTTTCCTTGGCAGATACCTCTATTGCCTGATACACCTGTTAACACATTTTCGCTATTAACCTTTCCGCCAAGCGAAAGGCTGCTCCACAATTTTTCGTTTTGAGGGCGGCTCGCCTTTCTAACCGTAACTCGCTTCCTATAATTTTGAGTCCCGGCAGGCAGTGCATATATTTCTTCTAGTGTAAGAAAAAGAATATCCTTTGACTGCATAAATATTTCCGGAAACCGAAGCTCCAGTTCAAAAACTGCTCTGCGTGCTAATCCATAGCACATCTCGATCAGGTAAAGACTTTCTTCCCGGTTGACATGATACCCTCGAATTTCCTCAATCTTCTTACACACCTTGGCGGCTTTATTTGCAGAAAAGCATCTTGTGATTTTCTCAAGGATTGCTTGATATTTGTTGTTTCCTAAATCCTTGTTATCAGACTGTAACAAAGCTTTTATCAAAGAAAAGAGCGGAATCATATCCTCAAGCCATGATACGGAGCAAAATGCACAGTAGCTGCTGCTTGATTTCCATCCAAACTCATTGAGAAAATTTTGCAACCTGACGGAAAAATTTGGATAGTCGTTCCGAATGGTTTCTATGGCACTGCTATCCATAATTTTATGATTCATAACAGCTCTGTTTAACTCTTTATGATCTTGAATATAAGCGGCCAGCTTTCTTAATGCGACATTCAGTTCCCATGTTTTATAAGGCAAGTCGCTCAGCAGATCGAATTCATTAATCTTTTTATCTATCCGGTGCAAGGTCGGATAAAGCAACTTGGAAACAGCGACAGACGGGAAGATATTATAGCGAAAACGTATGTAAGCAATTTCTTCCGATAGGTTCATTAAAGCCTTTACTTGCTGAATCAGCGCAGGGACTGATAGCTGGGAAACATCTACCGCAGATATTTCTTCCAGTTCTTTTTTTATCTTGGAAAATGCACCGCCTGTTTTTGAAGAATTCACCGCATAATTTGTAAACTGACGCAACAAAAAAGGGATATTCACAATTCGCGGAGAAATACGCATCGTACTTGCTGAGAAGGATAGTATCCCGTTTTCGTCCATGTTCAGCGCGCCGCCAATGGAAATACCTAATTCCTGAAAAACTTTTGATTTTGCCCGATCTATGATTTCACACGGTTCTATATCCAGAGGGTAAAGAGGCGTAGGGCAATGCTCAATCCAGTTATTGAGCACAGCTTTTTGTGATGCGGATAGCTCCGGCTGTCTTTCATTTGCTTTGTTTAAAGTAGTAATGGGGCGGGACTGTAATAAGTATAACTTGCCGTCTGAAATAGCCCATTCGATATCCTGTGGGCTTCCATAATGCTGTTCAACCTTCTGACCCATTGTAAAAACTACAAGTGCTTGTTTGTCATTCAGGCAAAAGCGGTTTCTTTGCTCCAAAGGGGTTCTTCTTTCCTCGATTCCTGTATTGCCATAGCAGATCAGAATATCTTTATCACCCATTTTTTTATCGACTATACGGTTGCGCTTTTTGCTGTATATATAGATATCCGGTGTTACTTTTCCTGAAACAATCGCTTCTCCAAGACCCCATGAAGCATTAAGCATCATTTGATCTGAACTATGACTGACAGGATCGGCGGTAAAAAGAACACCCGACACTTCACTTTCCACCATCTTTTGAATCACGACCGCCAAAGATACTTTCACGGTATCAAAGTTTGCCTGTTTCCGATATGTCATGGCACGGGTAGAATACAGAGACGCGAAGCACTTCTTGACTGCGATCATAAGCGGCTCCCTACCAACAACGTTAAGATAGGTTTCCTGCTGTCCGGCGAAGCTTGCCTCTGGCAAATCCTCGGCTGTAGCTGAGGAGCGGACAGCAACTCGCATATTTTTCCCGAGCGTTGCATAGCACTCAGTAATTTCTTGCTCTAATGTAGCCCAAAGCTGTCCTGCTGCGATTTCAGAGCGAAGCGTTTCACTATAAGCCGATGCTTGCTGGTCAAAACCATTACGCTTCATGTATTCGTCAAACGCATCTCCTGTAACGCAAAAGCCATCGGGAACAGGAAAACCGGCATTGAACATTTCGCCCAAATTTGCGCCTTTCCCGCCGGCAACAGAAACATCTTCTTTCTTCATTTCATGAAACCTTCTAATATATTTCATATTAATCTCCATTCNNGTTGTAAAAACTTTCTTCGTTCCTCCATACCGAAGTTCACGCTTTCGTTTTGTCTAAAACATGGCTAATCCGAAAAGATAGGGACGCTGCAATCGTCCCTGATAGGGCGAGAATCAGAACACCGCCAATATAATATTGCTGCGGATAGCTGAGTGAAAACTGAAATAGTATCGTTCCGATACTGCCGCCAAAATTGCGGATTAAGTGGGCTGCGCTGTTTACACCCGAAGCATTACTCTGCGTCCGGGTCGCTGTATATCCCAATAATACGGACATTAATATACCTGAGCCGAATCCCAGCAGCCCCACAGCCAGCATAAAGAAGAACGGCATGAAAATCCCCCCTGCCAAGCCAGCCAACCATCCGGTCAGGATGGCCGGACGTTCAGAAATTTTATATAATGCCCCCAAAACGCTTCCGACTNNCCCATAAGAACAACGAATACTGCCAATAGATCCCCCGCCGTATCTGCACAGAACCCCATAGAAAACTGCATCAAGCTTGGCAGATAGGCAAGACAGACATTATAGAATGCTCCCAACAGAAATACCTGAAGGCACAGGTTTCTCAATAAAGAATCTGTTACAAATTCCTTTGGAAGCAGTATATTTCCGCCTTTGGTGTCCTTCCATACCACAAAGAAAAGCAATGCGGCGCTGAAAATCAGTAATAGGTATTGTTGATGATAGGCTTGCTCGATTCCCAAGATTGTGAGAAGAATAGCAATAATCATAAGTAGATGCCGGCGGAAGTAAAAAGGGTCTGAATGCATAGACGGAACGCTGTCAGGGAGATTTCGGAATACCAGCCAAAAGCTTAGCAGTTCAAGCGGGAGTAAGAGATAAAAAATTGCCTGCCATGAAGCAATCCTGGGTAGATATCCGCCAGCTAAGCTGCCTATCCCATTGAATACGATCTGCACAACGGCAAAGGAGGCAAAAACAGACGAATACTTTTCCTTCTCAAAATGTTCACCTATTATACCGTAGGTTGCCGGAACTACTACCCCTGCACCTATTCCCATAACGATTCTCGTGATTACCAGCTGTAGCATAGAGCTGCTGAATGGGGCTATTATAGTCCCTATACCAAATAGCAAAGAACCGATAATGAAATCATTCTTGTTGCCGAATCTCTGACACAAACCACTGGACAATACTATGACGGCTGAAGAAGCAAGTATATAGCTGCCATGTATCCATGAATAAAAGGAAACGGATTTGAAACTGCTGCTGATTGCGGGCAGCGCACTGCTGAAATAGGTTTGCATAATGGTGGAAGCACCCATGCAAAGCAACAGCCCGATGAGAATGGCAGTTCTTTCAGGTTTTTTCAAACAGAAACACCTCCTTTAAGAACAAGTATAGCATCAACCTATGAAAATATCAAATATTTTTCATAGGTTGGGTAAAAAATTATCAAAGTTGCTCAAGGAGTGATTTTTCAATAACTGGATACCACGAATCAAAACCAACACCTATCTTTTCTTTATGAGTGCACAGTATGGCCAACGTTGCAACAGCAGCGGCCAGTTCCTCATTAGATGCTGAGATAACAATTCCTTTATTTGCCCAAATTTGTCTAATCTGCTGTATGAAATGCAAGTTATCCTCTGCGGTAATGGAATCGTCATTCCAGACCAACGTTTCTAATAAGCTACTATATTCATTGGTGTAAAATTTGTTTGTGACCGTTTTATTTAAAAGAACATGAGCAAGGTCCGTAAAAAAGTCTTTCGGTGTTTGGTTTTCTTCTTCAATTATGGTTAGGATTTTTTTTCGTATTCTGTTTTTTTCATCGCGCAGAATTTCTTCATAGAGAGCTTCTTTGTCTTTGTAAAAGGAGTAAAAGCCTCCTAAAGATATGCCCACCTGCTTCGTCAATTGCTGTATTCTAAAATCTTTGAAACCTAGTTGCATGAACATCTTTGCAGCAGCTTCTTTCATTTTTATCTTTAGCTCCACTCGTTCTTCCTCAGTATATGGACGTCCCAATAAATTCACCCCCTCAAAATAGTTCGTGTATATTATAATACCTTTCCATTCAAGGTTCGTCAACATAGCATTCATGAGATAATAAATAAATGACGTAGAGAGGGTGTCCGGCTATTTTTCCAATATTTCTATTATTGTGCTGATTGCAAGTGGCTTCAACTCATTGCATGGGATTCCAACAGCGGCTGAAATAGTTCAGATAATAGGGAAATACTTGATTACATGCGAAATGTTAACTTACACATCTTATTATAACTGATGAATTAAATATCCTCAACTCTTCTGAGCTTGGTTCAGAATTGACGTTGACAATATCCATATTGAGTGGTAGTATAAATATGCTGTATGACTGACGGAAGTGGATTAAACCACAGGGAGTATAGCGTTTCGGAAGCCGACCGTCTGGGCATGATGCTTAGATTGGTGGGCCTTTTTTATTTTCTGAATACTGTTAATATCATTCAGAGAACATTTGAATCATGTGCAGAGTAGAACGTTGTGCATAGATCATTGATTTACAGTGCCTTCTGAACGGGGAGTTGTCAGCGGGAAGAAAAGCGATAAAATGAGAATGGCAGTTACATTTTTTCCCTTGTTCATGTTATTAACAGGTGATATGTAATATTGTATTTTTGACCGCCGATGGCGTTAATAGTGAATTATACAATCATGTGCAAAAAGAAAACATCGATACAGACCATATGCACTTTATCAGCAAAATGCTGATTGAAAGAACTTAAGGAGGAGTTATCCGATGGAACAAAAAGATTACTGGAACAGTGTTTCAGAGACAAAGGAGTTTACAACGCCTTTTCAGGCCAATGAATTCGCCAATTATCTTAATCTCAATGCCGTCATTCTTGATGTTGGGTGCGGCTATGGCCGTACACTGGACGAATTGCATCACTTAGGGTATAAGCATCTGATCGGCATGGATTTTTCGCGGGGGATGATCCAACGCGGAAAACAACTGGCCCCTTATCTTGATCTCCGTTTGAAAAAAGATGCAGGGATCGATTTGCCAGACCATAGTGTAGACGCGGTTATACTTTTTGCCGTCCTGACTTGTATCAAAAGCAATGAAGAACAGCAGGCACTAATTAATGAGATTTATCGTGTATTAAAACCTGCCGGAATTCTGTACATTAACGATTTTCTTATTAATTCAGATGAAAGAAATCAATCCCGCTATCAAAGCTTTGAAGAAAAGTATGGCATTTATGGTGTTTTTGAATTACCGGAGGGTGCCGTTCTTCGCCATCACTCAGAGAAATGGCTGAAGGAACTTCTGGCTGATTTCCGTACATTAAAATATGAGCGCCTGACATTTACAACTATGAACGGACATAAATCGAATGGATTTTATTTTATTGGAAGGAATCTTTTCTAATTCTATCGGTTTATTCCTGCGTTAAATCCACTCATATGATAAATTCAATAAACATACAGTAATCCTTGCGGTTCATCTATGAGCAAAGATTACTATTGTTCTCCCTAACAGCCATTACTGGTTCCTTTTCAATCCTATTTTCGGGAACCGTTACATTGAAGTATTTTCAAAATATGATTGTGTTTTTTAGGACTCCTGACTAATAACATGTTCAATCTGGCAAGCATCCTGTATTGTTACTTGTTCATCCACTCCCAAAGAAATTAATATTTTCTCAAAGAACATATTCTGCAGTGACATTATCTCTCTGAGATGAATTCTGCTTATCTGTCATCCAATAGAGCCGACAGTTGCGGCAGCTATTTTGATTTCCTTTTTTACGGTCTGGCCAAATGAGTTCAGAAATTCCTCCACTGTTAGTTCATCTCCTCACCCAATTCTACAGCATGAGTGCAGGATTGATAACGAACCAGTAATGACTGTACCTCGAACCTATTCAGTGAAGTGGATTGTTGATTTTGTTCGTTTATACGTATATAATCAACATACGTTGCGGAGGAATACTAATGCTTGATGATATATCTGTACAGCAAGCTTCAAAAAAATGGAGAATTTCCAAGAGAAGAATTCAGAAGCTATGTGAAGAAAACCGAATTGATGGTGTTATCCGATTTGGCCGCTCATGGGCAATCCCAAAAGATACGGAAAAACCAGTAGATGCAAGAAAACAGGATGAATATGGGAGTATAAAATGAAAAATAGAGTTTTGATCATAGACGATGACAAAGAGCTTTGCGCTCTTATGAAAAAATGTATAGAGCAAGAGAATTTATCTGCTATTATTGCACATGGCGGCGTAGAGGGGCTGCATCTGGCTGAGGAAAGCAAAAATAGCAGCTCTCTTTCTCTTGTAATTTTGGACGTAATGATGCCAGATATAGACGGTTTTCAAGTTCTGGAAAGAATTAGAAAAGCAAGTAATCTACCGGTGCTTATGCTCACCGCTAAAAGTGATGAGGAAGATAAAGTTTCGGGGCTTCGGCTTGGTGCAGATGATTATTTAACAAAACCGTTCAGCATTAATGAGCTGATGGCTCGTGTCAACTCCCTTATTCGACGCTACACCACCTTAAATCCTACGACAGAAATAGAGTCGGAATGTATCAAGCTAAGAGGATTGGTTATTGATAAAGCAAATCGCATTGTCAGTATGAATGATCATGTCGTAGAGCTTACAGGTAAGGAATTTGATCTGCTTTTCTTTCTAGCCACCAATAAGGGACGTGTATTTACCAAAAAACAGATTTATACGCAAGTATGGGAAGAAGAATATGCTTTTGACGACAATAACATTATGTCGTTCATCAGCAAATTACGAAAAAAGATTGAACCAGACCCTGACCAACCGTTTTATATTTTAACCGTCCGGGGTGTAGGTTATCGCTTCAATAAGGAGGCGTGAGACAAATATGAATGTTTATCTGCTTTTTGCGTTGGCTGTTACCCTTTTTATTATAGCATATCTTGTTTCTGTTCTGCGGCATATTCGAACGCAACTTAAACTGATAAAAGACGTTTTAGAAGATATAAAAAATGGAAATCTTAATCGGCGTGTTTTAGTAGGCGAAAACGATATGACAAGGGAAATATGTTATGGTGTTAACGAAATCGCAATGAACAGCCAATCACAGCTTGTTCAGCAAAAACAATCAGAGCAAGCATACAAACGGCTCATGACAAGTCTTTCCCATGATGTGAAAACGCCGCTTGCCTCATTGGTTGGCTATTTGGAAGCAATTGAAAGTAAAATAGTTGTAGGAGAAGATAAGGACGAATATATCCATGTTGCATCTAATAAAGCCCATCACCTAAAGCATTTTGTGGAAAATCTGTTTGAGTGGGTTAAATTAGATTCCGGAGAACAGGTTTTTCATTTCGAGCGTTGTGACTTGAATGAGTTATCCCGAAATATTATAGCTGATTGGGTTCCTATTTTAGAAAGCAGTCATTTTGAATATGAATTTGATATACCTGAAACGGAGTATTCCATGCGCATAGATGCAAACGCCTACACCCGTATTCTCAATAATCTCATACAGAATATTATTACCCATAGTGAAGGTGAAAATATGTCGCTGCATATTTCTGAGAATAAACAGCAAGCCAAAATTGTAATAAAAGACAACGGAAAAGGGATTTCCCCCGATGATCTCACGCATATTTTCGAAAGAATGTATCAGTGCGATAACTCACGATCCGCCAAAGGAAATGGGCTTGGGCTTTCTATTATCAAAGAGCTTGTCAGTGCCCACAAAGGAACAATTACAGCGGACAGTATCTCCGGTTCCGAAACTACATTCACTATTTTATTGCCGAAAGCCCTGTGACAACGCGGGGCTTTCTTACTGCCAAAACAAGATAAAAACAAGGTTACGGTAAGGTTTTGGCAAGGTTCATGTTTTATACTTTACTTATGATTTGTTTTTGCTATTTTATTGGTTGTCACACGGCAAAAGAGTAATGATTGAAAGCGAGGAAATTTTATATGAGTAATTTCGTGATTGAAACGAAACAATTGACAAAGGTTTACAGAGATCAGAAAGCAGTCAACTCAGTCAACCTCCATGTAAAAAAAGGCCGTATTTACGGTTTGCTAGGACGCAACGGAGCCGGAAAAACCACGATTATGAAAATGATTTTAGGGTTGACCTCCATTACTTCCGGCGAGGTAGACGTATTCGGAAAGAATATCAAAGGCCGGGAAAAACGAGTATATCCCCGTGTCGGCGCTATTATTGAAACGCCAGGATTTTATCCAAATTTAACAGGAACAGAAAACATGGAGATTTTTGCGAAGCTGCGTGGTACAGCTGCCCCCCGCGCAGTTGAAACCGCATTGAACGTAGTAGGATTACCTTATAAAGACCAAAAGCTGTTTAGTAAGTATTCCCTCGGAATGAAGCAGCGTCTTGGAATTGCGAACGCTATTTTGCATGACCCCGAACTGCTGATTCTGGACGAACCGACGAACGGCCTTGATCCTATTGGCATTGCAGAAGTAAGAGATTTTATTAAGAATTTGAGTGCGGCACAAGGAAAGACAATCCTTATTTCCAGTCATATCCTTTCTGAAATCTCATTATTGGCTGATGATATTGGAATCATTGACCACGGTGTTCTGCTGGAAGAAAACAGTATGGAGGAGCTGAAACGAAAAAACGGAAAGTATATTCTGCTGCAGGTTTCTGATGTTTCTAAAGCTGTCCTGCTTATGGAACGCCAATTCGGTTTGAAAGACTATTCTGTTCAAGACGACAATACTTTACGGCTTTATGACACTGGTCTGGATATGGGTGAAATCAATAAAGCCCTTGTAATACAGGATATAACTGTTATCAGCTCTCAGCTTTGTAATGACACCTTAGAGGACTATTTCAAAAAAATCACAGGAGGGGAAGGAATTGCTTAAACTTATTCAAACAGAATTCCAGAAACTCCGCCGCAGGAAACTTATCTGGGTTATGATGCTGGCGGCCTTCGTTATGCCATTTTTTGCATTCTTATATTTTCATTATTTGGGGAAAGCAGGTGTTGACCCTGTACAGTTTTATAAATGNNAAATGGTCTGCGTTCGGATTCACATTTTTGATTATCCTGCCTTTTGTTTTGGGAATGCTCTGTACCATACTGATGCACGACGAAAATCAGAACGATATGCTCAAACAGCTTTGGATTGTGCCTATCAGCAAAATGGGGTATTTTTTCAGTAAATTCTTTATCGTTTTGCTCTACTCTATTTGTTTCATGCTGATTACAGTCGCCGCCTCTGTACTGTTCAGTGTACTTCCGGGATACGTAGCATTTGAATGGGAAAGCGTACTGTTTCTGCTGAAAAAGTGTTTGGAGATTGGCTTTATTACTGCCTTTGCCATGCTGCCAATTTTGGCAATCGCGGCGTCCCAAAAGGGATATATTCTCCCTGTTTGCATTACCTTGCTTTATAGTTTTCTCGGTTTTTTCATCATGTCAGCCAATATGTATCTGCACCCTTTATCCAGTTTGTCAGTCATAATCGCAAGGAATGGAGACATTCCCGGTCTGGTATTTACACAAGCAGTCAATGTTCCATTGGCGTTTCTCTGCATTTTTGTTTGGGATATCGCCGCAGTATTACTTGCAAATATGACATTGAGGAAAAGAAAGTGAGGTGAAAGAATGAATATGTACCTTTGGGCAGAACGTCAAAAGCTTCGCCGCTCCAATATTGTTTGGCTCGCCGTTTTTGCAACCGTTATGGTAGCGTTTATTGTTTTTTTAGGAGGGCAGGAAGTCTATGACGGCTCCCGGAATATAGACAAAGCAGGCTGGTATATGACGATCACGCAGCCATGGGCAACCTTTTTTGTTCTTCCAGCGGTTATCGCCCTCTTAGGAAGCCATATGATTTGCCGTGAAGAACAGGATGACACGATGAAATCTCTGCGGCTCATTCCCGTAAATGAGGTAAAATTAACCGCCGCAAAGATGATGATTACGTTCGTGTTTAGCGTACTGATTTACTTGCTGCTCTTTGCTATCACATTTTTAGCTGAGGCCACGCTGCATTTTTCTGATTTGTCAGCAGCCATGATTTTAGGTTTTCTGAAAGCATATTTTCTGGATGGTTTCGCTGTATTTCTTGCTATCTCTCCAATTGTCGCTTTGGTATCCCACATGAAAAAAAGCTATTGGTTAGGGCTGGTGATTACTGAAATGTTCTCTTTTTCCGGGTTATTTATGAGTATGTCTAATACGGTAAAAGCCATTTATCCCATTACGGCTGTATTTACGATTTCCGGCTACTATGATGCATCAACAAATCAAGTAATACTTAGCTGCATTAGTCTACTGCTTTGCGGCTGTATTTCTGTCCTTATACTAAAAAGCCTGAAGCATAGTGAAGAAAGTTGGTAGTGCTCTTTGGTATGCTACACTGCTTGACCGAATGAAAGTTTAGCAATCTATTTTCGGTTTTTATACCGAAAAAAAACAAAAGTTAGAATGAAATAACTTTTTTAAAATCTTTCGGACAACGGCAAAAGAAAAAAGCCGTCATGAGATGCCAACCGCTTTCTGGTTTTGTACAGATACCCCTTATTGACCCGGGTCTTTGATTGACTGGCTTTTGCATAGCTACAGTTTCCATCGAAAATTCCGATATATATTGTAAAGATTCTAATGTATCCAAGCTTGGAAATCAATAAATAACCCGAATAGTAAGAAAGGACATATGAAATGCGCATAGACAATTACAACACCTTTGCCCAAAGCCGGCTCTTATCCAGCACAGGGAATAACTGGAATGAACCCTTGCCTGATTATACAGATTTTAATTTTAATACCAGGAAAGCTCCTGCCATGAGCGATGAAAAATATAGGGAAACTATAATAGAGCAGGCGAAAAAAGACCAGTTTGCCGGAAAATTTCAATCGGAATCCAATGGATTTAGAAGCTTAGTAAAAAGCTATGTCTCCTCTGTTTCTCCGGACAGAAAAAAAATTATCACAGAGGGATTAACTGCAATTTTCAGAAATAAAAATCCACAACCTAAAACACTTAACTTGATAGAATATCTGTTTGGCAACGTTAAGTATTGTAAAGAAGCAACAGATCTATCTTATGCTGAATTTTACGACAGTAATGGTGAAATGGTAGCTTCTTATTCAAATGGCCGATGGATTTCCTATGGGACAAAGGCAGAAAACGCCCGGGAATCAGAGCTTTGGGGTATATATAATGAGGCGTGGAATAATGCCGCAAGAGCAGTCAAAAAAATTAATTCTGAGACTAGTACCTATTCCACCATAAGTTCAATTGATAAATCAGTTTAGTGCGGCTTAAAACACGTACTGCGTCTCAACTGGCTATCCATCTCATTATTTGAAACCTGATTATTCTGGCTTGAACGAGAGCTTTAATCGTTGGCATTTGACTTTATTCCTTGGGAAAAAGAGTTTTACAGCTTTTGCGCAGTGGATACAAAGCAGACAACTAAAAAACCAGTGTAGCGAAAGTAAAGTTCTCCGTTACACTGGTTTACTAAAATATTATAATTATTCCAAAGGTGCTGTTTTATTATTTCATAAATTTCCCACCAAAGAATTCTACTATTTCTATTACCTCACTTAAGGATTTTATAGAGATTGCTATCTTAAAAGTAATCTTATCCGTTACCTGAAAATCTTCTATGGTGACTGCTTCCGGTAATGTTACAGGTATCGAAATGAGCGAGCTTTCTTCATCAATATTTACTTTATCTGTTTTGTTTTTCAGATAATCCATTACGAAACTTTTTAATACCGGTATCCTTCCCATATATGCTTTGTTTATTTTGACCTGCAGAGCATTATCAGCTACCGTTAGATCAGTCTTTAAGATTAACTGTGCCGGAAATAAGGACAATAACTTTGTATCTGCATAAAAATAAACCTCACCATTCTGTATGGCACAATGGACACTGTCTATTTTCTTGCTTTTTAACTTATCCATATTCCCTGAAATAATATTGTTCATATCATTTTCCGATAATTCAAACTGGAACTCTTTTGAGGAATTGGTTAACATCCCTGTAATGGAATCCAGCATTTTCTCTTTCATGATTTCTTTCAAAGAGACTTGTTCTGTTGAAGCTTCCTTGAATTTCTCAACCGGGCGGATGCAGTAGATAATTGCTGCAATTAAAACGATTATTAAAAAGATAGTCAATGTTAATTTCTTTTTCATTTCAGTCTTCCTCTTTGTTGTTAATAGAGCTTGGCTTAATATAGGTTAGCCCTAAATCCGTTTATGAATGACATGTAAAAGTTCCTAACAGCCTTATAGAATATATTTTACCAATACAATGGATTCTATTATGGCTTTGGAAATTAAATGCATCCAGGCCTTATACTATTATATCAGACCCATGAATTTTAACAAGAAAATCTTACCACTGTTGAAATGAAAAAGCACTCGTTGCTATCCCTTATATAACCGGTAACATTATTCCAATCCGTATAATTTGTTGCTGTGGCATTAAAAGCAGATGGGTTTTACACCGACCAGGTACAGGAGTTAATGTCGCTTCACATCTGCTGGTTTCAGAAACAAATCAGTCTTATTTTAGTAAGAGAAATTACCGGCTCCTGCTCACAACTTCTCCATTATTTCAACTTCCGCCTTCTCACGGGGCATCTCAAGAGCCAGCGACATCTCATCCGTCAGAGTATTCCTGATAAGGTCTAAATATTTCTTATCAAGAGCAGATAACCTTCTATTGCCTGCACTTTTTTCAGTTTCTCTCAGCTTAAGAACTTTTAATATCTGCAATAACTCACAAAAATTATTTAACTTCAAGGCTTCTCTGTACATTGGCTCACTTCTCTTATCATCGTATATATCAATGGCCTCCAACTTGGGAATATCATGAATTAAAATCATGGCTTCTTCCTTCGAAATTACCTCCCGCATCTTCACCTTATTATTTTCCACAGGTGTATAGATAGCACTTCCCCTGGAATGTAAAGGTTCCAGAGTATAATATAACTTCTCTCTGTCAAAACCATCTTCCTTAAGATATCCAACACTCTTAACTTTGCATATTCCGGTCAGCCCGTAGACAATATATTGATCACTTTGAAACATTATACCTCCCCTTTCTCCTGTTTCGTTAATAGTTCTATGGTTGAGATGCACCCTTTCATCTGCACTGTGACTTTTCCTATATTTACTTCTGATTTCATTTCACCTATTGCAAACATTAATACCTCCTGTTCTAAGAGAAATCATTAATTGCTTTATATTAATCTATTTTACCACGAAATTCTTCTTAATGTCAGTAAATTTTTGAATATGCAATTTATTTTCAGCATTTTCTCCTTACTAAGGTCTAGTATTTTTGTGTATTTTACATACGAACAATTTATTATTTCTGTCTTTGTTATGATTTTACTCTTAGCTGATATAAGTTAAATCATTTATTCTCCTAAGCAAAAGACAGCAGAAAGCTCTATCCAAATAAAAAAGGATGATTATCACATAAATGTAATCATCCTTCAACATATTTTTTATAGACTGCAATTTCTATCTAGCATCTACTTCAAGCTTCTTTACTGCAAAATTATATTTTCCCAACGTCAGATTCTCAATTTCCCTGGACTCCGTAGAAAAATTCATAACGAAAGCATATCTTTCCGCACCAACCTTACGTTCTTTTATCATAATATCTTTTACAAAATCAGTTTTCACGATTCTTCTGATACCATTTGCTTCAATCAGCTCCTGATAAAAATCATAAAGAAACTCTTTTTCTCCTCTGCAGGCAAGGTAATAAGCCTTCCCCTTCTTATAATTCTTACAGGTCAGGGCAGGTTTTCCCTGATAGAAATCAGCTTCATATACCGACAGAATCTCTGCTTCCATTGGCTGTAATAAGTCACAGTAGAAGGAGGCCTTATATGATTTACCATGATATGTGAACACATTATATTCGTCATCACAAATACAATCAATTTCCTCTGATTTTACACCAAATACATCATTTAGGGAGTAGGGCGGGAAGCATTCATAAGCCAGATCGTTTTCATTTACCAGGCCACTGTAGAAGGTCATAACAAAAGTTCCACCTGTTGCAATAAATTCACGTATTTTCTCATGGGTTCCAGGCATAAATAGATATAGCATGGGAGCAATAACCAGGCGATATCCAGAGAAATCCGCTAATTGGTCAATAACATCCACAGAGACATAATTCTTTATGAGTGCTTCATAATGTTCTCTGATAATCTCCTCAAAGCCTTTATTCTGGCGCCTTAAATTCTTCTGTTCCTCCAGTGCTCTTAAGTTCTCCCAGTCATAAATAACTGCAACCTGGCTGTCTGTATCTGCATTCTTAAGATAGGAAAGTGTCTTAAGGGTTTCCCCTACTTCAGCCACCTCCTTGAATACTCTTGTATCTTCACTTCCGTTGTGTGTCAGAACCGCACCATGAAATTTCTCATAGGCGCCTCTGCTCTGTCTCCACTGAAAATACTGAACCGAATCCGAACCGCAGGCAATAGCCTGTAGAGAGCTGAGTTTATGCATTCCCGGTCTTTTCAGCTTGCTGACGGGAAAGTTGTTTGTTGTGCTTGGAGTACTTTCCATTAGCAGAAAGGGCTGCTGTTTTAAGGAACGGCAATAATCGAAGCGAAAGGATGACTCCAGGGCATTTTCCCATTCACTGTTTTTATCCCCGCCGCAGTGCCAGTGAGGATAACTATCCCAGGAAATGACATCCAGAATCTCTGCCAGTCTGCTATAATTAATTCCACAGTTAAGATGGAACATATTGCTGGTAACCGGGATTTTGGGGTTGTATTTTCTAACAGCATCTATTTCCTTCTGCAGAAAATCAATGCTTAAATCAGAATAAAACCTGTTATAATCCAGCGCCAGTCCATGTACTCCCGTCTCACCATGAGGTGCAGGTGATTCCAGTTCCGACCAATCCTTATAGGTATGACTCCAGAATTTGCTCCAGTATTCCTCATTGAGTTTCTCCAGGGTTTTATATTTCTTCTTCAGCCATAACCTGAAATTTTCCTGGCAATCATTACAGTGGCACTGACCATACATTTCATTGGAGATATGCCACATGATAAGAGCCGGATGATTCCCATAACGCTTCGCAAGCTTTTCATCGATTCCTTTGACCATTCTTCGAAAATCTTTGTTGCTGTTGCATTGATTCTCTCTCTCCCCATAAAGCAAACGCTTTCTTTCTTTGTTTGTCCTCATGATTTTGGGATATTTTCGAATCATCCAAGGGGGCTTGCCTCCGCTGGGTGTGGCTAATATGACATAAATTCCGTTTTTGTACATGGAGTCCATTACCTGATCAAGCCATTCAAAGGTATACACATTTTCTTCTATCTCAAGGCTGGCCCAGGAAAAAACTCCAAGGGTCACCACATTTACCCCTGCCTTTTTCATTAATCTGATATCCTCTTCTAAGACCTCCGGTTTATTAAGCCATTGTTCCACATTATAATCTCCCCCATGTAATAAATCAGTAATTTCATCGTACCTCATATAATTCTTCCTCCAGATTAATAGTACCCGCCTTATATTTCCCAGTTTTTCTATCTTGCAGTCTATTGATTATATTGTTATACTTTCATTATATAGGCCTTATAGATACACTACAATCTAACGATTTTTCGAAAACCATTAAAATATTACGGTGATAACATGATTAAGAGACTTTTGCCTGTAATAACAGAATCGGATAGAGAACTTCCCTATTATCTGATAGATGCAGGCTTTGATTGGAATCAGGAACATATTATTTCAGAGCACGGATATTACTATCAGTGGATACAGTGCATAAAAGGCGAAGGTGAACTGGTGGTGAACGGAAAGACCTTTCGTATCAAAGAAGGGAATGCCATGCTTTTATTCAAAGGGGTTCCTCATGAATATTATGCAATAAGCCCAACCTGGATTGTAGACTGGATTGTTTTTGACGGTCATCAGGTTGAACATTTTCTAAAGAATACTGCCGGCATTCATACCTCCGGTGCCTTTTATCTGTCCAGACCGGATATTTTTCTGTCCAGAATCCATAGCACCGCTGAGATTGGACAATCAGATTCAACACTAAAAGGTATTAAATACTCCGGCATCATATATTCACTTCTTACAGACATCATACAGTATGCCTCCACAGGCAGCAATAATAATGCTTACAATCAGTATTTCAAGCTAAAGCCTTTATTTCAGTATATTGATGATAATTACTACAAACCCTTAACCCTGGAAGATCTGGCAAATGCCACAGGCGTTACTGCAACTCATCTTTGTACCTTGTTTAAGAAAGCAACAAACATCAGAATTTTTCAATACATAAATTCCGTGAGGATACAAAAAAGCAAAGAACTCTTGTTGCAGAATCCTCAGATGCATATCAGGGAGGTTGCTTACCTGTCCGGTTTTGACGATGCGAATTATTTCTGTTCCGTATTTCGGAAACAGGAGCAGATGAATCCAAGCCAGTTCAGAAAAAATAATTATTAACGGTGTAAGACAGGCTGTTGAATTTTTGCCTTTGCTGAAGGAAGAAGCCCGGTTTCGCTCCACATTATTTGTGGGAACGAATCCGGGCTTCTACTACTTTATATTCATTTTGAACAACACCACATATAAATTTACAGAAATTCAACTTACAACAGCTATTAAGGGTTAAAGATAAAAATCAAAATATAGCAATTACTGTTTCCTTAAAACAGCTGCTGTATTTTCTATGCTACTATCGTGATCAAAACCTCCATTTTAACAGGTATAATCCCATCATCTGCTGTAAAGGTCAGATAATACGGCTCTTTTCGTAATGCTGCTTCTGTTGGTGTCCACTTAAAAAAACTTGGCTTACCCGGTATAAAGGAGGCTGTATCAAAGATTGCCCCTTCCGGCAAATTACTTACCTGCAGGGTCATGGGTGTTGAGATACCTTTGATACTATAATCCTTCTTAGCACGGGATTCATTGTATATCTTTCCGTCGTTCTCCAAAAGAGAGACCTCGTAAGCCGGCTGTCTGGCTATGACCTCAAATACAAGCTCCTGCCCAATTTGAATGGTTTGTTCCGGAACCGGCAGGAAAAACGGACGGTATACGGTTTGAGGCAATGGATAATTAGTAGTTTCATAATCGTAGCTATAGCCATTCTCTGTGCTTGCCGCTGTTTCATAGTTGTACAGACCGTCTTTTGGCGTCCCCGGTGCCGGAGCAGTAACCTGAACCTGTTTAACAGACAGACTGCTGTCCATATCCATTTTCTCAACAGTAGTGATGTGATAGGGATAATCCGGCACATATTCCAGCCCGGCAGGACGTTTATAATTGTTTGTAACACATACGACTTCTTCTTTATCCTCCCTATGGTCCACATGAATATTAAAAGCGGAACCCCCGACAACATCATCCAGTACGATAGGATATCTGCTGTCTTCCACGAGATAATGCAGAGTAAGATTAGACATATGCAGATTCTCTACATGGCGGGCATAAAGGCCATAAGCAGGCAGAATCCCCCAATTGCTGGGTTCCGGATAAACCTCCGGCAGTTCCGGCACATTAAAAGGTGCTTCCTTCCAGGATTTCTTTTCCGAATCCCATTCAGCTCTTGGCAGCAGTCCTTCGTTTTTTAAGAAAAAGGTATTTATTAGCCACGGCAATGATTGAATGCTTCTTTTTCCTTTGTTATAGGTATATTCCCAATTGGTATTTACCTGACGTTGTTCCACAGCCTCGCGAAGAGTGAAACCTCCCCTGTATTCAACTGTAATATTCTCAAGAAAAACATTACGAAGTCTGCTGCCTACCAGTCCCATCAGTTCGATGGGATATCTTGGATCAGCATTTTTCACTGAAATACCTCGGATAACAATATCATGCACCGATGCGATTCCATCGCTTCCGCAGGCATTGGCATAAAGGGGCAGTTCACCTGATACTAGTTCACGGTCATAGTCAGGTATGTATTGTAAGGTATCCAGATCATACTTAAGTGCAAAGAATCTTCCCTCTTCTTCATGATAATTTGCTGTATTTAAAAGGCAGGGTTCAACCTGGTCTACGATTTCAAAGAAGGAACAGCCATCTGTGGTAACACCGTGGGTTCTATTATATGCGGGCAGGTATCTTCTTGCCGGATATACGGAGTAATTGTCCTTCGCCGGAAGAATCCAACCCGTGTTATTCAGGCGTACATTTACCTTGGAATCTACTGTAATAAACTCTTCCTCTGACGAGTTACCTGTAACCGGATAACGTCCCCTGTCACCTGCCCTGATAAAAATCGGTGAACTGCTTACATCTTCCATGGTGGAATCCTCAAAGAGAATATTGCTCAAATCAGACCCGTCCACTGCTTCCAGTGCAAACCCCCGGGAGCGTTTAAAGTGTACCCTACGTACCGTTACACAGTCATAGCCGCAGGTAGATTCCGTTCCTAACTTCACTCTTGCTGTTGGGCCGCATCGATCCGTAGCTATCAGCTTATCGGTTGTAAAGGTTCTGTCATAAACGGAACCCATATCATAACCGCTGACCGTACAATCCTCGACTAAGATATTTTCAAGGCGCAGGAAGATACCACCACCATAGGAAGCCTTTAAGACAATGGCATCATCTGTCAATGAATTGAAGGCCGAATTCCGAATGGTTACATTCTGACAGCAATCCACGTCCAGGGCATCTCTGTTGGTATCTACTAGAACCTGTTCAATGAAGAGGTTAGTTACACAGGTTGCTATTATGGCAAAATGTCCTCCTGCCAGAAGAGAGAAATCACTTAACACCAAATTCTTACACCGGCAGAGAGCAATTGCCTTGTTGCCGAACCATTCCCCTCTGTGCCCGGCCTCCGTACGCTTCCCCGGTTCCGGTGGATCTCCTCCCATCAGCACATGCTCAAGTTCCCCTTTGTCATTTAGAAAGCTTCCATCAATTAACCCGGGTCCATAAATCATAACATCCTGAATATCACTGCCATAAATAAGGCTATTACGAAAATAGGTATGTCCATGATCCTGCAGTCCTGCATAAAGATTAATCTCCGGTTCACCATAATTGCCGCCTTCACCTTCCTGTACTTCATAGGAATTCTTTATATCTGTTTTGGCAGCATGTAAAATACTTCCTTCACTTAAATAGATATTTACACCGCTCATAAGAACTATGGTATAGACTCTGAAATCCCCTTTGGGAACAATTACAGTCCCTCCTTCTATGGAGGCTTCCCTTATTGCTGCATTTATGGCAATGGTGTTGGTTACAGGGGGCATATCTATACCTGCACCATAAGCGCAGATATCAAATTTACATTCTTCCTTCTTCAGATAATTCCCGTCAAAGGGACACCCTGTGGCTTCTTTTATAGCAAACATATTTCTTCTGTACAGCAATATCCTTAGTAAATACGGCTATACTCTCCTTCCTTCAACTATCTATTGTAGTTATTTCCTTATACATAATTTCTATATATTCCCTGCGCTAATGTACAGTAATAAGTTATTTTACTAATGATAGCAAAAAGTATATAATTTATCTCTTCATTTTCTTTCACATAATAAGCATCAACGACCATCATGAACTTACCTTAATATTTAGCTTCCTCTCGTAAGCTTTCGGAAGAATGGCTGTTGCATAATAACACGAAACAGAAAGAAGCTCTGTGCATTCCTGTACACTGCGTAAAAGACTTGCAAAATCGGTAGTATGTCTTTCAACCGGCTTGTGGGAATGGCAAAGGGCTTCTTCCTGCAACACAGGCTAAAATGCAACTGCTTCTCCATATTATTTTCAGAATCTCTTTTGTAAATATTTTAGTATTTCATTTTCTCCAGAATGTAGTGCAATCAGCTTTATCCTGAATATTAAATTCTATTATTTTCTCAAGCAATCCATAATCCACTTCATTATCCCAGGTTATTCGTATAAGTCCGTTGGTATAGCTATAGCCAGCCTTCTCAATTTCAGTCGTAAACTTGGTTATTGCAGGTTCCTCAGGAGCAACTGCCATGTGCTTTTTAGCTACACTAAAGCCTATAATAAATGTTCCATGGTCAGTGAACATGGGCTGATTCCAGGCAACTTTGGTTTCCAGGCTTGGATATTTCTCACTAACCCATTGAAGAATTTCTACTACCCGGTTTTTTTGCTCCGGATTATCCATTTTTGATATAAACTCTGCAAAAGCTTCCATTACGTACCCTCCTGTTTTCTCTTGTGTCTATTATCTCTTCTAATATCTTATTTATACTTCCAGGACTTTCAACTGAAATAATCGGCCAGCAACTCTGCTTTTTTATCAAGAAGTATACTTTTCTCAGGGATATCTTTATTCTTGAGATATTTTATAATATCTCTTAGAAAATTATCACTCCCAACCAGATAATAGTAAGCATCTTTATCCTCCGAAATCACATTCAGAATTTCATAAAATTCATTTCTGTTTCCTGCAAAGTATTTTTTTAGCTTCGGGTTATGCAGCTGATCCAGTTCAGCTTTATATATAAAATCTCCGGAAGAATCAATATTAAGGCTGATCAGATCCCGGATACCCGTCTGGTCCTTTATAAAACTTTTTATCAAGGGCCTCATGGTTGCAATTCCGACTCCCATTGATATTAATACTACTGTTTTTTCCTCTCTTCTTAGATACATTCTTGAACCGATTTTAAAGAGAACTACTTCATCGCCTGCCTGCAGTCCCGATAATTTGTCTTTAAACTCTGAGAAGGGTGGATATACTCTGGTCGTAAAACCTATTTTGTTATCTTCCGGCAAGGTCATAATTGACATATGGCGGACCCAGGCTTTGTTCGGTGTCTCCCCTTCATCAAATCCCATCATACCAATATGTGTATGGGCACCTTCCATCCATGTAAAGTCTTCCGGTTTATCAAGTATAAAAGTTTTGGTTCCTTGTGCTTCCTCTATGATATCTGTAATTTTAACCTTGTATTTAACCATATGTTAATTCCTTTCTGAAAGCTTGACAGCTTACGAACGTTGTATTTGAAAATGCTTCTCATTAATATTTCTTATAGTAAGTATAAACCAAATCAAAATATAATCAAGTAAAATTTTACACTATTTGATTGTACTTAATACAGATTGAACTTATTTGTCTCAGCACAAAAAAAGTGTTATATTAGTTCTTCAATCTTAGGAAGATATGCCGGATATTTAAGTAAAAATACAGTAATATAATATCCTTAATCTCCTGTTTCATTGAACTGACTAATACAACACCCTCTATTATGAATACTTATAACTTATGGACACATAGATTACTTAATAATATAAGCGCTCACAATCTCACCGTAATATGCCGTATGATAATCTCTATTAGCACCGTGGAAGGTACTGTCAACATCCTGAGGATAAAATCTTTTATTATTTTCTTCCGTGATTTCCTTGGCCTCCTGTTTCTGTTTGTATACAATCTTGCACTCTAAGGTTAAGGGAAGTTCCCTGATGGCAGGAACGGAAACAGCAGCCGGTTCCTCCAGTGTCAGATTAAGTTCTTTCCCTTTATCAACTGTATGGCCTGACTTTGTGCCGCATACACCAAGAATCTTTTTGTCGAAATCACCAAAGGGAATATTAATCGTAAATTCAGGATTTTTATCCAGTTGTTGTTTGGTAAATCTGTTTTCTCTGACAAATACGGTAAATATTAATTTTCCCCATTCAATTCCTAAGGTTCCCCAGGATATCGTCATGGAATTTACTTTCTCCTCTGCCTTTGTTGTCAGTAACACACCATTCTGCACTGCCTTCATAATGTCATTTGCGTAGTCTAATACCTGTATTTCCTTTTTCATCGTAGTGCCTCCTAGAAAGATTATTTTCTATATGATAACCTTATATGTTTACGAATACAAGTATGTACTTATTGGTGAGATACTAACTAAAAGGATAGTGTAAGGCCTATTGCTTCTCATACCAGGGCAATCTTTCCAATGGTGCTTCCACTACCTGAACACAAGGGCCGTATACTTCGCTCCGTCATCACCTATCCATTTCCCTTCCGGAAAGATGATTCTTTTTGTAGTAGCTCCTTTTTCCAGAACTGGTGCTACCAGGATATTATCCCCTAACATAAACTGGTCCTTAATTGTCTCAAAGCCTTTGCCTGGAATACATATTCCATATGTCTGATAATAGGTTCTTAGATAACCGCTGCTGTTTCTGCCAGCTTAAGGATTCTCTCCCAACAAATACAGCCCTTATGCTAAACATAATTATTACTTTGGATTAAGGTAGATAACATTTACTTTCCCAGTATAATGTGATACTATGTTTGAAGAAATTTAAACAAAATCAATCAGGGTTTTATACATATAAACGGTGCGCTTATGAAACGTGTTAAATACCAAAATAAAATCATACTTTATCTGCTACTTGGATTATTCTGCCTCTTTTCCCTCCTGTTTGTTAATAATAATTATGCTTATTACAAAGAGACACTTGTAAAAGTAACAAGAGTTCAATTACTGGAAGAAGAAAAGACAACCGATTATTACGGGAATAAAGATATAACATACACACAGCTGTTAACAGGCAGAATTTTAAATGGCGATTTCATCGGCAGAGAAGTAGAACTTAAGAACCTATATACCTATTCCGGTGCCGCTGACAATAAATATAAGGTTGGAGATAAATTGTTTATATCTCTGGATGACAAAGACAAAGCACCATTGGCAGGAACTGTTAAAGGTCTGAAACGTGATCATTATCTTGTATTAATGACCGTATTATTTATTGTGTTTATTATAGCTGTAGGCAAAAGAAAAGGCCTTTATTCTTTACTGACTTTATTGTTTAATATCCTTCTCTTCTCTTTTGTTATGGATTTGTATAGGAAAGGAATTAATCTGCTTTTTGTCTGCAGCGTTGTAGTGATTGTTTTTACGGTATTATCCCTGCTGCTTGTCAGCGGATATAACCAAAAGACATTTACAGCGATTCTGTCCACCTTGTCAGGAACCTTCATTACTTTACTCATAGCATATACCGTAATGAAGCTGACAAATGAAAAAGGAGTACGATATGAAGAAATGCAGTTTCTAACCAGACCCCCCCATGAGATATTTATGGCTGAGATATTGGTAGGCTGTCTTGGCGCGGTTATGGATGTTGCCATTACAATTTCTTCCTCCATCCACGAGCTTTGTGAGAAAAGTCCGGATATATCCACAAAAGCCCTCAAAGCTTCCGGAATGGAAATTGGAAAAGATATTATGGGCACTATGGCTAATGTATTGTTTTTTGCTTATGTAAGCGGCACTATACCAATACTGCTTGTTTATTTAAGAAATANNGGTCGGTTATACCTTTCGTATCAATCTTTCCCTTGAACTGATACGGGCACTGACAGGAGCTATTGGAATTGTTCTCACCATCCCTATATCTTTATACCTCTCTTTGTTTATACGGCAAAGATATCAAAAAGACTAATTATACAGTACTTGCTCACCTAAGTAACATTGAAGGACTCCGACTTATACTATTGCTTCACATTAACATAAGAACATGAAAGGAACCACTGCCAGGGTAGGTAAACAAATGACTTATATACCTCATTTTACCTAATTCTAACAGCCTGATCAGAAAAATTATGAACGTAATTATTGTTTTAGCTGTTATATTGTTTATCTTAATGAAATTAATCGGAAAGGAAAAAGGCAGCAGGTCTTTTCTTTCTCTGCTTGTTAATTTTTCAATCCTTTTTATAGCTATCTTACTGATTGCTCATAATCTCAATGCAATCCTTGTAACTATATCAGCCAGTATCTTAGTGAGCTCTTTTACTCTTTTTTATATTAATGGAGTAAGCAGGAAAACCCTTGCAGCTTTCCTCTCGGTTCTCCTTACGCTGGCAGGAATGTTCCTGTTAATTTATATTATGGGCAGTATGACCAGAATACAAGGTTTCAGCGAAGAAGAATTCGAGGAAATCAGTCTGTATACACTTACCATAGGTATTGATTTTAATAAGATTGCTGTAAGTACTATAATTATGGGGTTAATAGGTGCCATTATCGACACCGCAATTTCCATTTCTTCATCCATGAATGAAATATTTCTTCATAATCCCTCTATCACCCGCAAAAATCTTTTTCGATCCGGGTTGAACATCGCAAGGGATATTCTTGGGACTACAACCAACACCTTATATTTTGCCTTTGTGGGCGGCTTTATGGCTTTGATCTTATGGATGAAAGATTTGGATTACTCCTTTGGAACCATTATGAATTCAAAGGTTTTTTGTGCTGAAATTATTTCCATATTATGCAGTGGCCTTGGTGTAACCTTAATTATACCGGTAACTGCCGGAATAACTGCTCATATTTTATTATGGGAGAAAGATTCCACTAACCTTTCAAAATATTTACACTTGTTCTTTAACCACAAGAAAAATCGAAATAACCAGGTGTAACTGATTCTTATACTAGATATCTGGATTTTTTATCTCTTCATAACTATTACTTATTATTTTCCTAATATTGACGAGGTAAAGAATCTATGCTATCCTATTGACGTGATAACATGAACTTAAGAGGTGACGCAATCCGGCACACTTGATATTGCATAATCAGTAATATAAGTGAGAACGTGGAAAAGACGAATAAAATCATAACAGAATAAGAAAAACAGACTGTTTTGCAACAGTTTATTTTCTTTGTCCAAAATATGATTTTCATTCTCCCATCCACGCATATATTTCAAATACTAGAAAGCTGTGGATAAATTCCACGGCTTTTTTCATGTTATCACAGAAAATAACCATGGTAATTTAGACTAAAACAAAAGATGTTTTTCAAATTCACATTAAAATTTATCAAATCAAAAATCTGATATTCACGAAAGGAATTATTATGTATCAAAAATTAATAGACTTACTTTCAAAAAAAACTGAGCTATACGAGCAAAGTACTGCAAAATTCTGGGACGATGAGCATATTTCCACCGAAATGCTAAAAGCCCATCTTGATCCCACTTGGGATGCCGCTTCCAGAAATCATGCTTTTATAACAAAATCAGTGGACTGGATTACACAAATAGCACCTCCTTTACAATATACGAAATTACTTGATCTGGGTTGCGGTCCTGGACTTTATGCGGAAAGATTTTGTAAGAACGGATATGAGGTTACAGGGATAGACTATTCACGTCGTTCAATAGATTATGCCCGCAGCAGTGCATTGCAGAATGCCTCTGATATTACTTATATCTATCAGGATTATCTGGAGTTATCATACCAGGAGGAATTTGATGTCATTACGCTTATATATCGTGATTTTTGCGTTATGTCTGAGAATAATCGAAAAGAATTGTTAAAGAAAATATTTAAAGCATTGAAACCAGGAGGCAAATTCATTCTTGATGTAACTGCTCCCAAAGCATATGAAGGGAAATCTGAAACCAGGGACTGGTACCAGCAGGAAAGTGGTTTCTGGAGTGCCAGCCCGCATATATGTATCAACTCCCATTCTATTTATCCTGAAGATAATACCAGGCTTAATCAGACTGTTATACTTACAAAAGATAACATGGAATGCTATAATATCTGGGATCACACCTTTACAGAAGAGGAGCTCAGAATGGATCTAAATACCGCTGGCTTTTATACTATAGCTTTATACGGAGATATAGCAGGTGCCGTTTTAAATACAGAAAGTAAAGTAATATGTGCGGTAGCCACAAAGGAGGTAATAAATGGCCTTTTCATTGCGAAACTTCTTGGCAGATGATAAAATAAGTTATCATTATTTTTTATTACATTATGATTATAACTCTATTGAAAAGGAGCTCTTATGGGAGATGTAAATACCTTCTCATTTGATTCATTGCGCTGTGTCGGTTTTGGGTATAAGCCAGCTGATTTACATCGTTGGGGTCCGGGTGTTCGTGATTTGTATGCATTTCATTATATAATTTCCGGCAGCGGATATTATACGGTGAACAAGGTCTGTCACCAATTGCAGGCAGGAGAAAGCTTTCTAATTTTTCCGGATACCGAGGTGTATTATTATCCAGAGGAACAGGATCCTTGGGAATATGTCTGGGTGGAGTTTCGAGGTGATGAGGTAAAGGAATTAATCGAATTAACCACTTTATCTGTTAAATGTCCGGTAACACTCCCCACTTCACCTGAATCCCAGATAGAATGGAGAAATCTATACCATATTCCTGAAGCTTACGGAATAAATCGTTTTGAAATTGAGCGCGGCAGCGCAAGACTTCGTTTATTACTTTCCTATTATATTGAGTATTTCCCAATAAATCAGTCCTCCATTACTTTTGATTATGTCAAAGCTACAAAACATTTTATAAAATCAAACTATTGGAGAACTGAATTAATGATTTCAGATATTATTCAGCATGTAAATATTGACCGTACATATCTTTTTCGTTTGTTCAAACAAGCTACCGATCAATCTGTACATCAATATCTCACTGCTTACCGAATCANAAAGGCTTGTGATCTGCTTTATCATTCAGACCTTGAGATAAAGACTGTTGCTTATTCTGTAGGTTATGCTGATCCCCTGTATTTTTCTAAAATCTTCAAACGCATAACCGGAGCAACGCCGACACAGTATAGAATTGAACGAATATTGAAACAAAACTGTTAACCTCATCGGAATAGCACGCAATTGCCGGATTCTCTATAATATTGAATCCGGCTTTTTATTGCTTCACTGCTACAGGATAACTTAACAGAAAGACAATCGATGCAAAAGAATACGGAAGTTGTTCTTGAAATCAACTTAAAACAAATTGCTTTTTCATCTTCTGAGAGTTTTGCTCCGCAGTCTTTACAGTAAATCCCTTCAGACATAATTACACCAACTTTGCACGTACTACTAAGCAGTCATGTGCCGGAACAACCGCCGCAAATCGTTCCTTGTAAATTCCAAGTTCTTTCTGGTTCCAGCAATCAAACAAAGACAATGCCTTATTGCTTGCAGAAGGAATCCCCATATCCCAAAATTGTACAGCGAGTTCTTTCTGTCCATCACTCAGATTAAAGAGGCCTATGGCTATATCTCCGTCTGTCAGCACCTTGACCAAAATAAAACATTCCTCTGCATTGAACCATTGGGGTTCCGCCTGAAGCCGATATGCTCCTCTAGACTCTGCATCCTGATTAATACGGATAATCTCAGGGTTTTGAAGAATATCTTTTGTAATCTGGCTGGTATTGCGAATATCGCAGCCAATCATCAGAGGAGACCCCATCATACTCCAAAGGGAAAAATGTGTCTTATATTCCTGATCCGTACATCCGCCGATACTCCCAATAAAGCTGCTGTTACTGCCCCCATACATACCTACAGTCAGCATATCCATGTCATTATGGCAAAAGGTACTTGTATAGCATTCTTTATCCAACTGGCTGACAGCTATTTTCTTTATGGATTCCCAATTATCACGGATATCTTCCGTAGACCTGTACATATGAGCTCCTGATTCTCTAATCCATTGATATACATTATCGAATCCCCAGTTGCAGGCAGAAAACAAGATGTCTCTGCTGCAGTTCTTAAGTGCCAGACTCATTCGCTTGTAAAGGAGCTCTCCCGACATATGGCGAGGCTTAAAGCAATAATCATACTTTAAAAAGTCCACTCCCCAGGAAGCAAAGGTTTCTGCATCCTGAAACTCGTGTTCGAAGCTACCCGGAAATCCTGCACAGGTATGTGTTCCGGCGCAGGAGTACATGCCAAATTTCAAACCCTTCCCATGTATATAATCAGCCAACGCCTTCATTCCCCCGGGAAACTTTTTAGGATCAGGAACAAGCCTTCCCTCTGCATCCCTCTCTTTCAGACTCCAGCAATCATCAATTACCACATACTCATATCCCGCACTAAGGTATCCATCTCTAACCATACAGTCTGCCACATCACGGATTAAATCTTCGTTAATATCCCAGGTAAACGTATTCCATGAATTCCATCCCATGGGCGGGTTAAATCCCAGCATCTTTTCCATTTTATTATCCTTTCTGCTACTTTTGTGTTTGCATTACAATCAGTAGAATATATCAGATAAATAATAAAAGGAATTGTATTATGTTGTTATTACATGGATATTTGTTGTTTTAAGAACTGCTACAATGCCTCCACCTGCAAATCAGCAGTTAATTGAGCTAAGTCTGTTTTATTCGGATGATTGTTATCCACTATCCCTTTTCCTTAATACAGGTGCAGCAGCATAGGGACGTTCATCCTCCGGCAATATACCTTTTTCAAAATATCTCCTGAACAGGATTGTTTACAACGCTCCATCTCCTAAAATACTGTCAGACTGAAGGACAGCACTTAAAAATGCCAGTCCCAGCCCCTGACCCCAGCCCTGAATCCATTTTACAGAGATATTCTGATAACCTTCTCTGTTCTTCATAACTGCAGTTCCGCCGGATACATTCATCAATCGGCCATCGGGGGCAATGTTCTTAAGTACTCCCTGTAAGGCTCTTTGTATATGTTTAATATGAAGAGGATTACCTTTCCAGATCATAGCTGCAGCTATACCGGCAGAGGCAGATAATTCTTCATAGGTTTCTTCATCGTTTAGTATCGTTCTCCTGAGTCCCTGTTCAGTCTGGAGCAGCTTAAGAGCGGATAGTTNNCATTCCGGCAGAATTTTACCTACCCGGCTCATGGTATAGGCTGCCCAGCAGTTAGCTCTTCCCCAATAAAAACCTGACATATGATCTTTCTTTATATTATTATATCCATGGTACCATAATCCGCTGTTCTCATCCTGCAGATATTGAATGTGCCAGTAATACTGATTCAAGGCATCCTCTATCAGCGCCTCCTCTTTTTCCATTACTCCTACTCTTAACAGGAAATATGCTGCCATAAATAACGTATCTGCCCAGCATTGCTCCGGAAAATCATTTTTACTGGATACCGTATGCTGAAGTACATTATTACCAAAGCGCAGGGCCTTGTGGCTTAAATACTCAACCTTTGACTTAATAAGGTCCATATACTTCTCTTCACCATATTCCTGATACAATGTAATAAGGCAGTGTCCCATAGCACAGGTATTAACTGTCCAGGTAGGAAGCCCGATCTCTATTAATTCATCAATTCGTTCTTTCAGAAATTCTATATACTCTTTATTTCCTGTAGTTTCATAGGCTGTAGCCAGCCCATAATAAGCAACTCCACAAGGCCAGTCCCAGGACATGTCCATTCGTTTGGTTCGCTCAACTATTTTATCAATTGCACCAAGTATTTCCGCTTTATCATATACCAGTTTTCCCATAATATACCTTCCTTTGATTGTTTATAATCTTTATTCTACAGGAAACGTACAAGCCTTTTCAATTATTATTTTCATTATTTCTTCCAGATTTCAACCTAATATTAATATCATTGTTCTTCCCATGGATTATATATTCTTTAAACACTTTCAGGTATATATACTGAAAGCCATACTGATATACTTTTATTCTTTTACAAGCAGCCCTATGCTTTATTATTCGAAAATTCCTACGACCTCCTATACAGATACTGCACTTTGATTAATTTTTATCCCACCTGTTATTCTGCTAATATAACCTTCCCCTGCCAGAAAGTCTGACAGCCATCCGATAGCATCAGCTGAATGTCTCCTGCCTCCATTGTAAATTCCATAAATTCATTCCAGTTTGAGAGCTTTTCTTCATTCAACTGTAAGACAGCACTTTTCGTTTCTCCCTTATTAACCCAGACCTTTGTAAAGTCTTTCAGTTCTATTACGCGCCTTATGACACTGGACTGCAGATCCTTTATAAAAAGCAGTATCAGCGCATAACCGTCATAATTACCGTTGTTGGTTATATTAACTTCCACTTTTATGCAGCCCTTTTTCATATCAGTAAGCGTCAACCCTATACTTTCACTTTCTAAGCATTCTATCTGCTTCTTATCCATTAAACAGCTGTCTGCTCCACCGCAATCTATTGCATACTGATATTTAAGCTTTATGCCGCTGTAATGAAATGTAGTATAGGATAAACCATAACCAAAGGAATATAGTGCTTTATCTGGTATATTTGAATAATTCATGGCATTATAGGAGTCTTTATAATTGTAATAAACCGGCAGCTGCCCCACATGCCTTGGCAAAGATACCGGAAGATGACCCGAAGGACAGATCTCTCCAAAAAGCACCTCTGCTATTGCCTGCCCACCTGCTATTCCCGGATAAAAGGCACATAGCAGTGCCTTGGAATACCTGCTTACCTCCGGTATGGCATAAGGACGGCCTTGAATCAGAACAGAGATAACGGGCTTTCCGGTCTGTGCTATTACTTCTGTCAGCCTGTCCTGCAGACCCGGAAGGTTTAAAACTGCCGTATCGATTCCTTCACCACAGTCCATATCCAGGCTGTCACCTAATTTTGCCGCACCGTTTGCATCAAATTCAGCCTTGGAAAACCTGCTGGAAGACCCCCCCAGAACAAGAGTAGTATAGTCGCAAGCCTTTGCTAACTGCATCGCCTCTTCGATATAGTCTTCCTCCTTCCTGATCAAACCACAGCCTTTTGAAAATCTAACGACTATATCCTCTCCTCGGTTCTTTAGGAATTCTTTGATACCTTTCAATACAGTAATTCCTTCTCCCTCTCGAACCGGAGGTGTATAATCGCCCAGCTGATGATAAATCTCATCTGCATTGGGTCCGATTACTGCAATAGAGCTTATTTTTTTTCTATCAAGGGGAAGAATATTGTCTTCATTCTTTAACAGGCACACAGATTCTCTTGCTAATTGAAGTGCTTCCGGATGATTCTTGTGAGAATATACTTTTGAGATATCTTTTTCCTCAATATACGGATTTTCAAAAAGCCCCAGTTCGAATTTAAGCTTCAATACCCGAAAAACTGCTCTGTCAAGTTCTTCCATTGTCAAAAAGCCATTATCATAAGCCTCTTCCAGTCTTGTAAAGCCTTCATCCCACAAGCTGATATCCACTCCTGCCTTTAATGCTATGGCTGCAGAACGGGCATTATTCCCTGTCATGACATCCAGTCTGTCAATCGCCAGTCCGTCTGCCATGACTACGCCATCAAACCCCATCTCTTCCCTAAGGATTCCTGTCAGCAGCTTTTTATTACTATGACAGGGGATGCCGTCTATCTCATTATATGCTGCCATAATTCCCTGTACTCCTGCCTGACAGCAGGCTTTTGCAGAAGGCAGATGGATTTCTCTTAGTTCCCGTTCTCCTATCCGGGCAGCACTGGCATTGATACCTCCAGTCCCTTCCCCCTGGGCACAGAAATGCTTTGCCACTGCTGTTATTCCTTTACTTTGAATTCCCGTAACAGCAGCTTTTGCAAGCTCTCCGGAAAGATACGGATCTTCGCTGTAACATTCTTCACTTCTGCCCCATCTGGGATCTCTTAATACATCCAGTACAGAAACAAGCGCCAGGTGGACTCCCAGATCCTTTAGCTGGCTGCCGCAGACCTCATATGCCTTCCTTACAAGCTCCGGGTGAAAGGCTGCTCCTGCACTTAAGTTAACCGGCAGAAGATATCCATCAAGAGCCTGATGTCCGTGAGGGCATTCTGTACTTAATAACATGGGTATGCCAAGCCTTGCGTGTTCCAGGACAAATTTTTGAATCTTATTATAGGTCTTGGGGGCTAGAATTCCGGTTAAACCATTCTCATAGGTTTTACCCGACCAGGGATCTGCCCGGTAAAGTCCATAAAGCACCCCCAAGCCTCCATAGTACTCTACTTCCTCTATGAGTTCTCTGCTTAATTCAACCTCATCGCCCTTACGTTCATACACCTGAAAGCCATATAAATGCTGGTTAAGCTGCCCTGCCTTTTCCCGAACTGTCATATGAGACAATAAATCCCTTGCACGTTCTTTGGAAGACAGGCTGCTGTCCTGATATAAATATTTCATCTTATCACCCACTGCATATTGCATCTTTTCATGATTTTTAACTTTCTCTCAGTTTATCAGCATACCAAAGTATTACATCTTGTATACGGTATAGCTCTGATTCACGGCTTACAGTTCTCCACACTTCCTTATAAGCATAGAACCAATGCTCCAATTGCTCCGCCAAAGTCTTTGAATTCTCTGCTGCATCACTGTCCACACCGTAAAGCTCTTTACAAAGAGTAGCACCAATGGTATTGAACAGTACCATACCTTCTGCTGCAACAATATAAGGTTTAACCTGATCTCTTTTTGAAGTATCAAGATGTTTCAGATTTCTGTACAGCTGAAGAATACCTTGATTGATGGTATCATTCGTCGCTTTCACATCACTAAAATCCACTGATGTCAGGAAATGCTCCTTCTCTGCTTCACTTTTTCCCTTCCTGTCCATTTCCATGTAACGCACAGCATGCAACCAATCAAACACACTGTTTTCTGAAAGCAATGCCGCATTATGTACAAAGGAAAGAGAACTGTCCTCAAACTCAAGGCGGGATATCTGCGCCTTCATTTCATCTTTGTCCGGAATCAGATGATTCCAGGAAAATGCCGCTCCAAATATAGTACCCGCTATACTGAATTCAGGATGATTAATATGCCCAAAATCACCCCAGTCCGTATTTAAAACACCTATTGCATGATATTTATAAGTGTAGGAACACATTCTGCTGATATTCTCATAGGATGCATCAATGAAATTAATAAACTGATTCCAGCCTGCAACTCCCGGGCACAGGTATTGAACAGCTCCTGCTTTTGCAAGTACCTTGGCTGACTCTTCTCCTTCACATCTGGAATATCCCCAATTTAGGCAGATTGTTTCCTCTGGCAGCTCTTTTATTGCCTCCGGAAAGCCTTTGACAATATCGCCCCAGAACATGGGGGTTTTCCCTTTCTCAACAAGGTATTCGCACAATTCTCTGACATACTGGATATACATGCTGTTAACACCTGTCTGGTCAGCCAGTTTTTTGGATCTTCCTTTGCCTAAATCAAAGGTCTCATCCGCACAGATATTGAAATATCTGGAAGAAAATAAAGGCAGGTATTCCCCAATAAGCTGCTTGATCAACTGGATACTGCCTGTATTCGTTACATCCACCGTATGATGGTCCATCCTGTCATCAAAAGAGAAGGGCTGCTTCTCCGAATCTTCAAGTTCACAAAGAGAGGCATAGGTCTTAGAACTCAGCAGTTTATATAAATGTCCAAAGCTTGATAAGGAAGGAATCAACTCTACATGATATTGTCTGCAATAGGCATCCAGTTCAAGAATATCTTCACCGGTCAGAGGGGTATCATCCCTCCACACCTCACTTAAATCCTTAAACAAAAAACTATGTTCCACATAGAGCTGCAATTGATTTATTTTATAATAGCTGAGTTTTTCTACCAGTTTCTTTAAATAGGCAAGGGTCGGAATTCTTCCTCTTGTTACATCAAAATAATATCCCCTGTTAGGTATGTCCGGGTAATCTTCAATGCACAAATGTGGCAATACCGCTCCTTCCGTAGCAACTACCTGTCTTAAGGTCTGTATTCCATAGAGTATTCCGGCACTGCTCCCTCCATATATTTGTATACCATCAGCGTCAATGGTTAACTTGTACTCTTCTGATTTCATAGCTGCAGCCTGTGTCAGGTAAATACAGTTGGTATCAGCCTCCCCCTTCGTTATGGAAAGGGTATAGCCAAGCTTTAACTGTATGTCCTTCCCCAGAAGCTTTGCATGTGTATAGACTTCACTGCCACAGGCAGCATCAACAATAATTCTTACCTGATAGGATAAAACAAAATACTCATTTTCCGTTACGACCACTTGGGGTCTTGGTATAATATTCATAAACACCCACCTTTCTTGTTACAAATAAGTTCTCCACTGCACTCAAGCCAGTGCGCTCTGTCAATCAGAATGCGCTGAAAGAGCAATCACTAAAAATTAATTCCTAGGATATTATCATTTCCGGATGAGGTTAAACCCCTTATCACTAATATATTAAACGCTGCAGAAAGAAGAAGCGGGGCAGCTTCTTCTTTCCTTTAAGTTTATTATGAAATATTTTTGGTTATGAGGAAATATAAATTTACAATTATTTGAACTTAATTTTGTAGGTCTTTATCTCATATGGCTTTATCTCAAAAGCAAAGCCCTCTTTTGATCTGGGTACTGCTGCAATAACTTCCTCCAGCAGATTGCACTCTTCAACTGACACAATGTCTGCTGCTCTTTCAAGGATTACTTTTGCTTTTGTCAGGGCATTTTCAAATTCATAGATACGCAGTACTATACCATCACCAGCTTCAGCCTGTTTTACAGTTTCAAGCATAACATTCGCTTTATCAATGGAGGCGAAGGAGTTAAAATCACCGGGAACGCCACCTTTTACCGCATAAGCCGGCTGATTTAAGCTGCCAGCTTCTCTTACGGTGCCTGCCGCTCTCCAGCTTTCAGCATGGGGATAGATTGCATAAGTAAAGTAATGTTCTTCCTGATCTGTTGCAGGATTAGGTTCAATACCGGATTTAATCAGGGTAACAGCCATGTTGCCGTCCTTTACTGAATGACCGTACTTACAGTCATTTAGGAGGCTGACACCATAATGCCCTTCTGACAGATCAATCCACTTATGTCCGCAGCTTTCGAATCTGGCCACATCCCAACTGGTGTTGCTGTGTACCTTTCTCGTAAGATTACCAAACTGTATATCAAAAGTAGCTTCATCAGAGTGGATATTTACAGGGAAATGTACTTTCAGAAGGTGCTGATGCTCTTTCCAGTCTACGTAGGTATTGAAATCAATCCTTCTGCTGTCGGCATAGAAATATATCTTCTGCTTTATGATTGAATTGCTGACTTTTCTGTCAATTTCCAAGGTAACGCGAACTTCGCCGATCTCCGTCCATTCCATACGGGTTGTTCCGGTTATATCCCAGAATTTTTCTGTATAGAAGATATCAATATCCCAGTTATCATAATAAATAGGCTTATCTTCATAAATACGGAACAGATTTGCCTGCTGACCTTTCTGTAATACCTCTCTGTCATTGTCTTTATCATAGATTGAGGTAAATAATCCTTGTTCATCCAATTCAATGGTATAGAAAGGTGTTTCAAGGCGATTACCCGCCAGCTTAAAGGATGCTTTACTTTCTTTCCCGCTTACTACTTCAAAGGTCTTACTGCCTTTAGCAGGTAATCCTTTAAGATAAGCAACTGTGCCATCACCGGTTCTTTGAACCGGATAAATATTACCAGCTTCATCCTTAAGGGCTTTCGCATCAATAGTTCCAAGATTTACAATATCATCCCTTACAAAGCCCAGGGTATTATAGATGGTTACGCCTTCTCCTACAT
This sequence comes from Lachnoclostridium sp. UBA6558, assembly GCA_002434335.1. Taxonomy (GTDB): domain Bacteria; phylum Bacillota; class Clostridia; order Lachnospirales; family Lachnospiraceae; genus Anaerocolumna. Next base: position 39,188 of record DJJW01000085.1, on the reverse strand, counting down.
ACGTTAAAGCCTCCAGGCAGTTACGAATAATTGAACCGGCTGTATCTGCTATTTCAGCATATTCCTGCTTTGTAACTTCATATACCTCTTTAATACTGGAACCTGGTAATATATCATGGAACTGATTTAGCAGCACTTTTTTCCACATTGCATCAATTTCTTCTGCGGGATATGGAATATTTTCTTTCAATGCCAAAACAGAGAGCAGTTCCAGATCCATTAGCATCAGCTCGCTCTTACGATTAGAGCGTTTGTTCCTTGCCATGGAAGTGTAAGTTCCCCTATGATATTCGAAATAGAATTCTCCTTCCCATTCCGGCAGACTTTTGTTATCCTTTACTCTGTCATATAACTCATCAAAATAGGTTCTGGAAAACTCCTGACGTACTTTGGGTATACCTCTTACCCCTTTTTCCATACGAAGCGAGGTCTCTAACATTTCCCTGGTGGGACCGCCGCCGCCATCACCGTATCCATAGGATATCAGAATATCGTTGTTAATATCCTTGTTCTGATAACGGGTCCAACCGCCCATAATTGCATCGGGATGAAGCATACCATTATAGGTGGTAAAGAATTCATTGGCGCTCTGCCCTACTCCAAGGGTAGATATAAAATGGGTGAAAATCTTTGTTCCGTCGATACCTTTCCAGTTCAAAGTATCATTGGGTATCTTGTTAAATTGATTCCAGGCCAGCTTAGTGGTCATAAAGTAATCAATTCCGGACTTCTTCATAATTTGTGGCAGTGCACCGGAATAGCCAAATACGTCCGGCAGCCAGAGTATTCTGTTATCGACACCAAATTCCTCTTGAAAGAATTTCTTTCCGTGCATAAACTGACGTACTAAGGATTCTCCGGAAGTAAGATTACAGTCCGCTTCAACCCACATACCGCCTTCCGGTTCCCACCTGCCTTCTTTTACTCGTTCTTTCAGTCTCTCATAAAGCGCAGGGTATCTTTCCTTCAGGAAATAGTATAGCTGGGGCTGGCTGGACATGAATTTATAATTCGGGTATTCCTCCATCAGCTTAAGCACAGTAGCAAAGCTTCTTCCAACCTTTTCTCTGGTCTGTTCAACCGTCCACCACCAGGCAACATCAATATGAGTATGCCCGATACAGGTTGCAATCACATCTTCATAGCCTGCCATGTCCTCATACAGAGCTTTCGCAAGATAGGTATCTGCCGCTGATAAAGACTCATAAAATTCCTCCGTATAAGGAATTCTAAGGTCCAGAAAATTAATGCAGTTATTTAATACAGCTTCTATATCTTTTCTTACCTTATCCTCTTTTTCCATTCGGGAAAAAGCACTTAAAGGTACCTCTATATCATAATAAAGTTTTTCGATTTTAGGATCGATCTCCAACATTTCAACTATCAGGTTGAATTCGCTGTGAAGTGTTCCTGTATAAGACTGCAGATCCAGGTGATAGGTCTGACCGGACACAGCTTCCTTTGTCAAAAGGACTCTTCGGTGATTCATATCAATCCCCTGAGTTGCCACACCGTCAACAAATAGCAGGAATTGCGGATTTTTTCCATCATCCCATTCATCGATCTGAGTTCTTACATTCATCCATACTGCTTTGCCCTCCATGGAAGGGGGTACCGTAAATTCACTGCGAAACCAGTAATGTTCATCAGGACCATACCAGTGCATGGTTCTGCAGTCGAATTGTTCCCATAGGGCTTCTGCTTTGTCCGCCTCCTCCGGAAATACATAATTGCCTTTTTTGAATTTCCAGTTATCGACGGTAACTTTTTGTACAACTGAAAGCTTTTTTAATTCATCACAGATAACACGAATTCTCTTATCCAGAAATACCATAGACACCTCTTTCTACTCAGGGTACAGTTACGTATTGCTTTTACAAGCAATTATTCCTATTCCCCGGTCAATATTTCTTCCTTTATATCCCTGTTTCATTATACAGGATTTCTATAAGTTGAAATAGGTTTTTATACCTTACTTTCCTCAAATGTTCATAAATTGAAGCCCTTTTAAATGTTCATAGATCATCGAAGCTATTTTCAACCAGAAAGATAAATAAGTTTATACTTCTTCCATGGCTGCCATTAAATCATCCACTGTCGTAAAAGCCAAGCCCACTACTGTATCTGCGCAGCCGTAATAAATCGCAATTCTTCCGGTATCTGCATCAGTCAAGGCTGCACAGGGAAATACCACATTAGGTACATCACCGGTTCTTTCATATAATTCATTAGGGGCAAGGACATAATTCATGGTTCTCTTCTTTACCTTCCAGGGTTGGTCAAAATCCAGCAATGCACAGCCTATACGATATACAAAACCGTTACAGGTCGCCAGAACCCCATGATAAATAAGAAGCCAGCCTTCGTCTGTTTCTATGGGAGTTGCCCCAGCCCCTATCTTTNNGATATCGCCAAAAGGTGTATGTCCATTATCACTGGGACGGCTGAGCATTGCATAGTTATCACCTATTTTCTTAGGAAATAACACACCGTTTCTATTAAAAGGCAGGAATGCATTTTCCAATTGGACAAAATTTGTAAAATCAAAAGTATATGCGACTCCTATGGTGGGACCATGGTATCCGTTGCACCAGGTTATATAATAACGATCTTCTATGTAACAAACTCTTGGGTCATAACGGTAAACCTTTTCCGTAATTTCCTCATCTTCGCCTGTAAATTCAATGGGCTCCGGCTGTATGTCCCAGCTGATACCGTCTTTACTGAACCCTGCATAGATATCCATGGTCACAGCCTTGCTGTCACAGCGGAATATTCCTGCAAACCCCTCCTTAAAAGGCACTACCGCACTGTTAAAAATACTATTCGAGGTGGGTATTGCATCTCTTCCGATAATTGGGTTTGCATCATAACGCCAGACCGGATTGTTGTACCCTTCCGGTTTATCCTGCCAAGGAAGATTATTATATGACCCTCCAATAATTTTACTCATCTTTTATCCTCCATTATATTATTCGTCAATGCACTGCTGCTGCCTGGCATTCTCTCTTTGATTTATCATAAAATTGTCTACTTTCAGAAGCAGGTAGTCCAATTTATTTCCAATTTAAGTGTTGTATTTCTCTCTAACAGTACATTAAACGAGCTAATGCAAAACCTCTACGCGAACTTTCTGCCTGCATTTTGTAACAGCTCGTTTAATATTTTGATCATTGATTACTTTCATTCTATTTATCAATTTCTATTCACTTATCAATTTTATCTATTTCACTAGTTATTGATTTTCATTACTTATTAGAATTTTTTACTTTTTGATTTTCAGTACTTTCTAATTCTAAGTACTTATTGATTTTTTACTTATTAATTTTCAGTATTTGCAAATTTTAAGTACTTATTGATTTTTACTTACGGATTTTCAGTGCTTATTGATTTTTAGTACTTGCTATTTTTTATTACTTATAGATGTTTTTACTTACGGATTTTCAGTACTTGTTATTTATCATTTCTTCTAGTTATCCTTCAATGCATAATTATCATAAACTTATCACTAATTGCTCAAAAGTGCCCTGAACATTAATTTCTCTTCGAGAACAGGCAAACTGCAGAAAACAGAAAGAACGAATGCGCCTATGGAAAGGCATTAGAAGTCCTTTTCTCTGGAAATTTTGTGCTATATTATCAAACAGATTGTTTGGGTACACATAGTGTACTCATGCGTAGCGAGTTATCTGTTTGATAATATGTCCAGCACAAAAATTCCAGAGAATTAGGACTTCTTATGCCTTGTAATCGAAGCATGAGTTCTATCTGTTTTCTGCAGTTTGCCGTCCCCTTGCCAAAAAATTAACCTTCTGCCACCACTTCTCCAATAAAACTATTTATAATAAGCATTAATCTGGTTCTGCACTTCTGTGAGAATTGTATCAAGACCGCCTGCTTTTAATTCCTTTGTAATCTTAGCAACTGTCTCTTCAGGATTTGCAGCTCCCGTTAATAATTCACTCTTATATTTATTATAAACTTCTCTGCAGTTTGCAAGTTCATTCTGAATCTTGGAGTAATCTACGTTAAAGCCTAAGAGTACAGAAGGTTTTGCATTCTCATTTAATGCTTTTACTTCATCCCACTGATTGAATTCGTCTGTTGTCAGCTGTGATACGGTAAAGAAGGTACCCTGTGTATAGCCTGCCATCTTCCAGTCAGTGTTAAGTCTTTCAATCTTGCCGTCATCTGTGTATTTGAAGTTCTCTCCTTCAACACCGAAATAAAAGGCATCTCTAACCTTAGTGTCCAGATTAACAAGCTGTAAGAATTCCAGACACTTTTCAGGATATTTAGAACCGGAGTAGATTGCATTCACGGAACCACGAACCGTTTCATTGGAAACGATCGTATCATTTATCTGAATAGCTTCTGCTTCTACGCCCATATTAGGACCCCAGGTAGTTTTCGCCGCGGAAGGCCATCCCTGAGCAACACTCACTGCTTTGTATGTAGGTGTTTCAGAAGTAGAAGGTGCATCAGGATTGATAATTCCTGCTTTGTACCACTCATTTAAGATTTTCAGCTGAGACATAACATCCACCTGCTCTAAAACATTTACTACCGTACGGCTCTCATCATCAAATTTTACACCCACTGCTGGAATTCCAAGACCCATGGAATCATATAAGCTCAGAACCATACTAAGTCCATTCTGGTCCATTGGAAAGGCTGCAACGCCTTCACCATCTGTGATTTTCTTTAAAGGTTCGGTAAGAGCTTCCAGCGTATGGATATTCTTATAATCTATGCTATATTTATCAGCCATTGCCTTATCCCATACAATATAATTGGACATGGAGGAATCCTTATAGGTAGGAACACCATAAACATTTCCGTTAATGGATACTGCACTCCAGTAATCTTCAGGGATATAGCTGTACAGCTCCGGTGAGCTTGTTTTAACGATATCCTTGATATCATAATATGCACCTAAAGTAACATCGCTGGCGAAATTGCTGCCATCTGTAAAGAGAATATCAAAATATTCACCTGAGTTAACAAGAATATTTCTTCTGTTCCCCCAGTCACCCCAAGAAACGACTTCCATATCAATATTAACCCCAATTTTTTCTTCAAGATATGGATTAATCTGTGCTAACCACGCTTCATAATTGTCAGGCATACCACTACCAACGGCAATCCATTTCAAGGTTACTACCTCATCCTTGGATGCGTTATCATTACTATCTGCCGGTGTTGTCGTTGCAGCTCCATTGGTTGTTCCCTGGCTGCCAGTGTTTTTCGTGTTTTCCTTTGTGTTCTTAGAGCATCCTGCAAAGATTGTACTAAGGATCAGCACGAAAGATAATAACAAAGCAAGCTTTCTTTTCATAAAATACCTCCTATTGTTTTGATATTTATTTATTAAAGTATAATACTTTTAATAAATCGTAGTTATAGTGTAAAGCTCTTTATACCGTTCTGTTCTTTCAGTATTAATAACTAATCGCTTGGTTTTATCAGTTCAATCATCAGCCCTTTACAGAACCAATGGTTAAGCCTGAGACAAAATACCGCTGAAAAAAAGGATAAGCACAGGCTATGGGAACAACAATTAATACTGCAATTGCCATTCTCGCAGATTCTGTAGGCATCAAATTCTTATATTCCTGAATCGAGAGTCCTGCCGATGGGTTGGTGGCAAGAAATTCTACATTTTTTTGAATGTTATTTAATATGGCCTGTAATGACATTAAATTGCTTTTGTTTATGTAAAGGGAGGACTGGAACCAGTCATTCCAATAGCCAAAGCTCAAAAACAGACCAATTGTCGCAAGTAGCGGCTTCGAGATAGGTAAGATTACTCTTGTATAAATACTCAGCTGATTGGCACCGTCAATTTTGGCAGCTTCTACAATGGAATCCGGAATACTTGTTTTAAAGAAAGTCTTACATATGACTACATTATAGGAGGATACCGCCAGCGGAAGTATCAAAGCCCAGATGGAATCCTTTAATTGGAGCAAATTCAGATTCACTACATAGGACGCCACCATACCGCCGCCAAAAATCATAGGGATGAAAACTACCCAGGTAAGAAATCCTTTTAACTTATACTCAGCTCTGGATAACACATACCCCATGGAGGAGGTAAGTATCAGACCTATTATGGTACCTAATATGGTAACCAGCAATGATATTCCGAAAGCATTGAATATGGTATCCTTTTCATTCCACAGGAACATATATGCGTCCATGGAAAACTCCTTGGGTATGAACCTGTAACCCCATTTGGCAATGGATTGCTTGGAGGATACCGATATCATAATTACGAATAGAAAAGGGATAATAGCAACTGCTGCTCCAATTACAAAAATGATATTAAATATAAAATTAGTGGGTTTTGAAATTCTGTTTAATTTATAATCTGATTTTACTTCTTTATTTTTTCCGAACATCTATCTTCACCATCCTCTATATTAGTTAGTAAGCGCGGCGGCAAAATACCACCCGATAAGTTATATGATCGCATATTCGTCATCTACTTTTTTAACGATCCAGTTCGCAAACAAAATTGTAAAGCAGCAGGCAACAGATTGCAGGAGTGATGTTGCGGATGTCATTCCAATAGGTGAATTAGACCTTATTGCATTGTATATATAGGTATCAATTGTTGAGGAAACATCATAAAGGGAAGCCGGTATACCTCTGGTAACCTGGTAAAATAATCCGAAGTCAGAACTGAAAATACCGCCGATGTTTAAAATAAACATCATGATTATGATAGGTTTTAAAAAGGGAATGGTAATATATTTTACCTGTTTCCATTTCGTCGCACCATCTATAACAGCAGCTTCGTAATAAGTAGTATCGACACCTGTTATACAAGCCAGATAAACTACTGTTCCATAACCGACTCCTTTCCACATCTTCATGAAGATAAGAATAAAGGGCCAGTACTTTGCTTCCATATACCACTGAACAGGTTCTCTTCCCAGACTCTCCAATATCTGGTTGAAAATACCTTTGTCAGCACTGAGAAAGGAAAATACGAAATAACTTACAACAACCCAGGATAAGAAATGGGGAAAGAACATACAGGTCTGATAAATTTTAGACTTGACCTTTCCATGTATCAGGCTGAGCATAATCGCCAAAGTTACCGGTATCAGGATACCCAATATAACGAATACCACATTGTATAGAATCGTGTTACGAAGTAATAATGCAAAACTGTTTGATTTAAACATGTACACAAAATTTCCGAAACCGGACCAATCACTATGTATCAGATTATATAGAAATCCTTTGCCGGGAAAAATCCTATAATTCTTAAACGCAATTACCACACCAAACATAGGCAAATAACTAAACAATACATACCACACAAAGGTAGGTAAAGCCAGCAAGGATAACTGTGAGTCATCTTTCGTCCAGCGCCCTCTTTTTGTTTTTTGNNTTTTTTCTTCCCCGAAGCTTTTTTCATGCCAACACCTCTGCCTTTCCCAATCTGCAATTATATAACAAAATTAACCAATAAAACTTAACAATTGCCATAAAATGTTAATACCGTATTATTAAATAACATAAGCATATGCACTTTTAATGTTTTTTCGCTTAACATCATAGTTAACGTATTTCACAAAAGATTAACACAATTTTAACATGCGTTTTTTCTGCTGTCAAGATGTTTTTAAAAATATTATACAAATTATCTTCTTGCAAAAGCTAAATAGTATGTTTTTTGACCAATCAATTTAATAAAAATTGTAATTATATTATTTTTACTAATATATATTCTATTAACAACATTTCCAACATATCTTTATATTACGTTAATTAATGTTAACATTATAACTTTACGTAACTCAATATTGTTTTTTTAGTACAAACCTACATGCCTAATAACAGGAGCCACTCGGAATTCTTTAAAAACAACTCTTACTGTTATAACTTCCTCCGGTGTAAGCTCACAAATTTTTTTATATCCAATGGTAGTCCCGCTATACATTAAAAGCCCTGACTTTTCTTNNTCCAAATTTCAAAGCGCTCTACCCTTTGGCTCATCCTAATCTGTTCCTGAAGAACTACATAATGAATCTTTTTCACTTCTTTCAGGTTAATTATAATTTCACAGGAATTACAATTATCAACCGCTTTCCAATAGGTTTCATCCTCCTTCAGTACATTGGAAATTTCATAATCGCCTTCTGTTTCTGTTGCTTTTATGACAGCCTGTTCTGCATAATTATTTTGAAAATTACCTCGGATAAATTCACCTAATTCTTCTAATCTTTCCTCATCAAACCTTGTGATAAAGCCATCTTTGTGCGGCGGTATATTCAGCAGCAGGACACTGTTACCTCCAACAGAATTAAGATAAATACGTTTCAGAGCTTTAAACGACTTAACCTGCTGATCTTCCGCCTCATGATAAAACCATCCCGGTCGGATGGATACGTCTACCTCTGCCGGATACCAGATCAAACTCTCTGCCTGGCTTACCACTTCCCAGCTGCCAAGATCTTTCGTTTGCTGATCCAGCCCCTGCTTACGGAATTCTGCATTATCTGCCTTTTGTGAGTTCTCCATAATGTCCGACTGCGAGAAAACTTCTGCAGGTACTACACTCCATTCTGATTCTCTGCAATCTCCGGCCTCATTTCCGCACCAGCGCACATCTGGGCCACACACTGCAATGACTGCTTCCGGCTGCAATCTCCGAATCAATGTATAATAGCGTTTCCAGTCATACTCCTGCCTCTTGCCATTTGGTCCTTCACCACAAGCTCCGTCAAACCATACATTGTAAAGTTTGCCATATTGGGTTAAAAGTTCTGTCAGCTGTCCACAAAAGAAATCGTTATACTCTTCTCCGCTTCCATAAGTTGATTCATGCATATCCCAGGGAGACAGGTATACTCCCAATTTGATACCATATTTTTCGCAGGAGGCAGAAAGCTCTGCTACAATATCCCGACCGAAGGGGGTATGCATAACCGAATGCCTGGTATATGCAGTATTCCAGAGACAGAATCCGTCATGATGCTTGGCAGTAATGATGCAGGCTTTTATCTCTGCCTTTTGAAGCACCTCACACCATTGATCCGTATCAAGGTTCTTTGGAGAAAAAAGGAAAGTATCCTCTTTTCCGGTACCCCATTCCCGGTCTGTAAAACTGTTTATTCCATAGTGAAAGAAAGCTGTATATTCAAGCTTCTGCCAATTTAACTGATTTTCACTGGGTACAACTGATATTAATTTTTCCATCAATGATTTCATAAACCCATTCTCCTTTGATTTTTATGATTATTTGAAAAAACCCGGTTTTTACACCAGGTTTTTTATAACTTATTGATTTGATGTTTATAAGACTGTCACCTTCACTTTTCTATTTAAGACTTAGATATTTAAAACTACTTTTATTGTGCTGTATGAGAAGCACGGAGACAAAATCTATGCTGGAAGGACTTTTCATTCATTCTGTATTTTTCCATCAATTCAGGTCCGCAGCTATGGGAGCCTATTCCACTGACTTTATAATCCACTCTGACTATTGTCTGACCCTTGGGTACCAGTTCATGGTGGTGACCAGCTTCTGTCAACTGTTCAGAATCATACCGGGATACATTACACTCAAAGCCTTTTTCAGAATAAAACTCAAGCGCAGCTCCATTGTCCTTATAAACTTTCAGATACTTTACTCCCGTGTGATTGCCATGTTCCTGAGGCATTATGTAAGGAACATATTCTTTCGCTGCTGTAGAATGATATAATCCTGTCTTCACATGATGGCACATATCCCTGTAATTCTCATGGGGTCCCATACCAAAGTATTCTATTTGTTCCATTCCCTCCGGAAGAATAAATTCATAACCAAATCTTGGCAGCCAAATACAATCTTCGTGAATTTTAACCTTCAGTTCAATCGTCAGATATCCCTTTGTATCTATCCTGTAAAGGGCTTCATATCTTGCAAATGGTTCTCTTGCTATTCCTGCAAGACTTCCGCTTACAAAAATCTCAACCTGGTCTTCATCAACCTTCTTCCAGTCCATGTGGTAACACTTATGAAATAGATGATTTATATTCCAACCGCTGTAATAATCAGAAAAGAGTCCCCATTTATGCTTAATATATCTATCGTTATCTGTAGGTGCTCTCCAGGCTGTAAGCTTTGCAGCTTCTTTAAACAATTCCTCTCCTTTTGCTTTGATACCAGAAAAAGTTCCTTTCTGTTTATCAAAGCTGTACTCAATATCAGAATCACAAAAGACTGTTAAAGTATTCATTTCGTCCTTGAGCTTTATTTCCTTAAAAGAAGTCTTTGCTTCTGTTAACGATGTGTTGTAAAACCAATCATTAATCCGTACCTTGGATATAGGAAACTGTACCATGGCAGTTTCATAACCTGCTATTGCCCACTGTGAATCCTTGCGGGTGATTAAGGATAGGTTCAAAAAACAACCCATTTTACAGCTATCCGGTAGTTTATAATCCAAGTATAAATTCTTAGATTCATGGGGTTTCAGCTCCACTACCAACTCACCCCTGGTTATTATTTCACCATCTGTCATCAGTTCCCAGTTCAGGGTAAATTCCTTTAAATCAGTAAAGTCATGAAGATTGGTTATGGTAAGTTCACCGCAGCTGCCATCAAGCAGCTCTGCTTTCATATACTGATAAGCTGCTTTTGCCTCTAAGGAGCCTGCCTTAAAGGTTCGGTCTGCAAAAACCAATCCATCTACGCAGAAGTTTCCGTCATGAGTAGTCTCTCCAAAATCTCCTCCATAATAATATTTCCCCTCTCTAAGTACTGCATGATCTGCCCACTCCCAGATACAGCCGCCAATCAGTCTGGGATATCGGTAAAATGTATCTACATAATCTTTTACATCTCCCGGGCCATTTCCCATGGCATGAGAATATTCACACAGAAAATAAGGGCGTGTTGCTTTGTCAGCTCCCTCTTCTTCCAGAGTCTCCACACTCATATACATATAGCTGACAACATCCACACAGGAAGGATTGTCTACCATATTTGCTCTCTCATAATGTATGAGCCGCACCTTATCCCTGCTCTTGATCCACTGGCACATTTTGTTATAATGACTTCCATAACCGGATTCATTTCCCAAGGACCACATAATTACACAGGGATGATTCTTATCCCGTTCGAACATTCTTTTTATTCTTTCCAGTAAGGCCTCTTCCCACAAGGGAGCATCCGTAAGCCAGTCCTTTGCATAGGCCTTATATTCACAGCCGGTTGTCTTCGTAGCAAAACCATGCATTTCCAGATCCGCTTCGTCCACCACGTAAAACCCATATTCATTACACAGCTTTAGAAATTCCGAAGCAGGCGGATAATGAGAGGTACGTATGGTATTGATATTCAAACGCTTCATGGCAATGAGATCTTTATGGATATCTTCAAGCGACATTACATGCCCCTTTTCAGGATGGGTATCATGATGATTTACACCTTTTAGCTTAACAGAAGTTCCGTTAATAAGCAGCTCCCCGCTCTTTGAGACTTCTATGGTTCGAAATCCAACCTGAACCGGTATATATTCCTCCTGTACCTGAAATACCAGTGTGTACAGGTGAGGCGTCTCAGCCGTCCAAAGCTTTGGTGAATCCATTACAAAGGTAACCTGTCCATTTATCACCTGCTTTTTTTCCATAAGGATATCCTTATGATATAAACTGCTCCATACCGTCATTTCCTGCTGTTTATCCTCATTGAAAATATCAATACAGGCTGTAACCTTTTGCAGATCACTTTCTATTTGAATATCCTGTATATGTACCTTTTCTCTTGCTAATAAATATACATCTCTAAATATCCCTGACAAACGGAAGAAATCCTGATCTTCCAGATAGCTGCCATCGCACCATTTAAGAACCTTTACAATCACTTCATTTCTTCCCTGTTTTAAGCAGGGGGTTATACGGAATTCTGCCGGCATATGACTGCACTGGCTATAGCCGATTTCCTGTCCGTTAAGATACAGATAGAAACAGGAATTAACACCTTCCAGAATCATATACACTTCTTTTTCCTGCCAGCTCTCTTCTATTTCAAAGACTTTTCTATATACACCGCAGGGATTGTCATCCGGTACATAAGGCGGATCAACAGGATGAGGATAATTAATATTGGTATAATAGGGTTTATCAAACCCCAGCATCTGCCAGCTCGAAGGTACCGGTATGCTGTCCCATTGTTCAATTACCTCTGTCATCTCATAATATGTATCGAAATACTTAAAATCCCAGGTACCATTTAATAACCTGTAAGCGCTGGATTGCTCCTTAACATCTCGTAAAGCTGTATCCAGATTATGATAGGGAATAAAATAAGCTCTTTCTTTTTCTCTGCCTTTTTGCAGGAATGTTGGATCTTGCCATTCAGTTTTTTTCATCGCAACCTCTTTCCGGAGAATCTGTACAAGCACATTTAACATTATTAACATTTAAAGCAACATTTTAACATCATAATATCACGCTATTAATCGGATGTCAAATAATTTTACACAAAAAAGAGCCTTAAAAAGAATACTATTTTGTCATTTTTGTACTCTTTTAAGGCTCTTTTTTATATTATTAGATTATCCTACTTATTTTCTTATTCGTTATAAATATCTTCTAAACCAGGCAGCCATTTTATATACCCGTTGAATTCCTGTAGATTACTTTTGTCCGCACATACGTAACTTCATAGGGATCATCAGGGTTGTCAATTCTGTACAGCAATTGCTTTGCCAGGCGTTTTCCAATCTGGGAATTATTAACCTGTACGGTAGTCAGATTCTTTGTATAATTGAACTCATTATTATCATCATAACCGGATACCGCCACGTCCTCCGGCACATGATATCCACGGCTCTCGAGATATTGAACAAGTATATTGGCAGCATGATCATTCACGCACACAAATGCATCCGGCACCTGTGTGATTCCGTTCATAAATTCTTCTATGGCACTGACATAGGTGTTTAAAGTCATGTTACCGGTATAACAGATATTCGGGTCGATGGACTTCCCAAACTGATACATTGCTGACACATACCCTTCGTATCGCTCCATATTGGTCTTTGCATACTGAATATCACCAATAAACCCTATACGTTCATGACCTTTCTTAATCAAGGAAGTAACAATTTCTTTGATACTGTCCCTTCCTTCCAAAAGCAGCAGGTCCCCTTTTAAGGATTCCGTAGTCATTCCCGTTACGATATCGAGAAACACCTTTGGTATTGCCAGTTCGTTAAGCAGATTCAGCATAGCCTCATCATAGACATTCATAATAATAATTCCCTGAATACTACCATCTGTTAATGATTGCGGCAGCACATACCCATCTGTCAGATGTGCCGGCAGATATGTATACATCAAACCAATACCGCTGTTTGAAAATTCTTCTGCAAGCTGGTGGATTATCTTCACCCAGAAAGCTGATGTTTCCGGTCTGGATACCACTACGGAAACTAATGTCTGCTTCTTCAAAGGAATTGCTATGCCTGCCTCCTGAAGTTTTGACGGCTGGTAGTTTAATTCCGCGGCGCATTCCAAAACTTTACGTTTCATATCCTCTGAGACACCCTCTTTGTTATTAAACACCTTCCATACAGTTACTCTAGATATATCCAGTAAATCAGCTATATCTTGTATTTTTGCTCGTTTCATCCAATATAACCCTTTCATTTATTACGAATCTTCATTCCATGTAAACTCATTATGTTATTGAGATTATATCATAATCACATGCAAAGCAACAACATATATTTTATTAATGTTCATATTATTTTAACATTTGTTAACGATTCTCTTCTAAACGCCTCTCTGCTAACCATTACGACTCTGCTAAATATGCTAACATTGATTTCAGACTGTAATCATATCCTATAAACCTATAAATATAGTCCATGGCGGTTAACCAGGGACTTTTCCAGATCAATCAAAACTAATTATACGAGAGATAAAAAGCATAATTTATTTCACCCTGTGCCCAAAGAGAATTTACTTGAATAACATATTTATCTTCTGGTAAGGTTGATAAATAGATTAATTAAGACTTTTATTTTATATTTTGTGACAAAGGATGCAATGAAAGTGTATTATAGGTGAAAGCTTTCAAAATACAGGAGGTGGTTTTTGTTGGAGCACAATATTTTTCTTGTGCATGCAGAAAAACATAAAGATACTGTTTTTCGTATTTCATTGAGTTATCTGGGAAACACCTATGATGCGGAGGATGTGGTACAAGAGGTTTTTATGAAATTATATATCACGACTAAACATTTCGCTACGGATGATCATGTCAGATACTGGTTAATACGGGTTACTATAAATACCTGCAAGAACCTGCTAAGGAGTTCCTGGAAGACTAAGAATGTTGCCTTCGACCAGGTCACTGTGCCAGTAGCTGTATTTGAACGGAGCGAGCAGGAAGACCTCTATCAGGCAGTCATGGAGCTGCCGGAAAAATACCGTACAGTCCTGTATCTGTATTATTATGAAGAACTGTCCACCAAAGAAATTGCCCGGTTATTAAAAATAACTGTTACTTCTGTTACCACCAGACTTTCTCGTGCACGAGACCAGTTAAAGGAGGTTTGGATATATGAATGATAAGAACTTTTACAAAGATACTTTTTCACAAATACATTCATCACAAAATATAAATATGGAGGATTATAATATTATGAAAAAAAAGAGGAAACATCTCAGAAAAATAGTTATTGCTGCTGCTTCTGTCAGCATTATAGCCATTGCTTCAACCTCTGTATATGCTGCAAATATGTTCGGTCTAAAGGATATGATTATAGGAAACAACTCCAGCCTGAAACCAGAAGATAACGGCAGCATAAAAGACTCTGATTCTGGGAATGTCCCAGATAATACTCCGGATACCAGNNTCCAGGTTACCAAGGAGGACTATATATCACTACAGGGCTTTTCCGACAGCAATGAAAGCAAAGCCAGTGCCGAATGGCTCAGTTTTACACAAAACTATGACCAGGACGGTGCCTTATTAAACGAGGTGGGTAACGGTCCTACCGGTCTGGATTCCAAATATGACCTTTACCTGGTATATACACAGGAAATGGCAGACAAATTGGAGGAAATCCTCCAAAAGTACGACCTTCGCCTGCACACCTCCATTTCAGTACTTACTGACAGCGACGAATTGATACAAAAAGCAGGTACCGGAAATTTCCTTGGTACTGCCAATACTGCCTACAGTTCTTATATATATGAAGATGGTACCTTTCATTTTGACGGTGAGGCAGCCTTAGACAACGGCTTGGTTATTAGTTACCAGTTCGAGAATTATAAAAAAGGAACCTTTAGTGATGTTTTCTTAAATATTGGTAATATTGCTGATTATCAGGAATGGAACTATAAGACAGCCAGCCAGCAAAGGGTAAGTCTGGCCATTAGCCCGGGTAAATCCTTAATTATTGCTGATTTGGGAGATTCCTTTATCACAGTGAATGTACTGGCTGGCACAGAACACGGATTTCTTGATGAGGACGGCAAGATTACAGCCTCCGACTTGGAAGCCCTTGCCGATAGTTTTGATTTTTCTCTGATAAAATAAAACCAACTTATTAAAAATAAAGCCAAACAGGCGGAGCTATTGCGCATTTATTTACGTCCTTGTACGAAAGGGTGCCAATGGAATTCCATTCTTTCCAAAAAGCGCTACTTCACTGTAATTTGTCCAGCAATAGCGAACCGCCTCCGGCTTTACAATCTGGTTGGAATAGACAAATATTTTTGAATCTCTGATCTCGTAATGTGCAGGCTGATAATCCAACTCATCATCTGCAATCTCAAAACCATTATATTCACCTCTTACTTCAAAACCCTCCTGTGCATAATCAAAACTCAGCTCAATACCGCCTTTCAGACACTCAAAAGAACGATAGATAGGACCAAAGGCTTCTTTCTCACTGCTTTTATGAAACACGTGATATAGTGCCTGTTGTGCAAGACGTTCTCCTACCGGCTTCTTATCCTTAGGGTGTATCTCGTTAAATTCACCACAATCCAGGGTTACGGCAATCCCCGTATTCTTAACTGTTTGGAAAGTATTCATCTGTGCCTCACGAATCAGGCACCAGTTCTTAAAATCCTGTGTATCCTTATAGCGATGCATTGGAAGCTGTACCAGCAAAAAGGGCAGAGTCTGATCCCCCCAATCCGATCTCCATTGTTTAATGAGACGTGTAAGTAATTTCTGATATATACCTGGTTTGTGGTCATCTGATTCCCCCTGATAATAGATAAAACCCCTTAAGGTGTATGGTACAAGTCGTTTCAGGATAGTTTGATACAGACCACTGGGTCTAAAGGGATTCATACAGCTCTTTGGTCCCGGCCACAGACAGGGGCCCAATATTTCCTGAACTTTTTCCCAGGTCATTTCCATGTCTTCGGAATATAATCTTGTACATTCCTTATCCCATTTCTCATGGTAATCCTCATATTCCTTAAATTCCTTTATTTGCAGTTCCTCTGTCTTACCTTCTGTCTCCTTATAATATTCCTCCCAATAGGTATTCAGTTCAGTATCTTCTCTGACAGCCTCTTCTCCCATCCAGCAGGTTGCTGAAGTTCCACCCCAGTTGCATCCGATTACACCTACCTGG
>DJJW01000085.1:0-22552 GCA_002434335.1 Lachnoclostridium sp. UBA6558 | reverse complement strand
TTTTATTGGAATAGAAATATCTTACTTTGGAACCGGTATCCTTCTGAAGCATTTCCTGTCCGCCGGTACAATTTCTAAGCTCATATTCCATATTGGATTGACCGCCAGCCAGCCAGACTTCACCGATTGCAACATTTACAAAATGTCTTACCTCATTCTCACAACGAACGTTCAGCTCAAAGCCCGTACCAGCTTTCATAGGCGGCAGCAGCAAAGACCAATTCTCTGCTTTTACCTTTGTTTCATAGGTATTACCCTTAAAAGTCACCACTACTGTCTTATTATTTTCACCCTGCCCAAATATACAAATATTTTTATCCCTTTGCAATACCATGTGATCACTGAATATTGCAGCTGTCTTAAATTTCGCCATAAGCTTATCCTCTCTCCAACCCAATAATTGCTGCTCTAAATGATCTCAGAGCTGAGCTTATATTAATATAAAGTATTGATAGGTTAACGTATTATCAAGCAGATAACAATATAAGAATTTAGTTCTATAATGCTATAAAAAATAGTGCTTAATAAGTTACATTCTTCTTTTTCTGAGAGGAAAAATGATAACACTTAGTAAAAAGTATACGAAAAAGATAAATTAAAATAGCCGTTATACAACCTCACTCTTAAATATCCTCAGTCAAAGAAACTGAACTCATAATGTTAATATGTCATTATAAAATGAATTTTAAGATTTTAGATATATAACGGCTATTTTCTTTGCAGACAACTATTGTTCCACTACCCCAAAATCATCTACATAAACATATGCCCCGCCGGATGGCTTATAGGCATACACTGTTGCACTGGTAACACCTGCTCCGGTTGTAAAAGGAATACTTATCATTGTCCAGGAGGTACTCACCGAAGTTGCAGTCACTTCTGTTCCTCCAAAACCGTTAACACCAATCTGAATCTGTCCTCCTGTCTCTGCCTTAACCCAGGCGGTACAGATATAGCTGGTATTTGGACTTAATCCTGTAAGAACCTGCTTGATGCCATCTTCACCGGCTCCCAGTCTCACACTCTTTGAGCAGCTTCTTGCATTTGATACACTTGCTGCAGTACCTGAATGCGTCGTTACCCAGGGTGAGATTATTCCATTCTCAAACCCTGACTGCTTCACGTTATTATCATAAAGCACACTGCAGTTCTCAAAAACCGGCTCCGGAGGTGAGGTAAAATTATGTCCTGCCGTCCAGTCGGCTCCACCATATTCATAAGCTCCAATATCCGGTAACGATCCGATATAACCATCCGTAATTCCAGGTATTACAACCCCTTTATTAATCGCCGGAGAAGCTGCCTGCAGCCTGAAGTTATAGGATGCCGTATCAACAAATAACGGATTGGTTCCTGAGGTGATATTATTTCCCTCTATATGAGTCCCCGGCAGTGTAAAGGCCGTAGTAAAGATGTTGTTGAAAATTCTGTCCCCATGCATATCCGTCTGAAAATTACTTCCCCAATATCCCACATTACCGTTACTGTAAGTGGTATTGTTATAAATCAGGTTATAATTACTGGGGGTGTTTAATCTGATTCCCGTATAATTTCCCCATACGACATTATGATGCACAATATAACCCTTGCTGCCATTATCCAGATAGATACCGGTGCCGGAATAATTTTTTGCCAGATTATCATGGATATAATTATGATGTATTACCGTCCCTTGCCCATCCCAGGCAAATTCATAGAGTATTCCGCAGTCCCTTGTCAGCTTTCCTGCATTATATAGATTATTATACTGTATACGGCTGTTTTGGGTTGGCATAAATATCAGATGGCGCCCGGCATTATATACCGTATTATGACTGATCAGATGGTTTGACCCCAGTAAATAGATTGCCGGGATATCCGCTGCCGAATAATCTGCCTCATGGATAAGGTTATTGATTACCTTATTACCTGTACCTTGTATACTCACCAGATTACCGGAGCTGTAGGTCAATGTACTGTTCCTTAGCTCATTGTTGGTGCCGGACATAAAGATCCCGGTACTGTATTGGCTGGTAACATCGGAATCATGGCTGACATATTCCGCAGTCATATCAGACACTTTACAGTAATTAGAGGCTGACATTCTAATACTGGAGGCAAAGATGTTAATTCCGGTAATGTTTATGTAAGAGCGTGAACTCAAATCAAACGCATAGGCCCGTTTCTTTGCTTCTACTGTCAGAGTATTGGGATTAACTCCTCCGGGTGCCCATAAATAAAGCCTGCTCGTACTGCTGTCATAATACCATTCTCCCGCACTGTCAAGCTCCTTAAGATTACCGGTGATATAATAGCTATTGCCGGCTGCCGCTGCAATACTCATTGCGTCAAAAGTAATGGAACCGCTACCTGAGCTGGTGATAGTACTTTTATAAGATTTGTATCCGGTTCCGGGAACACACCAAACCGATTTTCCAACCCAATAACCGGCTGCCTGTGTTAAGTCCGCATCATAAATTGTTGTGGCAGAACCGGAGTCAACCGTTCCAAAGGTTGAATTTAAAGGGTCAAGTGTTACTGAATTTGGCCATCTGGCTTCAAATTGCATTTGTTTATTCACAAATATCTGATCTTTTGTTCCAAGGGAACCAGTCATAGGTGCATAATAGACAGAACCGGAGTAATTTACCCAGCCAGTAACGGGTTCTGCACCGGAAACTGTTACAGTTTCTCCTGTATAAGCCTTAAAGTTTATGGGATTTGCAGAAGTTCCGGAAGTATTCAGGGTTACAGTTTCCCGGTAGGTCCCCCCTCGTATGATACAGGTATCACCGGCGGTCATGGTATCTGCTGCCTTTTGTATGGTTTTCCATGGATTTGATAATGTACCGGTTCCAGTGACGTCATTCCCTGTGGTAGAAACATAATATACGGAAGCCGCTTTTGCGCTTCCCCCATTCAGGTTAAAAGTAAACAAATTAATCAGCATGATTACAACGAAGAACATATAGCCTTTTCTCTTATTCACAGCTTACCTCCTGTAATAAATTCTATTTTCAGATACGGCTTCTACGCATGGACTTGAGTTCTCTGCTAAATATTTTTTGTTTTAAATCTATGCATTTAAAAGCCCTGATTATTTTATCGACTTTTATCAACACACAATCTATGATTCTTTCGGCTGATACAATATACACCTAGTGAATTTATTGGTGAAACTCTGCCCTACTGAACCAATCCTGCCAGCTCATTTATTTTCTCTACCAGATCTTTGTATTTACCGGATTTATCATTACCGTTAGAAAAACTCTTGAAGAAATCTAAAATCTGTTTTATCTTGTTAACACTATTGCTGCTTTCTAAGTTATTTTCCACCATTGCAAAAACTGCCTTACAAATATCCACGCTTTCAACCAGAATATAGTCAAACTGGTCATTGTTAATTATCCAAGGGGATTGCAGTTTCGCCTGGGCAAGAAAAGCTGCCATATGTAACAGGGCCTGTTTATACTGTTCTTTGCTTAGTGCATCCGTTACCTTTCCAAGGCTCTTAAGTAATAGTTCTTTGGATACTTTATTTATATCCAGATTGCTAACATAATCTTTCAGATTTTCAGTAAGAGCCCTTGCTGAGAGTCCCTGAGGACCAAATTCATTCATATTGTGATTCTTATAGGACGGCATCTGATTTAGTAACTCAAGGCCAGCATTTAGCTCATAATTTCCGCTGCTGTAGCCAACAAACCCCGGATCTTCCGTTAAAGCTTTATTATTAGTTCCCAGCATAAGCTGCTGTGCTCCCCTGGCTCCGCTTGGAAGAATTGCACCATTTATAGGGCTTAAAGGAAATTTAATATTTACCGTTAAGTTTTCCTCAAAGGTATTCGTTGCAACAGCTGCATAGAATTCCTGATCAAAGGTCAAAAGCTCCGGATATTTGGCTGCATAAATCGGGTTGGCTGCATAGGTCTTAACAAGCTCAAGTCTTCTGAGTGTTTCTGCATCAGCGGTATTCCAGGTCATCTCCGGTTTGTAGTTATCAAACCCCCAGTAGGTGGCAGAACAGTCTAAAAACAGATTTCCCTTAATGGTACTGCGGGTTCCCTGGGCTCTTACTGCCACCACATTATTCGCTCTGTCAGAACCGATGTTTG
Organism: Lachnoclostridium sp. UBA6558; assembly: GCA_002434335.1. Lineage (GTDB taxonomy): Bacteria > Bacillota > Clostridia > Lachnospirales > Lachnospiraceae > Anaerocolumna. The sequence goes on along the minus strand of DJJW01000085.1, from coordinate 18,458 downwards.
CAAAGATATTGTTATAAATTTGCAGGGCATGGCCGTTATTATCCGTTCTTATACCACATACGTTGAATTGCTTGGTGTATTGACCCACCGGAAAGATACCGAGATTGTAGATATAATTGTTCCTGAATACAGAACCTCTCTGCTGAGGACTGATTTCATTTCTGGTATAAATGGCATCCATATCCAGGCACTCTTTTACCGCATCATGAATTTTATTGTATTCAAAGATATGGTCATTTCCGCCAAAGTTAATAATACAGTGTGGCCCGTCAAATACATCATTATAGGCTACTCTTCCTCCCACCCCCTGTAGAGCAATTGCCGGGTTGTATGCCTTATGCTGATATCCGACTCTATGAATGGTGTTGCTGATAATCCTATTCTCACTTGAGGTAAGAGTCTCATAGTCACCACCGGACATAAAAACACCGGTTCCTCCTATATTCTTAATCTCATTATTCTCCAGCCTGATTTTGGTTCCCCGAAAGATCAGTCCGCCTTGTCCAAAGTTTCGAATCAGGCAGTTGGTGAACTCAATTCCCTCAACCCCCGCACCGTCGTCCAGAAAACCATCCCATATATGTCCTGGAAAAACCTGTGCTTCCGGATAATTAGATGGTGAGGCAAGTCTTAGGAAATGAGTAGAAGCAGGGTCAAAGGTTATGGGATTCGTTACATTGTTCTTAATTAAGAACGCACCATAGGTCATCATCTGATAATCTTTGGTGGTACCCAGAGCCGCATAACCTCTGCCGCCTTCAATGGTCAGGTCGGTAACTGAGATATTCTTAGCTCCGTTGAAATAAAAGATAGGTTTTCCTATGGTTGATAACTCAATCTTATAGCTTTTTGTATTGAAGTCTGCCGGTGGCAGATAGTAGAGCTTGCCTTCTTCTCTGTCTATGTAATATTCACCCGTCTCATCTAATTCTTCCAGCAGGTTTTCTGCAAAATACCAGCCATTTGTATAATAAGTCTTTATTTTGCCTTCCTTTAGCTTAATTTTTTTCTCAGTGGTATTAATACTCTCAATTGGATAATAGTTATTTTCATAATTAATGGATAGAGTACCGCATATCCAGGCATCTGTTGCATTTGCCCAACTGGAAGGTCTGTCTATGTCATACTTAAAGGACATTTCCTCCGGCAGAAGGTATTTATTATCCACGGGAATAGTCCCCTCATTGGGATAGCGTGCCAAAGTCTGATTTTCACCGTTAACAATGAGTTCAGCAGCCATGTATTGTCCTTTGTTAAAATAATGATAGCCTCTGGTATTTAAGACTCCGTATTCTGTTATATCATTCCCTCTTAAATCTGCAACCAGTACTTTACCTGCTGCCTCCTGGTCAATGATCCGTACCTTTTCTTCCTCCTGAATTGGCCTGAACCAGCTTTGATCAATGGGTTTGCTGCCTGATAAGCTTACCTCCTCTCCTGGGTAGGCTGTGTAAGTAATCTTACCATTTTCAGAGCCGGAATCCTCCGGACCAAAAACCAAGGAATCATAAAGATAATAGGTACCTTCTCTAAGATATACTTTGGCACCTCCACTGGGCAGCTTACCGCTGCTGATTAGACTGCGTACCGCCTCCTGGGCTTTCTGAATCGTCTTAAATGGAGCCTTTTTGCTGCCCTTGTTACTGTCACTGCCGTTATTATCCACATAATAACTGGCAAAATTTTGAGAGTTTGACGTAGTTTCCACATCAGTAGCCGCATAGCTTGTCAAACTTGCCGGCAGCAATAAAATCGCTGTCAACATAATACACATGAACTTTTTACCCTTTCTCATACTGAATCCCTCCTAAATTTTGATTTATTTAATAACGGTTTAACCCCATTATTAACTTGGAAAGTCAATCCTGCAGACTGGCTGCAAATGCATAAATCATATATATCGGAACGTAAATTACTATTTTGATCGGGATCGGAAATTTCTAAAATATATCTAAATATTTAATTTTCAATATATCTTTTATTGTAATTTTTTCAAATTAGTTTATTACACTAACTTATTTTTGATTATTCAATTAGTCATTATGTATATTTTTAGCTTATATTTACATTTTTCATTATATCTATTGCCAAATAATTGAACAACAGTAGAAATTTAACATAACCGCAGTATTTTAACCTTTATTATTTTCAAATTGGATAAAATTGTCTGATATTAGGTTTATATATATATAAGCAGCAAAGATACGGGAGGTTCTGAAGAAGTAACAAAGTATTTGTAATCTGAATGAGAACATAAGTACTCAACTACATTTCACACTTCAATTTTTGGCTTAACCAATGGAGCTTACGGTAAGTAGGACCGTTGAAACCTCTGAAACTTGCTCAATGCAGCACTCTATGGTAAAGTAGATTCAAAGTGCCATTATTTTAAACACTTTTAGTACAAAAAAAATATTGCAACTATATTATTCTATATTAATTACACATTAGGAGATTATAATGACACTCGAAATAAAAAGATGTGATTGGGCGGTTAAAAGCAAAGTGGAGCAGGATTATCATGATAAAGAATGGGGTATTCCGGTACACGATGATAAAAAGCTCTTTAAATTGTTAATTCTTGAAGGCAAGCAGGCAGGCTTAAGCTGGTCTACAATACTGACGAAAATGGATACTCTTTGCAAAGCATTTGATGATTTTGACCCGGATATCCTTGCAGCATATGATGAAGCTAAGGTTGAGATACTTTTACAAAATGACGGAATCATCAGAAACCGCCAGAAAGTTAATGCTGTTATTCATAATGCAAAAGCATACTTTAAATTGCTTGAGGAGTTTGGTTCTTTGAACAGCTACTTATGGGCATTTGCAGACAACAAACCTATTATAAATTCCTGGACTCATATTGAGGAAGTTCCCTCAAGCAGCCCGGTCTCAGATTCTATCAGTAAGGATTTGAAGAAACGAGGTTTTAAGTTTGTTGGTACAACAACCATCTATGCATTTATGCAATCAATCGGTATGGTTAATGATCACCTGGTATCCTGTGCTTTTTATAACCGTTAGCTCATAATACAAATAGCAATACTATGACATACTATAGTCTGCTTTAACATGATTCTATACCCTTATAAAAGGAGTTATTATCCTGTTAACTAAATTACCCGCACCTGTTGCACTTTATATGGATTCATTAAATAACTAGATTATTATAGATTTACTACTAAGATATATGAAATGAGAAATCCCACTTTACAATGGGATTTCTCAGATAAACAAGCTTTTATTCTAATCAATTTTTACAAAATGGTACAGTCGGCTAACGGCATCTCCCCACATATCTTTTACCAGGAATCCGCCATTTACAAGCAATTCACCATGATATACCTGGTCTGTTCCTTCCAGACGGTAGGACACTGTCTCATCCAATCCCTGTAATTTAATCTTCCTGCTATGGCTGTTAGGAATTCCTCGCACCTGCACATAGGTAACAAGTGCTTCCTTCTTATCTTTGGATACTACTTCATAACTATCAAAATAGTGATTGTCTCCATAAGAAGCGATACGGTAATAATCCCCTTCTCTTACCAGTTCATGGAACTTATGATACATCTCTACCTGCTTTGGAATCATCTCTCTGTCTTCCTGTGGTATCTTTGTAATATCCAGCTCATAACCAAAGGTTCCGGCTAAGGCTACATGTCCTCTTGTTTCAAAAGGAGTTATACGGCCTACTGAGTGATTGGGACAATCACTGACATGAGCACCTATGGCTGAAAGCGGATAAATAAGGGCAGTACCTTCCTGTATCATCAGTCGTTCTACAGCATCTGTATCATCAGAGCACCAGATCTGCGGGCTGTAATAAAGCATACCAGGATCAAATCTGGCACCTCCGCCGGAGCAATTCTCCAGAAGCAGATTAGGGAACTCTGTTACCAGACGTTCCTGCAGCTGATATACACCAAGGGTATAACGATGGAATAATTCCTGCTGAGATGCTTTATTCAGATAAACGCTTCCAAGATCCGTCAACTGACGATTCATATCCCATTTAACATAAGCGATATTGGCGCTTCTTAGTATTTTCGCAACACATTCATAAGCATAATCAACCACTTCCGGATTGGAAAGATCCAGTACATATTGTTCTCTGCTTTGAGTAGCTTCCCGTCCTTCAATGTGTATCGCCCATTCGGGATGTTTTCTGTAAAGGTCTGAGTTGGGCGAAATCATTTCTGGTTCAAACCAGATACCAAACTGAAGGCCCAACTCATTGACACGGTCTACCAGGTCTTTTAAGCCTCCGGTAATCTTCTTTTCATTCACCACCCAATCTCCCAATGAACAGTTATCGCTATTACGCTCACCAAACCAGCCGTCATCCATGACTAACATTTCAATACCCGCTTTTTTTGCTTCCGACGCAATTGCAAGTAATTTATCCGTATTAAAATCGAAGTAGGTTGCTTCCCAGTTATTAATGAGAATCGGACGTTTTTTATTTCGGTATGGACTGCGAATCATGTGTTCTCGATAGAAATCATGAAGAGAACGTGTCATCCTGCCAAGGCCTTTATCCGAGTACACAAGAACGACTTCCGGTGCCTGAAATGCTGTACCGGGGGTAAGGTTCCAGCTGAACTCTTCCTGATTGATTCCCATTACCATACGCACAGCATCGAATTGAGAACGCTCAACCTGTCCGATAAAATTACCGGAATAAACGAAATGCATTCCGTAGACTTCTCCCTGCTCCTGTGTTGTTCCGGGAGTTATAAGCGCTATAAAGGGGTGCTCCTGATGTCCTGACTCACCCTTCGCGGAAGATACCAGCTGTTTACCGTAGGCTACCGGATTTCTCTGAATGTGGCGTTCTCTTGCCCAGGAGCCATGAAGACTTAACATCTGATATTCCTGATTATCCATATCCAGGCAGGCACTATAGATTTTCTCCAGTTTCAGCTTCTGGTTACCTTCATTTACAACCTTTACACTTCTGGTGATAATATCATTTTCATAAAAAGTAGAATAGGAAAGAATTACTTTTACACCTAATAATGCATCTGTACAGGTAAGTTCAAGGGTTTCTACCTCCTGCTCACTACCAAAAGACCCCGGCAGACCTTCCAGTCCCGGCTTGCCCTTTAATATTTCATGAGAAGTATAGAGAATCTCACATCCCATACGCCCCTCTTCGTTCCGTATATTCAAGCAGCTTTCACGGTAATCTCCCACTCCGCCGGTAGGATACTCCATAGGGAAGAAATCAAAAAAAGAAGCCTTTTCTCTCTTCCTTACACTGGGTGTAAAGGGATTTTCTTCTGTTCTCAACAGATAACTGCCTCCTGCATGCTGCAGACGTTTTCCGTAATAGATATGACCAACATATCCTTCAACCGTAGTACCGAACATATATGTGGTATTTTTCGTGTCCAGCTTGAAGATTTGCTCTTTTTCAAGATATTGAATTGCCATTTTTTTAGCTCCTTTTAATTATTCTACTAATAGAGGATTTATTATTTCAGTAGCTTTAATTAGTTTATAACAAATATTCCAGACAATATCAACCTAAATTTCATTTTTCTTTTAGTCATTTTATACCTAATTACAAGCTAAATATATCTGCATAAAAAGGTAAATTTCAAGGTAAATCATTGGTTAAACATCAAGCCAACATCAATACCCGAACATATAAAAGCATAACAGCTTCGATGACAGTTTTGTCAAGGAAGCTGTTGGTTTGAAACGATATAATTCTATCATAAGGAGCGCTATAAAACTTTCCATACTATACATTTGACAGTTTATAACCATTGTCATAACTACTTAATCAATATATTACTCCAGCGTAAACATCCAGTTAACGCCAAACTTGTCCTGTAAATTACCATGAAGTCTGGCAAAAAAGGAAGGGGTGAGTTCCATAGATACTTTTCCGCCGTCCTTCAACGTATCCCATGCTTTTTTCACCAGTTCGTCATTGCTTGTAGTTAGAGATATATACATATTGCTTCCCGCTCCAGGAGTTTGTCTGCTATCAGCACACATAACTTCTGCGCCTTCAATCACAAGACGTGAATGCAGTATAAGGTTCAAATCATTTTCTTCAATTGGGAAGGCAGGATTAGGAGGCATATCTCCATATTTTTGCATATGAGTTGCTTTTGTATCAAAAGCTTTCTCGTAGGTTTTCAATGCCTCTTCACAGTTTCTGTTAAACATTAAATAATGACCTAACATAATAATTTTCCTTTCGATGAATTTTCTTTGACTAACCCTATTTAATACCTTTATACTTCCCAATTAATATCTCACTCATACTGTTATTATAGCATAAGATAAAATAAAAACGATTGATTTATGCAATGATAATAGTGCTTGCTGGTGACGTATAATAAGTTCTCTGGTTGTTTTGAAACCAGATAAATCACATTTTATAAACGGATTATAGCTCCGGCTGTGAATCCAGAAGAAATAAGGTTGCATCCTGGTTCATAAAGATTTTATTTCCTGTATAAAAAGGTTTAAATTTGCTGCTTTTACATCCTGTTTTCGTCATAACTTCAATAAGCTCCTCCTGAACAAACCCGTTATGAACAATATCTGAGACCACTGCTTCATTTTTTACAAAATCAACAATAATAATATGCCCTCCCGCATTGAGCATTTCATATAATCTTGCTAAAACCGGGTCTATATCCATAATATGAAGCAGCACCTGTGCCAAAATAATATAATCTGCACGGATATTATTAATACGTTCCTTTTCAAGATCTAAGCATAGGGTATCTGCATTGGTTATATGGTATTCATTTATTTTCTGATTTATCTGCTCAATCATATTAGGTGATGAATCCAGAAAAAGTATGGATTTGAAATCCTGTACCAGGTTCAGACCAACAAGTCCTGTTCCGCACCCAAAGTCTATTGCTTTTTTATTTTCAGCATCCTCCAGGCGCTCTCGTATGGCATCGGAGATAATTTTTGCAATCCTGACTCTTTCAGGAGTATCATATTCTGTTGCCATCATGTCAAATATATCGGTATTTCACTAGTTTTATTCTCCAATCTGTATTTATAATAGGATAAACTGTTAGATTCTTTTTCTATAATAGTTAAAAGAGGCCTCTGCTTCAAATCCACATTTTTTATATAGATTAAACGCTACTTCATTATCACTGTCCACCTCAATTGTAATATTTTCTGCACCTTCCCGTTTTAATTCACTGAGGATTAAACCAAGCATATCCCGGCCTAAACCTTTCCCTTGATATTGTGTTGATATCCCTAACCCACTTATTGAAGCTTCATCATTTTCAAAGCTGACAGTACCCATACCAACAAGCACCTCATCCAATTTTGCAATATATTGCAGTCTGCTGTCTGCTTCAAAAGTCCTGATTATAATATTTCTGGCATCTTCGTATGAGTCCTCAAAGATGTCCTGGCTTAAACTGATAATATTCTCTATATCCTCGGGTTTTGCTTTATAAAGCTTTAAGGATCTGTTCTTTGATAACTCTCTTTTTTCCGAAAAGTCCTTGAACCTTAAAAAATACTCCGTAAACTCCAGTTCAACCTTTAATTTTTTTATTGTTTCAATTCCGTCTACCGATTGCGGTTCGCAGACAAATACTAAATCCTGTATCTTATATTTCTTAATTTCTTCTATTGCTTCTGTTAGAAGCCTTTTAAAATAACCTCTTTGTCTATATTCAGGCAAGGTATAAGCTGAAATTTCAGCCTCCTCTGATGTTGGTATGAACATAGTTATAAAACTGACTAATTTTTTCTCCTCATAAAGCAGAATATTCCCCTCTATTTCCTGATTAAAATTCAGTGAAGTATCCAGGAACAGATTACCCTCTAGTTTATCATATTCTTTACAGCTCCTTTCAACTTCTCTTATTTCCTCCATAATATGATTATTTAACTTATTAAGTTTCTTGATAATCAACAGGTTATTTCCTCCAATATATTAGTTTTATTATGCTGTATTAGGTTTCTGGGTTGCTGTTAATATTGTTGTCAGCAGTAATATCGTGTTAAAATTATTATACCTGAAATTAACAATGTAATCACTAATAATCTTATGATACTTTTTATGCTATTTAACTCAAGTTATTTTTACTTTAATTTTTCTATCACGGCCATATATTAGTTCTTTTTCTTACTTTATTAGTTCTCTTTCTTACGTTAAGATTATTTGAAAACCTCTAATGATCGGATTTTGAATATTCATACTGCCTCCTTTGGGTTATCTATCCCTTGATAATATCAGATATGAAAAAGAGTTTCTATGAAATTAAAGACATGTTATAGCAAAATCAGACAAAAAACTCCGGCAGGATACATAATAGTATCTAAGCCGGAGAGCTCAATAACAGTATATTATTGAAAACAGTTAATACTAGAATCCCAAATAACAATACTTTATTTAAAACAATTAATCCCAGCCTCTAATAACAATACTTTATTTAAGACAATTAATTCTCTGCTAACTGCTTTTTCATTCTATGTTCTTTGCCCTTTACTGTTTCTTCTTTCCTGTTCCACTTAAATATAGCCGCACATAATGCTGAGACAAAGGGTGTTGTTGCTATTATACCTACCGAGCCGGCAATCCCCTGTAAAATCTCAATTACGATCATATCACTGTTTAGTATCTGAATCAACGGATACTCATAAATCTGAAACAATATCATCAGATTAAAGGCTGATCCGACAAATGCAAGTATCAGGGTGTTTGCCATTGTGCCCATAGCATCCCGTCCTATATTCATACCGGATTTAAAAATCTGTTTTTTCGTAATAGAGGGGTTCTGTTCATACAGNNCGATGGACATGGACGTATCCATTAGTGCCCCCAGAGCCGCCAGAAGTAAGCCGCTTATCAGCAGACCACTGATCCGAAGAGGTGAATCAGAAGCTCGTATGACCATTTCTTCCGCTTCAGACATATTAAATCCGTTTATCGGCGTCATAAGAGTTACCAGCCAGGCAAAGACTCCAGCTGCTATTACCCCACCAACACAGCCTAAGAAAGCACACAGAGTCTTCTTCGTAAAGCCAGTCAGCATCAGCAAGGCTCCGGCACTGGTATAGGCAGCAATTAATATTGTTGCAATAACCGGAGATACCCCTTTTAGAACCAGAGGAATCAATATATACCACAGATTAATCAAAGTAAACAACAATCCGAATAAAGCCCTTGCTCCCTGCTTTCCTCCTACGAGTACCATGAGCAGGGCAAAGGCAAGGAGGGCTATAATAAGAACACTGCTTCTGTCATAGTTGGGTATCGATAGGACGTACAATTCCCCTGCATCGTTAAAGTCCAGCCGGACGATCACACGTGTTCCAAGCTTGGCATCCACATTAAAGTAGGCATTTACATAGTTAACAGCTTCCAGCACCTTTCCTTTATACCTGCCTGTAAGAACAGTTACCTCCAGATTCTGTTCGCCTATACGCCTGCCTTCCGTCCAGCTGTCCGGTGCTGCATTGTCACTTAAGATATCGGTAACCTTAGCGACAGCAAATATTCTTTTTTGGGCAGAAGACAATACCTCGTCGGGATCCGGTTGATTTAACAGGATTGCTGCACCGATAAATAGTAGCAGCATTACCACTGCAGTTATAATCTTTATCCTCAGGTTCTTTCTCATAATACCCCCTTTCAATCTATATCTAGCCAAGGAAAGGGGCTGCACGAAAGTGCAGCACCCCACCTTAAAATAAAGTTTATATCACTAATCTTAATACCCTTGCCGTTCTGCAAATCTGCCTGCATACCTGCTCAAAATGAAAGTGTGAAATTTTCAGCATCTTCACTATTTTACTGTAATGTTTTTGCTAAAGCTTTTCTTCTGTCCATTCTCTAAGGTAACAGTAACTGTCACCTTAACGGTTCCTTTCTTCCTGGCAGTAAAAACACCGTTACCGGATACAACAGCAATATCCTTATTACTTACCTTATAGGTTATCTTCGCTTCTTCCTGTCCCAGGGGATCACCATATGCAAATGCCGTAACCCTGCTCAATTCCTTCGGAAGTGTTACTTTGATATTCAATTTATTTCCTTTGGTAACAGAAGTCTTTACGGATACAGTAACCCTGTCAACCAGCTTAACGGCATCCTTCACCTGTTCTGTGCAGATAACATAATCTCCGCCGCTTAGTGAGGATAACTTAAGTGTACCATTCTTTGCAATAGTCTTTGGATTGTTCGGTATTTCTTCCAATAAACCGGTTTTGGTATTCTTATAATAAATATATACCTTNNTTTTACGGAAATAACATCTTCAACGGATACCGTAACAACCATACCGGCAGCTAAGTTACCATCAGTTCCTAGGGATAAGATTCCGGCTGACCCTGCAGCTGCTTTTGTATTTTTTACCACTGTAACAGCCAGATTTAACTCCTTGGAAGCAGCTGTAACTTTCTTTAGCTCAGAAGCCGGAATACTTACTGTGTAACTCTTTGCGTCTGCATTTGCTACCTTGACCGTAAGAGCCTGACCGGATTCTTTTACGTATAATAAAGCTTCGGGACTTAATACAATAGTGGTTACAGCTGCATCTTTTACAGAAGGAATAGATAGTTCAATTGCTATACCTTTTGAAACTTTGCTGTCTGCCGGAACCTCCTTAAATACTTCCTTTCCTAAGGTAAGCTTTATATTCGAACTTCCGCTTTTTGCTGCCTCCTGCAGTGCTTTTTCGCTGGCTTCCAATTTAATGGTTGCTTTACCCTTCGTAATTTTCGTTACCGGATTATCAAGTACAATCTCAGTTTCCTTCTCTGGTGAAGGGGTTATTGGGGTAGGGGCAACCGGTGTTGGTGTAGGTGCTGCAGGGTTAGGTGTTGGCGTTACAGGATCAGGTGTCGGTGTTATTACCGTTTCTCTGGTACACACAATATCTGCCCGGTCTCTGATACGGATACGCGCAGGAAGACCGTCAAAAGTATTGTCATAAGATGACAGTCCAACAGCAGTTATACTATTACCCACTTCTAAATTATTGATTTCCTTACCTGTTGTAATATAGCCATCAATGAAGATTCTTGCAGTGTTTCCGGCATTATCCCTGACAAGGATTGTCTGGACAGCGCCGTTAGCAAGTTCAACTTTGGTTATCTTTCCGGTAAGCTTTACAAGACTTCCAAGGTAGGTTTGGTTATTTACCTGTTCAGCGGTTACAGCTTTTGGTTCCGGGGTCTGGATATTACTGTCCAGCAAAGAGATACTGCTTACATTTAACTGCCGCTCCCCATTGTAGGAGGAGGTTGTTCCGGTGATACGAACCTTCTGACCGATTTTATAGTCTCCTGATACCGGGAAAGCATTAATACCGGCAGTTCCATCCTGCAGATAGATACAGTCAAAGAAAGCGGTAGCCTTATCAAAACCGGAAGCATTGGAGGACACAATTCCTTCTACTGTAAATTTTACCCCTTCTTCTGCTTCCTTCTGAACCTCTGCAATGGGGTCTATTTGTATAGGATTAACAAATTGAATTAAATTCTCTAAAATTGTGTAATTTGAATAATTTAATTCTGCATTGGTATCTGAAACCGTAGCCTGGATTTCAAAATTACTCATAAAAGCAGCACCGTCTACAATTACCATTGACTGGCTTCCGTTTGAATGAGTGACTGTTTCTGTTGCCAGCACCATCAGACGGTTATCCTCCTTGGCATACTCATATTTCGGTATGTTTCCGCCCAGGCTGTCGTTATCACAATTCTTTGAATATGTGGTGCTGTGTCCGTATACAACCGGTGATATATTAGAAGGTAATACAGAAGTGGGATTTCCCTCCTGATCTACCGCATAAATTGTAGCTCCTCCGTATTGGCTGAACAGCTGAGAGTAAAGATTGTCATTGGGATGCTCTATATCATATACAATGCCTTTGGTCAATGGATTTGCCCAGAANNCTTCGCTTCCGCCTGCGTTGAGTACATCATCATAAGCACCGTCGTCACTGATACGAAGAGTTGCTCCGATTGCCGCTAACAGCTTGTTCTGCTGAGCTGCCATATGATCTTCTGCCGGGAAAGCCTTATAATTCTCGTAAAGGTCAGACCATCCGCACAGCACCAGACTTCCACCTGCTTCTGCGAATCCTTTGATTGCTGCAATTTCTGCATCTGAATATACTGCATAAGGTTCTCTTAAAGAGGTACCGTTACGGCGACTTGGTGCAGTGAGTATGATCATCTTAAATTTACCGTTTGCATTCTTAGCTGCTGAAATCAATTCCTCACTGGTATTTAAAATAACACATCTTACATCACTTTGTGCCGCAAGACGACTGAAGTTACCCATGGAATCCTTATAGTTTCCTGCTACATATTCGTTGTAATGACTTCCATCGATTCCTATGTATACCAGCTTATCAGCATCTCTGATATCCAGACTGAGGTCTTTTGTAAAGGAATAGTCCTGGTCTCCGACCGTTAATACAGCTTCAACGGTTAAGGTCTGTACCTTTGCTTTCACTGGCGTAAAATCATAATTGACTGCTGTATTTGTTCCTTTTGCAACAGTACCGGCATTGTTTACCTGATCAATTACCGCTCCGTCCAATTTATAGGTCAGGGACTTAATTGCTGCGTCGGAAGCTTCACTGTTAAACAGTGTCGTCTTAACCGTCATTTTCTCGCCGGTAACCGGTGTATTTGTACTGCTTTCTACATTAGAGATACCAAGCAGTTTTGTACTGCCCACCCAAACCGGTGCTGTTACGGCAATATCTCCATCCTTTTCTTTTACTCTGATATAATAATAGCTGTAGTCCGGTTTCAGGGTTACATTTAATTCCTTGCTCATAGCATTTACATCCCAGGAATAAACCACTCTACCGCTATTTGCGATTACTTCCGCTTTCTGAATCTCATCATCGGCATCGTTTAATATAACTTTTAAATTTAAACTTTCCGGTACTTCCTTAATAATACTACCCATAAATTCATCATTTACACTGTAGGTTATCTCAAGGTTCTTATCTTCTGTGGCATAAACCTTACGATCTTTTAAGGCATCATATATTCCCTGTTCCGTAAAGTTATCTGTTATGATAACATCTCTTGCGTCGTTTGCATTACCCCATTTCCCTTTGTGGTTATCCTGGTTATTGGTAGGGGCTACATGCCAGCCTTTATCAAGAGCCATGGTGTAGTAATTATAAGAAGGGAAATAACCGCCGCTGCCAATTGCTCCTTCTCCGTTACCTACCTCCACCAAAGTAATACGGGAATCAATTTCCGGGTCCCAATAGGCAAAATCACTAAAGGTACCAAAGGTCGTGCCAGGATGGTTGAACTGGCTCACAGAAGCCGCTCCTTCCGGCTGGCTTAATAATGCATAATACGCTTTCATACCAGCATCGTTGGTCTTATTGTTAAGGGTGGTGTTATTACGGCTAACAATTCCCTCCGTGTTCCAGGTGTTGATATGTCCGGGTCCGCCAGACCAGGTCATTTCAAAGCCGCCAAGGGCAATAACTCCTCTGTTTTCTGCCGCTGCGTTGAATTCAGCAATCTTGCCCTTGTACTCATTCCACAGCGCCTGGCTGCCTGCTGTCATTAAGCTCTTGTTATACAGAGAAGCCTCCGGGTTAACTTCTGTTTTGGTATCAAAATAGTTGGAATGATCTGTGAAAGCGGTAAAATCAACATTGTCACTCTTGTTTATCTTATTGATATAATTAAGAGCATCGTCTAAAGTACCTGAGCCGTCAGAATAGGTTGTATGACTATGCAATTGCCCGAAGTACAGATTATATTTTGGGGTACCTACTGTAAAAGGCCATTCATAGGCTATTGCCTTTCCGTCTGCACGGGTTATCNNCAAATCCTGTACCGGTGTATAGGAAAAGGTTCCGCCAGCATAATTCATGGCAACAGAGTCAACTACAACTGCGCTTCCCGCCTTTAAGGTAAGCTTAGCTGTCGGAGCTGTTCCAACATTTACTGCTGTTACGCTGATTACCGGTCTCTTTAGCTCACCGGTTTTTCCATTGCGTTCCGGTGTAACTTTTACGACCTGTGGTTCATCTGTTACTGAAATTGATTTCACATTACTGGCTGCTTCATTTCCTGCTTTATCTTTTGCTGTTACAAATAAGGTAAAAGAAGAGACTTCTGAAGTAAAAATACTTCCGGGGATTGTTGCTTCCCAGGTGGTATTATCAGCTGTATTCTGTACCAATGCCGCTTTATAGTCAGTTTGATTTACTGTGTAGGTAAGCTCTGCTACTGCTACCGCTACATTATCTGTAATCTTAACAGATACCTTATAATCCTTTCCTAGTTCTGCATTTTCAAAGGCAGGCAGGGTTATTACAGGTGCTTTTGTGTCATTTTTAACTACATAATCAGCAGAAGAACCAACACGAAGCTGATCGGTGGTAGTGTATTTGGATACACAGGCATAGAGGTCAACTTTTTCACCTGCTGCCACACCAACGGGGTAAGTTGCAGCGCGATAGATTGGCATACTGTTTCCGCTGTTATCAGTTACAGTTGTACTTCCGTTGCTGTTATAGGTACCAAGAGTGATATCTCTTATAACTACCCATTCAGATACCAGGGCATCCTTAAAGGCTTTCAGCTCACTGATAGAAGTAAATTCCTGTGCTTTAATCCGCTGTGTTTCTGCTGCCGGTGTTATCAGCTCTTTCCCGGTCAGAGTCTGCAGCTGAGGAACTCCTCCATACAAGGAGTTGGTGCCTGTCAGCTTTACAACATCTCCAAGGTTATAACCGGTGAGGGCATCGTATACCTGAAGGGCATATATGTTTCCATCAATGACATCTTCCAATATTACGGTATTGGCATTGTCATAGTTACCGAATCGGTAAACCAGCTGTCCTACTACAGTAATTACTTGTCCGGCTGCAGTCTGACTGCCTTCCAGAACAGATTTTGCACCTTCCGGAATAACTGGAATAGGGTCATATAAGGTGGGATCAGTTCCAGGATTTTCAATAGGTATGTAATTGAATTCAGCTATATCACTGTCCTCATATCCTGCTGCTTTTGCTTGTGCATAGATAGTTGTATCCGTATTTATTATAATTGGTTCTGAATAATCCACCCAGTTTGCGGAGGGTGACACCGTCGTATAAGAAATACCAGCTCCGGGGGTACCACAGGTTAAACTGATGGCACTTCCTGAAACTATTTTACCAGAGGCCATACTGGCTTTTGGTGTTTCTGCTTTTACAGCGACGGGAGGAACACTGCTATCCAGCTTGTACAGTGTAAAGGCAGAAGGATAACCGGCATTGCCTGAAGCAGTACCTGTTTTATATGCTCTGAATTTATTCTCGGTGGTTTTATTACTTGCTAATATTACAGTATCTGCACCAGTTCCTTTAAAGGAAAAGGTTCCGTTATTAAATTCTGTATCCCAGTAATAATCACCTGTTTCTATGCCGTTTACATTACCGCCTAATGGTTTTATGGATATCCCATTAGCATCTGCTAGTGTAACGCTATTTCCTGAGACCGTGNNAGGTTCCATACCAGGGAATTGTCAGGATTCACTACTTTGCCATCTACAGGGCTAAGTGCAGTGGCACCGATCCACTTGGTACCGCTGTCATATGTACTCATGGCATAACCGGTATTTACTATTATTACATACTTACCGCTGGTAAGCTCGGCTGCTGAACTGACAGGCACATAGGTACCGGCAGTTTCTGCTGCATAACTTTGGGCAGGCGTTATGGTAAATACCATAATAATACTTAACATCACAGCCAGACATCGTTTTGCAAACACTTTCATTCTTTTTCCTCCTTATGATGATATACGCAATTCGTTTACTGTTCTTACACTAATTTTGTTCTGTCATCAGTGCTTAAGCTTCGTAAAGTAAATAGCCAACATTCTTATGTTAGCAAATATTTCTTATGCTACCATGTCCCTACAGTAAACATCTTGTAAATTCTAAACTAGTTTTATCCTATGTTAATTTATTGATTAGAAAATAGAATCAATAATCAATTCATTGGTATTTAAAATTTATTTACCCACTATTAATCTTACATCTTTTTCCATTTATTAACAACGACTTTCAGCCTACAATAAGAGCAAAAAAGAGACAAGTAATTATACCGAAGCCTATTGCTCGTCCTTAAAAAACAGGTACAGCATGCGACTTAACACCTATTTTGTCAAGCTTAAATTAGCAAAGGGTAATACACAAATTGTTCATAATTTTAGTATAGAATAGAATTGCAGTTTTCTCAGCTATGTACTATACTTATAGTATTAATATACAGTTGGACAAGATGTCAGCTGCAATAATAAAACACTAATAACAAGAGAGGTTAAGATGAAGGGAAAAAAGCAAATCGATAATTCTTCCATGAGTTTGGGGCAGCAAAGACGCTTGGAGAAAAAAAGAGAAGTGGAGAGAGTGAAACGGAATGCACTCTTAGGTAAGGTAATTTCGTATTCATTAATTGTACTAATTTCCGCAGGTCTTGTTGGTGCATTCAGCTATTCAATCTATCGTAATGTAACAAAAATTAAAGCCAGCAGTGATTATAGCACTTATTTAACAGACGATGGACTTATAAAAGACGTGACTGCAAATGAACTTGTAGATTTGACTGATTATAAAAACATAACTGCTCCTTTAAGCGAAATAGAATATACGGACGAATCCGTTGAAAAAGATATCAAATCTCTTTTGGAGGAGCACAAAGAGTTATCGAAAGAAACCGATGCTGCAATCAAAGATGGAGACAAGGTAAATATTGATTATGTTGGCACTGTTGATGGTGTAGAGTTTAGCGGTGGTAATNNCATTTTGAAACACAATTAATCGGACACAAAATAGGTGATAAGGTAACCGTTAATGTTACTTTTCCTGCTGACTATTCCAGTGCAGACCTTGCCGGTAAAGATGCTGTCTTTGAAGTTGTGATTAATGGAATTTATGTAACACCTGAATTTACAGATGAGTTTGTAAAAGAAAATCTATCTGAAAATGCATCTACTGCTGCTGAATACAAAGAATATTTAAAGAAAACAAATTATGATAAAAATTTAGATACCTGGCTGGAAAAGTATCTTTTGGAAAATACAACTGTCAAATCATATCCTGCAAAATATTTTAAACACTTAAAATCTATTAAGAAATATGAAGATCAGATGTCTGTAGAATACATGAACAATCTGTATTCCTCAATGGGTTATAATCAAACTACGACCTTTGAAGAATACGTTGGCATGTCAGAAGCAAAATACGATGCTAATTTAGAAGATGCTATTAAAGACCGTGCAAAGAAAACCCTGCTGTATCAGGCAATTTATGAAAAAGAAGGACTTTCTGCTTCCAAGGATGATTACGCTGCTTACTTTGATGAAGATTCCACCGGCGGATATGACGCACAGGTAGAACAGCAAGGTGTTGGTTATGTAATGCAGCAGATAATTGATAAAAAAGTATTGGAGTATGTGAAAGACTTGGTGACAGTTAAGTAATTTAAGTTGAATTTTGAAAATTAAGAATGGTATAAAAAAAGGCAGATCCTGTTTTAACTTGGTTCTGTCTTTTTTAAAGAAACTATATGTTACAAAAATATCGTTTATTTACAATAATTATTGTTAATGCCTCATTGCAACCATAATAGAATCCAAAGAAATGCTTGATTTTAAAAATTGTTATTTAATAAATATTGCCTTATTTCATTATCTAAGTTAGTTTTTAATCCATCTTCTACCTTAATGCTAGCATTGTTAAAATATAAATTATTTGTTTCCACAATATTTTGAAAATTTGTTTGTTCAAAATGGCACTCGATAAATTTTACATTTTTAAATTTAGAATTATTAAAAGAACATTCTATAAAATTTGTATTCAAAAATGTAACGTTAGTAAAATTAGAATCATCAAAATAACATCTTTCAAACTGAGATTCTATAATTTCAACATTATGATAAGTGGTTTCATAGTATGATGTTCTAAAAGAATCCATTTTTTTAATCTCTGTAGATATAAATTCTGTGTAATCTGCATTTCCTTTTCTAAATGTATTTAATAAAAAGATACACTGATTAAAAATACTGCCGCAAAGAGAAGCACCACTTAAATAAACTTTAGAAAAATCACAATTATTAAATGTAGTCTCTAAAAAGCTACTGTTATTCAAATCATATGGAGAAAAATCAATATTATTTATAGTAATATCCTGATAAATCAAACTACATTTTTCTTTTGTTTTTCCTAAAGAATATTCCGTATATTTTTGAAGATTGTTAATTAAATCCATATATCCTCCTTTATGGCCAAGTAACTATTTTATCTATCAAATTTAAAGTTGAAAGCTTATCAAGAAGTTCAGCTTTATGCAATGAACTTAAATTAGATGTATCAAGAATCACAAATTCACCTTCATATAAAGATTTATTAATAGACCTAAGTGAGCTTTCTAGCGTATATCCTCCTTTTGGTGTTAGTATATAAG
>DJJW01000052.1 GCA_002434335.1 Lachnoclostridium sp. UBA6558 | reverse complement strand
GTGGATAAATCCTGGTATGAAGCGGCTGCTGTAGAAGGTGTTAAGAACCGTTGGCAGGAGCTGTGGTATATTACCCTTCCGTCCATGAAACCTCAGCTGATGTTCGGTGCTGTTATGCAGATTACGGGATCCTTATCGGTTTCCCAGATATCCATCGATCTGGCAGGCTTCCCTTCTGTCAGCTATGCAGGTCATACCATACTGACACATTTACATGACTACGGTAATGTCAGATATGAGCTTGGCTATGCATGTACGATTGCAGTCGTTCTGTTTTTTATCATGCTACTGTGCAATATCATTGTACAGAAACTGCTTCGTAAATTAGGCTAATACGTGCGCTGTGGCGCGCAGATGGGAGTTAATAGAATGAAAAAATTATATAAGTTTCTTGTATCAAAACTGCGTGCAAGAAAATTAAGAAGAAGAAACCGAAGCCTTATGGGAGATATGGGTCTTACACTGGTGCTTGCTTTCTTTGGTTTATTCAGCCTTTTCCCGCTTATATTCACTGTGGTAAATGCCTTTAAACCATTAAGCGAAATATTCATTATACCTCCTAAGATGACAGTAGAGAATCCTACCCTGAATAACTTCTTTGATTTGGCAACGATCGTTGAGAGTTTTAATGTACCTTTGTCCAGATATATTTTTAATACCGGTATGATAACCTTTCTTGGTACCTTTGGAACGGTGCTGCTAGGTTCTATGGCTGCTTTTCCGCTGGCGAAATATACCTTTCCCGGTTCCAAGGCAATGAGTAATATCATTGTGTATGCACTTATGTTCAATGCTTCCGTAACAGCTATTCCCAATTACCTGATTATGAGCAGGCTTGGAATGATTGATACCTACTGGGCAGTTATCCTTCCGGCAGTAGGCTCTACCTTAGGACTCTACCTGATGAAGAACTTTATGGTGCAGATACCTGATGAGATGCTGGAAGCTGCCAAAATTGACGGTGCGGGGGAATTTAAGACCTACTGGAGTGTTGTTATGCCTTTGTGTAAGCCTGCCTGGATTACACTGGTTATCCTGTCCTTCCAGCAGATGTGGGGTACAACAGGCGGTGTATTTATCTATACGGAAGAATTAAAGCCGGTAACTTACGTGCTCCAGCAGCTGGTAAGCGGCGGTATATCCCGAACAGGTGTATCCTCAGCCATATCCTTTATCATGCTGTTGGTTCCTGTTTCGGTATTCGTACTGTCCCAAAGCAATGTAATTGAAACTATGGCAACTTCCGGTGTGAAGGGTTAGGAGGAAATGTTACGATGAAGAAAAAAAGTTTACTAATCCTGCTGGTATTCCTGCTGGTGTTCCTTCCAACCAGAGTTTATGCTGCCGATGGTAAAAGTTATGATTATGATGGTTATACCTACAATTATTGGGGAAATGCGGTAGAAAGTCCGGCGGCCTTCCAGCTTGATACTGTAATTGATGAAGCAGATATGGGCGGAATCAAAGTACAGGGCTTTCAAGATGTGGCTGCCAGTGAAGATGGTCATATATTCCTTGTAGATACCCTTGAAAGCAGAGTGAATATAACCGATCAGAATGGCAGTTTTATAAAATCCTTAAAGGTCATCCGAGATGCTGATAATAAAATCGTTATAGACGAGAGTGGTGCACAGCTGGTATTTAATGCTCCGGAAGGTGTATTTTATCAGGAGAAAAATAAAGAGCTTTATGTAGCCGATACAGGCGCAGAAAGAATTGTAGTCTTGGATGGCTCTGATTATACCTTAAAGCGGGTGATTAAAAAGCCAGAAAATATGGCAGGTGTTTCTGAATTCAGACCCTCTAAGATAGTAGTAGACAGTGCGGACAGAATCTATGTGGTTGTTCAGTCGAGCTATGAGGGAATCATTGAATTGAACCCTGATGGTACTTTTTCCAGATATTTTGGTGTCAATTCTCCTTCCGTAAATTTTCTGGATTATTTCTGGAAATCGATCTCATCTGACAGACAGAAGGAGCAGATGAAGAAAACCTTTGCACCTGCCTTTAATAATGTGGCTCTGGATTCAGACGGTTTTGTTTATGCTGTTACCTTCGATGCAGCTGCGGAGCATATGGTATTCCGTTTAAATTCCGGTGGTAAAAATGTCTTAAGAGAAGAAGGAAATACCTTTGTTATAGGTGATATTCACAGAATGAATCTGAATGAGCAGAGTCAGTTTGTTGATGTGGCAGTAAAAGATTATGGTACCTATGCGGTTTTAGATAAATTCAAGGGAAGAATCTTTCTTTATGATTTTGACGGACAGCTTCTGAATGCTTTTGGCTCGATCGGAAAAACAAAAGGCTCCTTCTCTATGCCAACTGGTATTACCTGGTCAGGAGATAATCTGGTTGTTACAGACAGTGCACTAAAATGTGCTTATATACTGAAGCCTACGGACTTTGGCAAAGCAGCCTTACAGGCAAGCAAGAGCTATTATTACGGCGATTGGGATGAGGCTTTGGTACAGTTTGATAATATCCTTAAATTAAATGCAAATTACGAAGTGGCATATGTAGGGATCGGTAAGAACTATCTGATGAAGGATGATTACGAAAAAGCCATGTATTACTTCAAGCTTGGCAACAACCGTGAATTTTATTCCAAGGCCTATAACGGGCATAGAGGTGAAGTGTTACAGGATAACTTCGGAATCATTGCTGTAATCTTCTTAGCTTTCATATCCCTTATTCTATATACGGAAGTAAGATATCACAAGAAGGAGAGTGGACATAAATGAAAAATAAGATTTTTAAAGAACAGCTGCATTATTTAAAATATGCCATGTTCCACCCTTTTGACGGCTTCTATGAGATAAAATACAGGGGAAAAGGAAGTGCCCTTATAGCCTCTGTTATTCTGATACTTTATGGAATCATGCAATGTGTTTCCTATCAGTATACCGGTTTTGTTATGAATATGAATGCCATATTTCAGATGAACAGCATATCAATTTTTATTTCTGCTCTGTCTGTCTTCCTGCTCTTTACCGTGAGCAACTGGACAATTACTACATTGTTTAATGGGAAAGGCAATATGAGAGATATCTTTATTGTCTTAGGGTATTCTGTTGTTCCTATGCTGCTGCTTAACGGTGTGACCGTTTTTATCAGTAATTTTGTAATAACAGAAGAAGTTATTATAGTAAGATCCCTGCAGGGAATCGGAGTGGTATGGTTTGTTTTTATCCTGTTGGCAGGCTTGTGCATTATTCATGAATATTCCTTTGCTGTTAATATCAAGACACTGCTGGCAACAGCCGTAGCTGCCTTTATTATCGTATTTTTAGGTATACTGTTCTTCTCTTTGATGGAGCGTATGTATTATTTTGTTATGACAGTTGCTCAGGAGATGGTAAGAAGGATTAATTGACAGTGCATAGTCTGCGATGCCGTATTCGTGGCATCATGTCGCTGGGATGTGTTTGAAAACGCTTGTGCCATGCCGGGATTTCGCTTTGTGAAAGCAAGGAGTGGTTTGGGTTCTCTAACACGACCTAAGAGTGAAAGAAAATTTAAAGGAAAGGCTGCCACAATGAGCTTCTTTCACTCTTTCATAGTTGTGGCAGTATCGCAGGTCCGCCTGCGATATGCAATGGGTGTAAAACATGAAAGGATTAAGTGATATTGCGAATTTTATAAAGCCTGTAACAGATAAGCTCCGTAAGATATATGCCAGACATTTTGCCCGCAAAATGATTGCAACGGTTCTGATACTGTGTTTTATTATCGGGTTATTGCGCTATATACCGGTACTTGGCGTTAAGGCTAATATTCTGCCTCCGGCAGATAATGCTGAACTTGCAACAGCAGGAGAGGAAATACCTCATACAGCAGGAGAGGTTCTGGTAGCAGAAAGCGACTCAAAACAGCTGTATATCAATGCCGAAACAATGAATCTGAAGGTAAAAGATAAGAATACCGGTAAGTCCTGGTATTCAGCTGTCAACGGCAGCAGCCAGGCAGCAGAACTTGCACTTCTGACCATTTCCTATCTGGGAGAGGATAACAATCTTTATGAATGGGATTCTTATACCTACTGTACCCAGCTGGGAAGCTATGTGTTAAATAAAATTGAAAACGGTATTCAGATTACCATGGACATCAATGAAGGTGAGTCAGAACGTTTTACCGAGTATTATCCCCAGAAAATGTCCGTTGACAGATTTGAGAATTTCTTTCTGGGAGGGATAAAGACTCTTGTTGATTCCGGTAAGACGGACCAGGCTACTGCTGATAAGTATAAGATGACCTTGGAACTGTTATACAAAAAGAGTATTACAGAATAGGCTTATGCTGTCTCCTATAATGGGACACCTCCAAGGAGTGCGGTAAAACAGCTGATCAAACTGGCTGAATTATTAGGTTATACCAGAGATATGCTCATGGAAGACAGTACGGAAATGGGTCTTAGCGTAACCTTTGCAGAGCCGGCTCAGTTTAAGGTAGTTGCGGAAGCGGTACTTGAGGGAGATGATTTTGTATTCAGAGTACCTACCCAGGAAATGGTCAGCGGAAATTCCTTCTATACTATTCAGAATTTAAAGGTGCTTCCCAATTTCGGGGCAGCAGCTTCTAAGGATTATGAAGAAGGATATATTCTTGTACCGGATGGAGCAGGAGCGTTGTTCCAGTTTAATACCTTCAATGCAGCAGTACCGGATTATATCAGACCGGTGTATGACAATGATTACTTAACAGATTACTATTTTGCACCTGAATTTGGTGAAGAGCTTATGATGCCTGTATTTGGTATGACTTATGGTCCTATGGAGAATGCCTCCCATGGTTTCCTTGGAATTATCGAAAAAGGTGCTGAAACCTCTTACATAAATGTTAAGCTTGGTTCCACTTCGAAAGACAGCGCCTCCTCCTATAATAAAGCCTATGCATCTTTTGATGCCGCACAGTACAGCAGCGTTAAGGTATATGGACCCTATAGTGATAACAAAGCGTCCTACCTGGTGGATACCGGTGTTTTGGATGTAGATTACACCCTTCGTTACAAGTTATTTCCCGGTAAGGTCACCTATTATGAGATGGCAAAAGCATACCAGGAATATTTAATGCAGCAGTGGGATGTAAAGGAGACCGCTTATCCGGAAAAAGCAAAATTATATCTGGACTTCCTTGGTGGCATTTCCTTAACCGAACGTTTTCTCGGCATACCTTATCAGTCCAGTTATTCCATGACTACTTACGAGGAAATGACAGATATATTGAATGATCTGCCGGGGGCCTGTCTGGCTCTTAAGTATACAGGTTTCTTTAACGGAGGTTTTGAGAATAAATTAAACAATAAAGCCCAGCAGGTAGCTGCAAACGGTTCTGAGAAAGCGTTTGAGAAGCTGAAAGCCTTGGTACAGGAACGTAATGCTGATTTATTCCTGGAGGTTAATCTGGCAAAGGTATATGACAAGGGAAACGGTTTCAGGGCGAAGAAGCATGCGGTATATGATTACTCAAACACACCTGCAACCATGTATCGTTATCTGTTGTCCTTAGGAATATTAGATGGTTATACCGGTTTTGATGTGAATTATTTCTATCTCCTATCACCCAGATATCTAAATGGTGTGGTGGATGATTTCTTAAAAAGTGCATCGGAATATGATAAACTCTCCATCTCTGACCTTGCACATTATAATCTTGCAGACTATCGCTTCAAGAAGAATGTATCGGTTTATGAAGCAGGTCGAATCGTAGACAGAAATCTGGAGAAAATCTCTGAAAGTCATGAGCTTTCTTTGGAAAATCCTATGATGAAGAATCTGGTATATGGTTCTTATGCGGAGGATATTTCAAGAGAGAGCAGTGATTATGCAACCTTTTACACAACCATACCTTTCAGACAACTGGTAATGAACGGTCTGATACAGGTAACCACAGAAAATGTCAATATGTCTTCCAATAATCCGGCTTATTATGTGTTACAGGCAGTGGAACTGGGAGTATATCCAAAGTTTACCTTAACGGCTAAGAGTGATGACATCTTACAGGAAAGCGCTTATTCCTATTATTATGCAACAGAGTATGAGAAGCAGAAAGATACTATTAATCAGGTATACGAAGCGTGTAAGACAGCCTGGGAGGAAATTGGAGACATGGAGATTACAGGTCATAAAATCCTTGGAGAGAATGTATTTCGTACGGAATATGCTTCCGGAGTTACGGTTATTACCAACTATAACCTTCATTCTGTTAACGTAAACGGCAGTGAGATACCAGCCCTTGGATATATTATTTCAGGATATTAGGAGGAGAGAGGATGCGAAATATTTTCCCGTTAAAATACAAAACCAAAAGAAAGCTCAACGGCTTCCTCTATGTCCTGCCCTTTCTCATCGGTTTTTTATTATGTTTTGCCATACCGTTATTTAATACTGTAATGTATTCCTTTCATACCGTAAGCGTAAATGACACCGGTGGCATGAAATTTGCCTACAGCGGCTTCAAAAATTATATTGATTTATTTCAGAATGAAGTAACCACTACCGCACAGCCAATGATAAGACTTTTTGCAGATCAGAATCTTTCCATACTCACCAATGTGCCCCTGATCGTAATTTTCAGTTTATTTATGGCACTTTTGGCAAATTTAAAATTCAAAGGAAGAGGGATTGTTAGAGTTATCTACTTCCTGCCTATTATTTTCGGTCTTGAGGTAGTAACAGATATGCTTGCCATAACCACAGGCGGTGAATGGGTCAAAGAAAGCTCCGGACTATTCAGTGAAAGTTATATCAGTTCCTTATTGATGCATTATACGAATATACCTAACAGCATTTTATTACCGGTAATATCATACGTAGATAAGATATTTGATGTTCTTTCCCAGTCCGGTGTACAGACCTTGATCTATCTGGCAGGACTTCAATCCATCAGTCCCAGCTTGTATGAAGTTGCTAAAATTGAAGGTGCTACCGGTTATGAGACCTTCTGGAAGGTTACAATACCCTCTATCATGCATATAACTTTATTTGTTACCGTGTATACTGTTGTGGATATGTTCTTAAAATCTCCTATTTCAGAAGAAGCCTACAGCTTTGCTTTTGAACAGAGTAAGATTGGAACCGGTTCCGCATTATCTGTAATTTACATATTAAATGTGCTCCTGGTGCTTGGAATTGTATTGTTGGTGTTAAGAAAGGTGGTAAAGAAATATGAAAAATAAGACGGAGAATGCCTCCTTTGGGCTTAAGGTATACCTGTTTCGCAAGAAATCAAAGAATATACTGCAGTCCGCCTTCCTTTTCTGTATTATTGTAGGTTTATGCTTTACAATTCTCTATCCTATCATACAGCTGATTCCTACCATATTTTCTAACATTGAAGATCTGGGTAATCCGAATGTAATCTGGCTGCCTATGGAGTTTTCCATGACCAGCTTTAAGGCTGCCATTCGTTTTAGTATGCCGGAAGGCTTTATGACCATTGTAAAATCTGTTCTATATGCAGGCTTAATAATGGGGATACAGGTGTTTGTTTCAGCAATGGCAGGTTATTCCCTGGCCAGAGTGAAGTTCTTCGGACACAAATTCGTATTTTTCCTGGTTATCCTTGTATTTTTGGTTCCCAGACAGTCACTGTTGCTGGCACAGTATATCTATTATTCTCATTTTAATGCATTTGGTTTATTGAAATTCTTTACAGAGTCAGGAGAGATCAACTTGATCAACCAACCTGCAACGCTGTTTATGATTGCAATATTGGGTTTTGGTGTTCAGCAGAGTTTATTTGTATTCATCTTCAGTCAGTTTTTTAAGAATATACCGAAAGAACTGGAAGAAGCTTCTCTTATTGACGGCTGCGGTTTCCATAAGACATATTTTAAGATTATGGTACCCAATGCATTGCCTGCCATATCAACGGTAGCTGTATTATCCTTTGTTTGGAATTATGGAGACACTTACTTTACCAGCTACTTTAATAAGGATGGTCCATACTTGAGTTCAAGTCTTGCAAGGGTATTTTCACCGGCAAATAAACAGTTTGTACTGGGGGCAGTAAAAGTATGGTTCGATGTACCGCTGGCAACAGATTTTGCTTTTGATGCCATTAAACAGGCAGCCGTTCTGATCTTCCTTATACCTTTGCTGCTGGTGTACTTCGGTGCACAGAAGTGGCTGGTGGAAAATCTTGAGAATTCCGGACTTGTTGGATAAAGGTTTCTTGTTTGAAATGGTGAAATTCTTCCGGTGTAAGATATCATTGCAATGCTATGTTATATTTTATATCTGGAAGAGCAAGAGCGTAATATGACTTATAGATAAGCATACAAGGAATGCTTTACAACTACGGATTCAGGAATATCTAATCGCAGATTTCATATTTACGAAGGGGGTTATTATGAGAAAAAGATGGGGTGTGGCAGTAGTCTGCCTGCTTGTTCTGTTAACTGGCTGCGGGAGTGGAGTGAATTCCCAAAGAACAGATGCTCCTGCTGAGGATAAGGTGTCACAAGAGGGGACAGCAGAATCTGAAACCAACAATGAAAACAATGATAAAACAGGGGGAGCTATAGAAGTGAAAGTTAACTTATCAGAGAAACATCAGATAATCGAAAGCTTCGGAACCAGCGGGTGCTGGTGGTCGCAATACGTCGGTGGCTGGGATAATGAGTATAAGGATACCGGACGCTCCGTAAGAGATGAAATTGCCATGCTTTTATTTGACAGAGAGTATGGTATCGGACTTAGCAGTTATCGTTACAATATCGGCGCAGGATCTGCTGACAGCGGTAAAGGTAAATACCATGACCCTCATAGAAGAGCACAGAGTTTTGAAACAGCACCCTTTACCTATAACTGGAACAAGGATGCAAATGCTGTTTGGTTTATGAGAAAGGCGGTAGAACTTGGGGTAGAGGAAATTATCATGTTCAGTAACAGTCCACTGGAACGTTTGACAATGAACGGAACAGCCCAGTTGACAAAGGGCAGTAAGGAGAATATCCTGCCTGAGAATTATGATGATTTTGCAAGATATGTAATGGATGTGGCAGAGCATTTCGTAGCAGAAGGAATCCCTGTAAAATACATTTCTCCCATTAATGAACCTCAATGGGAGTGGATTGAAGGACAGGAGGGGTGTCATTATGAACCTGCTAAAATACCAAAGCTATATCGTGCATTCCTAACAGAACTAAATAGCAGACCAGCGTTAAAAGACGTGGCGCTTTCCGGACCGGAAAGCGGGGAATGGAAGGGAGATGCTACGTTATATACCAGTGCCCTCTTAAATGACTCTGTTCTTGGTAGTTATTTCGATACTATCGATAACCATTCCTATTGGTCAGATACCGCTTCAAAGGTCTCCTTTAAGAGATGGATGGATGCTAACTATCCTGAGGTTAAGCTGCGTATGAGTGAATGGTGTGAAATGGTAAACGGCTCTGATGTTACAATGGATTCTGCCTTTGAACTTGCAAGGGTACTACAGGAGGATTTAACGGTACTTGATGTTGTATCCTGGCAGAACTGGGTGGGTGTAGCACCTGGTGGTTATCGTGACGGACTTATTTATGTTAATGAAGGAAAGAAAACTCTCAACCCGTTAAAACGTTTATGGGGTTATGGCAATTACTCCAAATTTATACGTCCCGGTTATCAAAGGGTAGAGGTCTCTGACAATACTCTGAAAGAACTTAAACCTGTTGCCTTCACCGGTACGAATGATGAGGGGAAGAAGGAATTGGTGGTAGTAGTTATGAATCAGTCCGATGTTAATAAAAAACTTTTGCTTGATATTCAAGGGGCAGTGGAATATACTGATATAAGTGTATACGAAACCTCAGAAAGCAGTAATTTAGACAGAATAACCAATGAAAAATACGGCGTGGGAGATGCAGTTGAGGTCGGAAAGCAATCTATAACTACAATTATTTTGTCAGAGGGCTGGTGATTTCTATTTTAGATGGCAACGACATGCCGAAGCAATTAACCATTTATGATATTGCAAAGGAAGTTGGGGTCTCCGCAGCAACGGTTTCAAGAGCAATATCAGGAAGAGGTTACGTATCAGAAGCAAATAAAGTGAAAATTATGGAACTGGTTCAGAAATATAA
Source organism: Lachnoclostridium sp. UBA6558 (assembly GCA_002434335.1). Classification (GTDB taxonomy): domain Bacteria; phylum Bacillota; class Clostridia; order Lachnospirales; family Lachnospiraceae; genus Anaerocolumna. Next base: position 1,852 of record DJJW01000052.1, on the reverse strand, counting down.
TTTCAGACCAAATACCTTTGCCCAGAATCTGCAGGCAGGGTTTACGAAAACCATCGGATATATAGTTCCCCACATTGGTAATATGTATTTTGCAAATGTATATTACGAATTTGAAAAATGGGCTTCAAGCCATGGATATATGACCATTCTGTTAAATGCAAAAGGTGATTACAATCTGGAATCCAAATTTTTAAACTCCCTGAAGGAAAAACATGTAGACGGTATCGTCATGATGGGAGGGCGAATGGATGAGAGGAATCTTCCTGAGAATCATGTCAGAGAGATACAGGAGATGAGAAATATAGTCCCGGTTGTTTCCTGTGGTCCGGAAGCAGAACGTTTTGGTTGTAACGGTATTTATACCGATGATGTTAAAGGTGTGGAAGAATTACTTCTGTTCTTAAAATCCAGAGGTTATAAAAGGATTTGTTTTATCGGAGGAGGAGATCAATATTATCCTTCTTATATCAAAAAGAAGACTGCTTACGCAGTTGGCGAGAAACTGGGACTTGATGTTTCGGTAAGATGGCTTACAGGAAATGACGTGTTCAGCTTCAGTGCTGGTTATGACAGCCTGAAGATACTGATAGAGGAAGGTGGGCCTTTACCGGAAGTTATCTGCGGCATCAATGATTATGTTGCACTTGGAGCGGTTAACTGTGCTCTGGAGAAAGGTTTGAAAATACCGGAGGATATAGCTGTTACCGGTTTTGATGATGTCAGTATAACAACCATGACACCGGTTCATATAACATCCATCAGTCCGAGGTACGAGTACTTTGGTAAGAAGGTATTTAACAGCCTTCATAAGCTGATGCAAGCCAAGACCTTAACAACAGGTAAGACTTCCTTAATAAAACCTGAGATTATTATCAGAGGAAGTACAAGATAAGAGATTAGCCCTGTTTACAATTTGAGACAATATTACCCCTTACCATCGAGCAGATGCTCGCACCTGTGGATATGATACTGAATTTTTAACTTTTCCCAATATAGGTATTATTATAATACCTATATTGGGGAAAATAAGATTTCGGATTTATATAAGAATGTGATGTAGTGATTACAAACATGCTCGAGGGTGAGGTTTGGTAACGGTAGTCAGCTTACGAGAAACAGGGTTATTTTTTTATAGATTATATGTAATCGGTTACACAGTATTTTGACAAAAAAGGAGACAAAAATGGTATCTAACACAATAGAAATCAAGGATAAGTTTTATGTAAATGGTAAGCCTGTGCAGATAATATCAGGTGCCATACACTATTTCAGAATAGTTCCTGCGTACTGGAGGGATCGCCTGGAGAAATTAAAGGCTATGGGCTGCAATACAGTAGAAACCTATGTGCCTTGGAATCTTCATGAGCCTCAGAAAGGGACTTATTGCTTTGAGGGAATTCTGGATATTAAGAAATTCTTAGAGATTGCGGCTGAACTTGAATTATGGGTAATCTTCAGACCCTCCCCTTACATTTGTGCAGAATGGGAATTTGGTGGTCTTCCAGCCTGGCTTCTTGCAGAAGACGGAATGCGTTTTAGAAGCAGTTATTCCAGCTTTCTGCAGCATACGGCTGATTATTATAAGAAACTCTTTGAGATCACAGCACCTTTACAGTTACCCTTAGGCGGCCCAATCATATTGATTCAGATTGAAAACGAATATGGGTATTATGCAGATGACACAGCTTACCTGGAACAGATGAAGCAGCTGATGGTTGATAACGGAGCCTGTGTCCCTTTTGTTACCTCTGATGGTCCATGGGGAGATGCCTTGGAGTGCGGCAAGTTAGAAGGTGTACTGCCTACAGGTAACTTTGGCTCCAAGATGAAGGAGCAGTTTGGGGTACTAAAA
>DJJW01000031.1 GCA_002434335.1 Lachnoclostridium sp. UBA6558 | reverse complement strand
ACGATAACATATTGACCACCTTCCACGTTCTCTCCTGTCTTTGCATTTCTCCAGCTCTGGCTCTTAGGAAGATATACCTTTACCTGCCTTTGACCAAGTTCGAAAACAGGTGCCACTAAAATATCCGCTCCGAACATATATTGTGTTTCAACGTTCCAGCATACCTCATCCTCCGGAAATTCATAGAACATGGTTCGCATAACCGGCGTACCCTTTTCATGGGCTTCCTCCATGCAATTTCTAATATAGGGACGAAGTCTTTCTCTCATCTCAATATAAGCTTTCATAATAAGCNNCCATAACTCCAGATCTCATTGTCTGTTCCGGTCATCATCTGTGTTACCCCATCAATTACTGCCTGCTCCGGCTCATGGTGAGGTACTCTTTCTCCATGAAGACGAAATACCGGTGAGAATACTCCAAAGGCAAACCAGCGCAGCAATAGTTCCTGGAAATCCCTATCCTTAATATAACCGCCTAAAAAGCCGCCAATATCCGTTGTCCACCAGGGAATGCCTGCTATTCCCATATTCAGTCCTATTTGCAGCTGTTCTCTCATTGCTCTAAAGGTAGAAGAAACATCCCCTGACCACACCAGCGCCCCGTATTTGGAACTTCCTGCCCAGGCAGAGCGAACTAAATTACAGATGTTTTCCTGTCCTTCTGCTGTCATCCCATCATAATAACCCTTTGAATACATTAACGGATAGATATTGGAGCATTGTAATGCACTTCCCTGCTGATATCGGTACAGGTCGAAATCATAAGGACCAAATTCCGGTTCCGCTTCATCCAGCCAGAAGATTCGGACCCCTTTGTCGTAATAATTCTTTTTGCATACCTGCCATACATAATCTCTTGCTTCTTTATTGGTGGCATCAAAGAATACTGTTTCACCCATCCAGTTCATATTGATATTCATACCTCGGTCAGCAGAAATGAGATACCCTTCCTGTGCCATGGTTTCATAGTTTTCGGAACGGCTGTCAATGGTGGGCCATACAGATACCATAAGCTCTATTCCCATTGACTTTAATTCTGCTATCATACCTTCCGGATCCGGCCAGTCCCTGGGTTCGAATTTGAAATCTCCCTGTCTGGTCCAGTGAAAGAAATCAATTACAATTACATCTACCGGTATTCCGCGTTTTTTATATTCCCTGGCCACAGTAAGAAGTTCTTCCTGGTTACGATACCTGAGCTTACACTGCCCAAACCCCATGCCATATTCCGGCATCATAGGAACTTTTCCTACTGCTTCGGCATACTGTTCTTCAATCTGTGACGGAGTATCACCTGCCGTAATAAAGTAATCCAGCTTCTTTGTACTATAGCTTATCCACTCTGTCCGGTTGGTTCCAAATGTTACTGTGCCGATACTTGGATTGTTCCATAACAAGCCATAACCTCTGCTGGATATCATAAAGGGTACGCTGGCCTGGCAATTTCTATGGGCAAGTTCCAGGGTTGCTCCTTTTTTATTCAAGATTTTGTCCTGATATTGTCCCATGCCATAGATTTTCTCATCGTCATAGGCTTCAAAGCGAAGTGTGAGCTTATAATCACTGGTGCCGGTAATTGGTTTCATTTCTCTTCCCGAAATATTTAAAGGAACACAATACCTGTCAAGACGGTTTCTGTCTCTGTGATATTCTTCAGTAAGTACCTCTCCTTTACTGTTTGTAAAGGAAAGCCAGCCTTCTCCATTAAAGGAGGCGGTTATTTCACCATTTTTTATAGAAGCTATCTGGCATTTTACACCTTCCCTGCCTTCTTCTTCACTCCAGGGTTCCTTTAATACAACCTCTTTTATGATTATTTCTGCCTTGCTTCCCTTGGGCTCATCGGTAAGTGCCCAATCATTTAGATCCATTGCGGCTTCCTTTGTCATACGAACCCTTAAGGAATTAGTCCCCCATGGCTCAATCCATATAACTTCCCTGCCTGATTTTGCGATTAATCTGTTTCCATCACTGGTAAATTTCATAATATCCCCTTTCGTGAATATCAAATCATTGATTTCATGTTCCTGTATTCGTAGTTGAAAAAACAGCCTTTCTGCTATTCATCCTATCCTCCATAGGAGTCCTGGCGTACTCAAATCAGAAGAGGAAATTACCTTCTATTTCCGCACCACCTCTTTTTGATATCTGGATTCCTGCGAATATCTGTTAATTAGTAGCTACATATTATTGCGTAATTTCTTTTTGACTTACCCCGATACCGGAATCATTCTATTAGTTTCAACTCCAAATCATACAGCAAAGACATAAAAGAAATCAGCTTTCCGAAGTTATCCTTCATAATTTACCATGACCAAAGCATTTGAACTGTTGCTACATGTAAATCTATGCTATAATTGTATTATATTAATTTTATATACTCATTTCTTTAATTAAATTGTTATATACTAACACAATATTGCTAATTCAGAAGGAGCTGTCTTATGAAATCCAGAGTATTTCTAAAAGAAAAAGCTATACATGGAACAGCCTTAATGCCAATAGCTATTCATCATCTAAGCTATCGACAGAACACGGACAATTTCTTCTATCTGCATTGGCATGATGAATTCGAATTTGTCGTAGTCTTAGAAGGTGCAATGATTTATACCATAGAAGATAAAGAATACAATGTAATGGCAGGAGAAGGTTTATTTATTCATTCCAATAAACTGCATGCAGCAAGAGCTTATATGGGACTACCTTGTGAAGCCTGTGTAGTACTATTCCATCCGGGTTTATTTGGAGGTACACATAGTCCTACCTATTCTAAATTCCTTCAACCTTTTTTAAAAGGTGAACTAAACTTATGCCCCCGCATAACACCTGCAGAGGAGTGGCAGCAAACAATTCTTCGTCTTATATTGGAAATGGATTCTTTTAGAAAAGAGAACTTAATGGAAAATGAGCTGCTTATCAAGAGCCGGATCTTTGAGATGTGGCATTTGTGTTATGAACATGCAGAAGCTGCACAGAATTTAAAGGATAAGAACAATTACAAGTTAGAGAGACTGCAGCCGGTCATCGATTATATACATACCAATTACAGAGAAGAAATATCCCTGGCGTCCCTGACCGGGCTGCTCCCTATGAGTGAGGGGCAATTCTGTCATACTTTTAAGGAAGTTATTGGAATGCCGCCCATTGCCTATGTTATCCGGCACAGAATTCTGCAAAGCTGCAGCCTGTTAACCCAGACGGACTGGAAGATCTCAGAGGTTGCCAGAATTACGGGTTTTAACAATATCAGCTATTTTAATCGGGAATTCAAAAAAGCCATTGGATGTTCTCCGGGGGAATATAGAAAAGAAGGCTGATTACTAAGCCTGCCAGAGCAATATTCTTTTCTCCACACAAATGGGCAGGAGGAATGCTTTGGACGAAATTAAATATTATCCGGATCATATAATAGCATTGCAATCTTCGAATAGTCAAAAAAAGAACCTTCCTTTCCGAAAGGTTCTTTATGTAAATATTCACCTTAAGCTTCCGACCATACTCTCCTGCTCAAAGCTTTCCTGGACATTTTAGCTTCTTTCACCCAGTGTCGGCTGGCTGCAGCCGTAAAGATAAACTTCGGCATGGATGGGTTTGTCATAATATTACTTTGCTCTATATTCACCTGACCCTCCAAATCAGTTGCCAATATAGTTAAGCCCTCGTAGATGCTTTGTTTCAGCTTACTTTTTAAAGGTATCACTTCCATGGTTTCCCTTATGAATTCCCCTGCTCCTATACCAATGCCAAATCTCCAATTAAAACCAATTCGTGCTGAATAGTGAGCCATTATTTTCAGTGCATTCATATTTTGTTTTCCTTCGATAAAACCGTTATTTATTATGGAATATACCTTTGGTACATTATAATTCTTCGGACAGGGATGCTTTATAAGATACTCCTCGAATCCATACATAAATTCCAGCAGACTGGAAGGAATTGCATCTACATAGAGAGGGAATACAAATACAATTGCATTCATGGTGCTCATTAATTCAAAATCTTCTTCTTTTATATTCTTCCTGTACCACTCCACAACGCTGAGCTCATGACTTTGAAGCTTTTGCTTATCAAGCATTTCTATTACTTTATCAATCAATCCTTTGGAGGCACTATTTTTTCCTCTGGGGCTGCCGTTTATAAAACACACTTTATTCATCACTGCTCACACTCCTTTAGATAGTTGCAGAGAGAATTCAACCTGTCTGTAACATCTGATTCTCTTCTGCTGATGTAGGTACCTGCTTTCTTTGCCTGTAAGTTCAATGCATTTGCTTTGCAAAGTGACTGAAATGTCTCTGCCTCTTCTTTGGTTATATCCTCTCCGTATCCAAAGGCAATATAACCGGGATATTTCTTATAACGTGGAGCGTGATGCTGTTCTCCTTTTATCTTCTTAAAAAATGGCAGAATATTGGGTATCATCCGGTCCAGTGTTCTTCGAATAGCAGGTGTGTAACAACCGTATCTTACGGGAGATACAAATATTGCAATATCACTTCCGATATAGGCTTTGTTAATCTCGCTGCTGATATCCTTGAAAACACATTCCCCCGGAGTTTTAATCCAGCAGCCAAAGCAGCCTACACAATTATGCATTTCTTCCGTCTGTACATCAAATGCTGTAACACTATGATTATCCTTTTTAAGATACCCCTTTATTTCTTCTTTCACCTTTCTCCCAAGCTGACTGGTATCTGAGGCATCACTTATAACTAAAACCTTCATTTTCCTTGCCCTCCTTAATGTTTACACTGTCTACATGACACAATCATACCTCACAATGTTTACACTGTCAACTTTTTATGTTATAATTATATAAATTTATTGGTTCATAAAATAAAGTGATTGTAAGAGGTATATAAGTTGCAGAAAGAACATTATCATCATGGTGATTTAAAAAAAGAAATGATTCTAAAAGGTATACAATTATTAAATGAAGAAAAATATGAGGACTTTTCCTTAAGAAAAATTGCGGCCAGATGCGGCGTCTCCCACTCTGCGCCTTATAAACATTTTAAAAATAAAGAGGAATTAATCCTTGCTATTATTCTGGAGGTATCCGACAGCTTTAAAAAAGCACTGGAAGAAGCTGTACAAAAATATCCGGGGGAGGCAGAAAATCAGATCATAGAACTTGGAAAGTGTTATGTACGATTTATGGTAGAGAATCCGGATTATATGCGATTTATCTTTATTAATCCAAGTCATAAAAGCATCAACATAGTACCAGTACCTGATAGTGAAACAGATCCTTATCAGATTTTCAAAAAAAGTGCTCTGGGTTATCTGGAATGGCTTGAGGTAAATCCACAGGATCAGGCAGTCGATATCCTTACCATGTGGAGCCTGGTTCATGGTTATTCCATGCTGCTGGTAAACGGTAATATAGCTATTCCTGAAAACTATCTGGAGGTAATTGATAAGATGTTAAGAGAGAAGCTGCGCTTTCATTAACTGCCAAGACCTGTACGAAAAAAGAGTTACTATACGATTATCATTAACTTCTTTTGCTGAAGCTTTAGATTAATCCTATGTAACTCTTTTTATTGTTTTAGGGTTTACTTAATTTACTTTTGTCAGATACCATTTCTGTGCATCCGTTCCGTTGTCATTCCATTGCTGCACCACACCTCCATCGGCTGTGGAGGAATTAGATACATCCATGGCTAATCCACTGGCTTTCGATATCAGTCGCANNGGGTATCCTCCGCCTACATCTACGATTTTCCATCGCTGCGCATCGTTTCCATTGTCATAACACTGTTGAAGCTGCACTCCCTGGGCAGTGGAAGCATAAGGCACATCCAGGCACTTACCACTGTGAACTGCGGTTAGCTTATAGTACCCTCCTCCCATATCATCAATACGAAACTTTTGGTTATTCGCTCCCTTATAGGTCCACTGATGCATTTTGGCTCCATCATCATAGGAAACGTCCTTTACATCCAGTACTTTACCGCTGCATTTTGCAGCCAATGTATAGATTCCTCCGCTTACAATCGTCGGTGAAGCTTGTGCCTTATATACTCTGACATAATCAACCAGCATCTGAGCCGGAAAGGCGGTCTGATTGTTAGGGCTTCCCGGCCAGTTTCCGCCTACTGCAAGATTCAATAGGAGAAAGAAGGATTTCTGGAATTCCTCTGTCCCTCCCGTATTGTTCTGTATGTAGAATTCATTAAACTGTACACCGTCAACAAACCATCTGATATAGCTGGAGTCCCATTCAATGGAATAAGTGTGGAACTGGGAAAAATCCAAAGAGCCGGATACCTGTCCATAATCAGCCTGTCCATTGGAATCCCAGTGAACCGTACCGTTGACATAAGCATTGTTATTAACACGTTCCATGATGTCAATTTCGCCGCATTTCGGCCAGCCAATACTGGTAATATTATCTCCCAGCATCCAGAAAGCAGGCCATAAGCCTTGTCCTGAAGGCAGCTTTATCCTGGCTTCAATTTTACCGTAAGTAAAACTCTTTAGATTCTGGGTCTTAATTCTGGCAGAGGTATAATTCATCCCGCCGTATGATTCCTTCTGAGCGGTTATAATGAGATTACCACCGGATACCGATAGATTTTGAGAACGGTTGGTATAATACTGCAGTTCGTTGTTTCCCCAACCTCCGCTGCCTGTCCCAATTTCAGCCGTCCAATTAGAGGTACTCAGACTGCTTCCGTTAAACTCATCACTCCACACAAGAGACCAGTTTGTAGCCGCCTTTGCCGGAACTGACATAGAAGGCAGCCAGGATACCAGTAAAATTAAAACCAGTAACACACTTAATAACTTCCCTTTCCTTAACATATCTAATCTCCTTATCATTTATTATTTCAGACCATGCCGCGCGAATCATGATCATGAAACCCTTTCGTTTCGGAAAATGGCAGTTCTTTCGATTTAAGAATATTATAGTATAATTTAAGCAATATGTAAATATTTTACTTATTAAGTTTTGTCCATATTGCTGACGGCTGCCACTCCCCTCCTGACCTTGTAAATAATCTTGTACCACTTTTAGCTTAAATTTAAACTGTACTTTGCCAAAAAAAACTGACCTCCCATAAGTTAGATTTCTTAGGTCTAACTTATGAGGGTCAGTTCAATATAATGTCTAGGTTGCGGTCTTTTCTATATTATAAATAAAAACTTATTGCTTACAGTCTGATCAATTATTGCTTACGTATCTCTCAACTGGCTATTCAAATGTGCTAAAATTTATCAATCCAGGCAACAAATGCATCTACGTAAGTTTTTAAGAAGTCTTTTGTACCTTCATTTGTAAGGTTGCCACCTTCATCCAGCAATGCGGTAACATTACCAATGTAAGCTTCCGGCTGCTGTAAAGGATAGACATCAAGAAATGTAAGGGTCTGTCTAAGGTGATGGTTTGCTCCAAAACCAGAAATACCTCCCATAGACACACTGACTATTCCTGCAGGTTTACCTGTCCAGACACTTTGTCCATAAGGTCTGGAAGCAACATCCAAAACATTCTTTAAAACAGCTGGTACAGAACGGTTATATTCGGGAGTAAAAAATAGATATGCATCAGATGACTTGACTGCTTCTCTTAAGTTGCTCCAGGATACCGGAGGATTAGCTTCCAGGTCTTCATTAAATAAATCTATTCCGTTTATATCAATGAATTTAGCTTCATATCCTTCAGGTATTATTGATGCTACGTAATTTGCAATTGCTCTGTTAAAAGATCCTTTTCTCAAACTTCCTACAATGATACCGATTGTTTTTTTGCTCATAATAATTCCTCCTATTAAATTCAATTTGATTTTATTTTTCCATTTAGGAAAGTTAATAACATTCGTTTCTTGATAAATAACCTAATTATCTATAAGTTGTATAGATGATAATGACCTGACTCAGATATTTCCTAAGCCCTCTAAAATATCAGATAGATGCATCGTTTCCAATTCCTCTTGAAAACCAGATTGAACTTTATGATTAATACTCTCTAGTACACATCCTATTCTAGCGCCTACCGGACAGTCTGAATTGGTATCTGAATGGATTGCAAACAAATCCTGCCGGTTTTCTACCGCTTTAAAGATTTCCAAAAGAGTAATCTCTTCCGGGGATTTCATAAGTCCGGTAACACCAACTTTTGTTTTTGTCTGGATGAGCCCTGACTTCTTCAAATCACTCATCAGCCGCCTTACAAGAGCCGGATTTGTATTCACACTGCCTGCAATATAATCCGAGGTTATTTCCTCCCCCTGTTTTAAAGCAATAAGGCTTAATATATGAATTCCTACAGCATATTTTGTTGAGTACATAATCATCATCTCCTCTATTTGTTACCATTATAGTTACAAATAAAGAATTTGTCAAGCATAAAATTTAATTTTGTTAAATCAAATTAAGTCAACCTGAAATTATGAACTATTCTTTTTATTTTCTTTCTTAATCCCGCTTGTAATAAAACAATCCAAATAACAGTTTAAAATCCCCAAAATACAATAAAGGATAACATATAAAACTTTTTACACCGTAAAATAAATCATGAAGCATTCTAAATCGAGTAGGAGAAATTTC
>DJJW01000006.1 GCA_002434335.1 Lachnoclostridium sp. UBA6558 | reverse complement strand
ACCCCGGAACTCGTTAAAACCTCTGAAACTTATAGAACTCCTGATACCGTTAATAGCCCTGAGACAAATAAAACTCCAGAAGAGATTAAAGCAGCAACATTGGCAGAAGTCTTGTTTGAATATTCAAAACCCACGGAGGAAGTAATCCAAGAAGATAACAAGGGTGAAATGGATAGAGATAAATCCTTGAAAGACCTTCTTACGCCCAACTTTAACCGCATTGTAGAACAGGATGAAGAACAGGAAATACAACCCGAGGAGGCAAATAATAATAAAACTATTGATAGTTCCACCGAGACATTTTTCGGTAAGTCTGTTGATTCAAAGCTTACATNNTCCGGCAGCACCGGCAAAAGATCTGGTGAATGCACCAATTGATTATAGCCCAGATAATCAGATTAATGTGGTTAAATCTCCGGTGGAAAATACAGTCGTAATCCCGGATGAAACCTTGATTCAAAGTCCCATAGAAAATCCGGCAGAAAGTTTCATTAGTAATTCAGAAGAATTAACGGATTATAATCCCGTTGAAGATTCCACCGGGAATACAGAGGACGAAGCAATCAAACAACCTGAAGTAATCAAGGAAGGCTCTTTAGAGAATAACGTAACAGTATCACCGGCAACTGAAATTCCGCAGCCATCTGAGGCAGTACAGCCTCCTGCAGATCAGTCAGTGAATCAGCCTCAGGAATCGGATACCAAGACAGACCAAGCGGCAGAAGGTCTTAGCAATAACAAGCCAATATTTGATGATCATCCCTTAGCAAAGCAGATATATCACAACTTCCCCAAAATGTATCCCTTTGAAGATAATGAGATTGCCTGGTGTGCCAGGATAGAGCCAAAAGATATCGGAATGCTTCCTATGGATTTATGGGGACTTGGAAATAACAGCTTTTTACTGCATGGTTATTATAGTTACAGACATTTGATCTTTGCCAGGGTTAACGATAAGAACGGACAGAATTACATTCTTGGTGTACCGGGTATCTATCACAACAGAGAGAAATTTATGGCTAAGATGTTTGGCTTTGAGAACTTTAAATGTGCGAAAAGAAAACCTCAGAGAACCGGTGAGTTCGGGTATTGGTATATACCTGTATTGCTTAATCGTGGTAATTAAATCCATGCATTACATAAATAAACTCTGCAGCTGCATTCTTTTGGCAGTTACAGAGTTTATTTTAGTTAACTGTATTTAGAAAGGCATACCGTGCATGGTCTTCCCATTTGTGGTTTATTTTTATACTGGAAATGGCAAGACCTTCGTATTGAAAACCAAGTTTTTGCACAAGATGTATGGAGCGAAGGTTAGAGGGCATAATGTTGGCTTCAATTCGGTGGATTTCATAATCTGTTAACAGGACCTGCATGGCTTCTCTGATGCTTTCGGTGGCATAACCTCTGCCTACAAAACGCCGGTCGAATTTATAACCTAACTGGCAGGTGTAATAAGACCCCTTTGTAATGTTGTAAAAATTAACTGATCCAATGATAGTATGGGGATCTTCTTTCAGAAATACCCAATAGCGAAGGAGCTTGGACTGCTGCATTAAATTATATTCAATTGATAAGGAAAGCCTTTGATAGGATAGCGTGTAGAAATTAACATCTCTTTCTGGTTCCCAGGGTTCAAACTGGTCTTTGTTCTGGGAATAGAATATTAAAACCTTATCAGCTTCATTAGGGTGCAGAATACGTAACTGCAGCCGCTCTGTCTGAATACCCATTTGCATATGAATTCTCCTGTACCAATTTATAGTTAGGAATAAACTGTTTGGGACTAATCCAATCCACGGATTTCAACCTTTTCTACGAAAGGAAGGAGAGATTTCTGTATAAGCACAAGCTCTTCTTTGCTATATCCTGAAAAAACAGGGGATATAACGTCCTCAGAAACCTTATAGGATTGAAGATAGTAAGCTTTTGCACCTTTGATCCATTCACCTATGGCTGAAAAATCAGCGGGAGTATGGAGCTCCTTTGTTACAGTAGTTCGAAATTCATAAGCTACTTTATCTGTTAGCAGGAAATCAATGCTTTCTGCTATTTTGTCTATTGAATAACTATCTTTACCGATAGTTTGAGCATATTTATTTCTGCAGTTTTTAATATCCATTGCAACATAATCAATAAGTCCGGAAAGAACAAGATCCTTCAGGCGAGCAGGATTACTGCCGTTGGTATCAAGTTTCACTAAAAACCCCAGTTCTTTTATCTCTGAAATAAAATCTGTAAGACCAGCAGCCAGGGTTGGCTCACCTCCGGTTATACATACACCTTCTATAATTCCTTTTCTCTTCTTTAAGGTATTTAGAATGTCTTCTTTGGGTATAACAGGAAGGCTGTCAGGACAGAGAACAAGTGAGCCGTTGTGGCAATAAGGACATAAGAAATTGCAGCCGCCCAAAAATATAGTTGCAGCAAGATGTCCAGGAAAATCAAGCAGAGTAGTTTTCTGAAAACCATGTATTTTCATAATTTATACCCATTGTATATCGCAGGCCAGCCTGCGATACAGCCACAAATAATAAGGAGTGAAAGAATCCTGGCGTGAAATCCTTTCAATTTATTATTTTCTTTCATTCTTACCCCTTTCGTAAATATCAAATCTTTTATCTGATATTCCAGAATCCGTAGTTGAAAAACAGTCATTCGTTTCTCAACCGGATTCCCGTCTGTGTGTGCCTGCCACGTATTCTACCGGCTCTTTTATAAATATATGCAGCAGCAGTTGGTATATGAAAGTAATTACTTGCCCCAAAAGGATGCCCGTGGTAATATTAATATAGCAAATACAGCCCTGTTCGTCCAGAGCTTCTTCCAATAAATTGGTATATGAAAGAATTGTTTGTAAAATTAACTTATCTGAATAGGTATGAAATAAAATAAAGCGATAGAAAGATGCCATGGAAAGCTTACAGCATCAGAGTAATTCGTGGCAGTGCTGGTGTTAAAATGGAACTAAAATATATGAAGGAAGCCTTAAAAGAGGCGAAAAAGGCTGCAAAAATCGGTGAAGTACCCATTGGTTGTGTAATTGTATATCAGGATAAAATTATAGGCAGAGGGTATAATAGGAGAAATACCAATAAAACCACTCTGGCCCATGCAGAGATAACCGCTATCCAAAAGGCCAGCAAAAGCATGGGAGACTGGAGACTGGAGGATTGCACCCTCTATGTTACGTTAGAGCCATGCCAGATGTGTTCCGGTGCCATTGTACAAGCCCGGATAAAAGAGGTTATCGTAGGTGCCATGAATCCGAAGGCAGGATGTGCAGGCTCAATTCTTAACATTCTCCAGATGAAGGAGTTTAATCATCAGGTGGATCTGACCACCGGAGTTATGGAAGAAGAATGTAAACAGGTACTACAGGATTTCTTTGTAGGGCTGAGAGAGCGAAACCGTAAAGAGAAGTTACTGAAAAAAGAAGAAATGGGCGGAGTTTGTCGTGAGGAATAAGCTTCAGTCACTTGACTTTGTAATTAAAATCAAGTATACTGTCTTAGCAGGATGTAACATGGAGAGTATTTCGGTATGTTCCTGCATTTGAATTCCAAATTAATTATCTACATTTTTATTTTTTACTTTGTCATAAAATTTCCGTGCAGCCGGGGAGATAGCGGTGCCCTGTACCTGCAATCCGCTACAGCAGGGGTGATGTCTTGCCCAGGGTGTTGTACTGTAGGGCAGCCCCTTACAAGTGATGTTGACGTTTGGGTCTTACGCAACAGGAATTCGTGAACCGTGTCAGGTCAGGAATGAAGCAGCACTAAGCGAAAGCTCCTGTGTGCCGTAAGGGTGCCTGGACCGAGTTAACTGTAAGGGTAACGCTTATGGTATACATTCAAAGCAAGGCGCACGGATTAAATATAAAATAATAAACAGTATCATCTGGCAAGGATGTCGTCACAATAATGTGGACGGCATTTTTTTATTATAAAAAAAGCTGTTATGCGGATTAAATAGAACAAGGATGACTCTCTCTATCAAACCGAAACGTTCTTGTATCAACCTTGATAGAAGCTGCCAAAGGGGGTAGTTTTCTATAAACAATTTATAGGGGCCGGAATCTATCAATGGGGATAGGCCTTTGCTCAGCCATCATGAAGGATGGCCCGGCCCCAAAAAACCAAAAAAACTGGCATCAATATCATATATTGGTGCTTTTTTACTAGGCGCAAAATCATAAATATGCAAAATTCATCTTTCAGATTGTCGGATTTTGAATTATAATTAGATTATTCTGAAGAGATAGCTGAGGTGAGCCATGGGAATAATAATTAATCATAATGCGGTAAATCAAGTAGACAAAAATACGATGATATATACTGAAGGGGAGAAGATTAACGGCGTAGCGATTATTCTGAAAGGAAGAGTGCTGGTCAAGGGAAAGGGTGCCAGAGTGCTGTTAGGTACCGGTAATTTTATCGGTGTCAGTGACTTAAGAGCTGGTGAATATCAGTGTTCCTATGAAGCTTTCGATGAAGTGCTGTTTTATAGCTTCCCCATTCAACATATGGAAGATATTACAGATATCTTTAATATAAATAAAGATTACAAGGGTTTAATGTCTGCCTCTTTATCCAGATTTGTAGCAGAGGTTGAAAAGATATATAGTCAGTTACGAGGTGCTGCCGAAGAGATATTCGAGTTTAGTACAAAATATAATAAGAAATACGAAGAGTTATGCGCAAAGTTAGGTTATTCTGTAAATTCAATTTCAATATTACAGGAGCTGGAAGCTTATAGTGAAGAGGACATGCTGGATGATAAGAAGCTGGAGTATTATAAGGAATGTGCCAAAATAACCGTAGATAACTGGAAGGCATTCTGCTCTTTCGGTGAAATTGTAGCTCTTTACACAGTAGAAGATACACAGGAAATTATCAGCCAGATGCTTACGGAATGTGCAGCTATAGCAGATTACCTTGAGAAGCTTCTTACGGTGCTTATAAATAATTCAGACAGCTGTCTTTATAAAAGCTATGCCGTCCTTGCAATCAACATCGATGAAACAGGTGGAGACAACAGGGAACTTATTAAAGTCGTAGATGCTATCATTGAACGTATTAATCTGGTAGAGAAACTGTTTGAGGAAAAACTGGGCAGAAAATGCGGTGTCGATAGAAATCGTATGGAAGATATCTATTATACGCTGATATCCAAAAGCTCTAACCGTAAAGAACAGGTGGATAATAATTTTCTATATACAGAAAACGAAGCCAAAGAAGTCAGTGAGGTTTTGGATGCCTCCCTGCAGCAGATTTGTACCTATGCTCTGTATGACCATGAAAAAGCAGAGGAATTATCCAATGGAATATTAGACTTTATCAATCTGAGAGATAAATTTTCCACAGATGACAGAATCAGAATACTTCGCAGAAAGCTTACACAGCATTTTTATGAACTATACGAATCCGTATACCTAAAAGCCTGCAAAGAAGCAACCCCTCCTAAAGTCATTGACCTGTTCCTGAAATATGGTTTTTTAGATGAGAGGCTTCTATCAACAGAGCAGTTAAGAGAATTATATTTCCTTGATAATGAGGCAGAGGAAGATGCAGGTCCTTGCAAAGTGTACGATATCAAATCCTGGCTGACCAGCATTTACAAAGGAGAGAAAGAACCTTCTAAAAATGAATTTGATCAGGAATATCCTGATTATTTACGAAGTAATCGTAAAAGAGGCGAGCTAACGGAAGACCAGGAAAGAGATGCCTTAACCAACCCTGTTCTAAAGGTAAAATATGAGATGCAGAACATGTTCCGCTATAACACCAGAGTTGTAAATGGGCAGTTTTCAACCTTTGTTCCTTTCCTATGGGGCGAGAGCATTGTAAAGAGCTTACAAAGCCTAAAACTGAATTCCAAACGTTTTAATGAGACAATGAAAACCTTATTGGATATAGATTATTCTGTTTTCCACAGAGAAGTTCTTTACGTAAATCCGGCTAAGGGAATAACCAAGGAATATCTGATGCAGCCAGTATATCCGGATATCATCTTAATGCCGGTTCTGGGTTACAATGGTGTTATGTGGCAGGAGATAACAGGAAAGAAGAAGAGCCGTGAAGGAAGATTTATCTTCCCTATTTTAGTAGACGCTAATCTTAACGATATGCTCATAAAGGTACTTGGAAGATTCCGCTGGGAGCTTTGCAGAAGTATTCAGGGAAATGCATGGAATAATATCAAAGAAAAATCTTTGACTTCGGAGTACTCTGATTACATCCAGTTCTATCGTAAGAACAGAGAGATATCGGAGGAGCTGCGAGAAAAGATTAAAGCGCAGATACAAAAGGGCAAGAACAACTACAGAGAAATCTTTGTTATAGATTATGAAGGCTGGATGAAGAGCGAATCCAATGGCGCAATCAGGTTAAATCGATTTGCAAGAGAAATCTTAGCTACCTATTGTCCTTTCCGTAAAGAACTTAGGGAACGATTTAAGAATATGCCTTTGTTTGCAGACGCTATGGAGCGCCTGAAAAGAAATACTGCCAAGAAGATTAAGGAGACTGAATTAAGATACCGAATGATAGAAAAAGAGGGTGGTACCATAACACCAGAACTGCAGGAAACCTTAAGATTCTATCGTGATTTATGATGCATATAAATTGCTTGAAATAGTCTGACAAATTGCAAACATATATTAATATAACAGAATTAAATAATAAATAATTATAAAAGGTTGACAAATACGTGTCAGTAGGATATAATCTAATTATAACAAAGCAAACAGTATAAATAACAGAAAACACATACTGTGAGCGATACAAAAGGAGGAGATTCCAATGGACACGATAGAGA